>CAJPOF010000038.1 GCA_905372235.1 uncultured Treponema sp.
TTAAATTATTTTTCTATGTTTTTTATTTAACGTTTTTTACTATAAAACTTTTTTCTTAAAAAGGCGTTTTCAGTTTCGCCAGATTTCAACAAATCCGACCAGCAAAAAACGTCTTTCAAATTACGTTTTTGTATCACTTTTTATTTCAGAACACATTTTTAATGTCAAAGAACAAGAACGTGTCTAAAAATCGGTTACATTTTAGACACGCCAGCGAGTTTTAAATTAAGTTCTTATTTACACATGACTCAATTCAAAACATCGTAATTAAAATCAAAGAAACCTCCAAAAACTGAACCTCTTGAACAGTTCCTAAAAATCTTACAAACATCATAAACCAATCAATTCTGTTCTGTAAACCCGTTTTTGAACGAATTAACCGAGGGTCATCAAAAATTAACCAAGGGTCAAAAGAAACGAACCAAGGGTCATCTAACAATATGCGAAAAAACGCCCGCAAAAACAATCTAAATATTTTATTGATAATTAAATTGCTATTTTTTTCCTCCTACAATTTCATCAAAGGTCAAAGCTTTTACACTTCCCATCTTTTTTGTGTCAATATCGTAGTACGTACATTTAAAATTTTCTATCCTACGAGAGCAAATCATATAAAGCCTTGAGCCTCTGGTATATATTGTTTCCGTGTAGTCAAAATGTATTTCGTTTTCATAGATGAACTTCTTAGACAGCACGTCGTATTTATACAAAACATCCACATCAATCTTATCTGTCCTGAAAAGAAAATACGGCTCGTCATTAAGTATCATTCCACGGCCAATAAAGGTTCCGCCTTCTTTTTCGACTTTAGGAAAGTCCACATACTCAGCCGGCAAATCCATGTTATCCTTATGTTTTATAAGGAGTTTTCCATAAGACTCTCCGGAAGTATCAGCTAGAAAAACGTAGTCTTTCCACACAAGTTTCACAACAAATATATCCTCATAAGGATCAGACATGTCCAAATCACAGATGAGGTATTCTGTTTTTATGTTATTTTTCAAGTCAATCTTTGATGCCCAAGATTTCCCGTCATATGCATATCCATACCAAAAATTTCCATCCTCGTCAGGAACCGGCGTACTTTGATTTCCTGCTCCGGATGAAATTTTAATTTTCAAAGTATCCTTATTTACGGTATTATCTTTAGTGCTAAACGCATTTATATTATCAATATTGTACCCATTTTCATATGAGTGAGTGATTATGATTCCGTACTCGCTCTTGTTTTTCATGTTATTGTTCAGGTTCGAGAATGTCCCATGAAACGGGTTTGAGTACACAGAAATTTTCCCATCCTGAGGGTTAAGGCAACCTATCAGACGAGAGAATTGACCTGCATCGTAGTATTTCACAGGATTTCCCATTTCTACCGCCCGCCAGTTTGAAAGTCCGTGTTCTCCCTCAAAAAACGCCCAATCGTGTATGGTCTCATTTTCCCAATCATAGACCACAAATATGTCGCCTTCAAGTATTGTCATGGGATAAGTATTCTTGTTTCCAAAAAGCCATTTGTAGTTCCATACAGGCATTGTTATTACAATCGGATCATTCAGGTGAGAAAACGAAGCCATGCTTTTCTTTGCCTTGATGTGAGAGTTCGCATTGTCATCGCCATAGTAAAAGGCACTGCATCCTGAAAGAACTGTTGACAATATAAGCAATAAAATTATGTTCCTGCTCTTCATAAAATACTCCTTTCGCCTAGTAATTAGTGTATTCCTTAATTATTCTTTTATTGCCTGCTAATTCGAACATTCCCGGTGATACCAAAGGTGCAGGACCGGAAAAATCATATCTTATGTCCGCATGAACCCATGAACGCCACACTATATGCGAACAGTAATAACTTTGAATCCACCATTTGCTAAAAGCAACGTTACAGAAAGTATAGGTCGTTTTTACAGGCTGTAAACCCGTTTTTGAACGAATTAACCGAGGGTCATCAAAAATTAACCAAGGGTCATTCCCGTGATACCGAGGGTCAAAAGAAACGAACCAAGGGTCATCGAACAATATGCGGACTTTGCCGGAAGCCGGTATTCTCCATATAGAAATAAAGCCTGCCTTAGAAAAAAATATTCTATTTTTTCCATAAAAAAATCCACCGTTCTAAATCCTATAAAAAGAATTTAGAACGGTGGACGGTGCGAGATTTTCGGCATACAAAACTTGAAAGTATTTTCAAGTTTGCATTCTCACAAATCTATTCTGTCGGACGCTTTTTTAGAGATTTGGAATATTTTGGAAATTTGGAAACTCCAACTTTAGATTCCATCATGGCTCGAATTTTTAGCGGAAGCCCGAACAATGTTATAAAACCTTCTGCATCCTTGTGGTCGTAAAGTTCCCCGGTCGTGAACGAAGCTATCGATTCGTTGTAAAGGCTGAAATCCGAGCCGGAACCTGCGCCCCGTATCGCACCTTTTACAAGCTTCACTTTTGCCCAGCCAGTAACGTTTTCTTCCGCCTTATCAACAAAAGCCATGCATGAATCCATGAGCGGAGTAAACCACTTTCCATCATAGATAAGTTCAGCCATCTTGAGCGCAATCTGCTGTTTGAAATGGTAAGTATCCCTATCAAGACAAATGTGATCCATCATCCTGTGGGCAAAGTAAAGGATTGCGCCGCCCGGAGTTTCGTAAACGCCCCGACTTTTCATTCCGACGCAGCGATTTTCGCAGATATCGGCAATTCCGACTCCGTTTCGTCCGCCGATTTTATTAAGTTCATTCAGCAAGGAAAGAGCGGACATTTTTTTCCCATTCAGACCTATGGGAATACCGTTTTCAAAATCGACGGTAACGTATTCGCCGTCATCAGAAGCATTCTCAGGAACGACGGTGTTCTTCAGCATATGGGCGAAGTTCGGTTCGTTCTCCGTTTTTTCAAGTTCCAACCCTTCGTGGCTAAGATGCCATACGTTTTCGTCCCTTGAATAGGACTGGTCTTTTTTCATCGGAACTTCAAGATTCCTGTCTTCAAGGAATTTTATTTCAGCCTCCCGACTGTCCATGTTCCATTTGTCATCCCGCCATGCGGCAATCACTTTGAGGTCCGGGGCGAATGCTTTTATCGCAAGTTCGAAGCGAACCTGATCGTTTCCCTTGCCAGTAGCTCCGTGGCAGATTGCGCTTGCGCCTTCCTGCCGCGCATATTCCACAAGGATTTTTCCGATGAGCGGACGAGCCGTGGAAGTTCCAAGAAGATATTCGTCTTCATAGACTGCGTTCGCTTTCAACGCAGGCCATATGTATTCCTCGATGTATTCCTCGCGGGCATCGACTACGTAGCAGGCGGCAGCTCCTGTTTTCAAGGCACGATTTTTTATCGCCTCCCAATCATCGCCCTGCCCCAAATCGATGCAGACGGCAATCACATCGTAATCGTAGTTTTCTTTTAGCCATGGAATTATCACCGTGGTATCAAGTCCGCCCGAATATGCCAAAACAACCTTGTCTTTTCCCATAATGAACCTCTGAATAGTTTTTGAATATTTATACTTCAAAATGTATATTTATTCACACGGAATGTCAATGAGAGAGCGGATTTAAGCCTAGGGATTTTAACCTGAAGCAAAGTGAAATCCGGGAAAAAAGATTTGAGTAAAACTGTACATTTTTGAAAACTTTTTTTTGCAGAAGGTATAACTTCGGTAGCCATAATAAGGCTGCCTCTTTAACCGCCGAGTTTTACGTTCGGCAAACATCGCTTATAAAATCCGGTTTTTCACTCTATATTATGTTTTTCCCCATCGGAAAAAATATCCGGATAAAACACGCCGTTGTTTTTCAAAACGGAAACGCCATGCTTTTTCAATCGGATTGCAAAAACTATACAAATTTGTTAGCCTCGGAAATCCGAATATCCTTTTGATGGCGGATTTTTTTTCAAGGCTCGCGCATATTCGTCTATAAATTAAAGAAAGTTTTCAAATGCGCCGATACTTGATAGTGGAGTATTGTAAGATGAGTACAACAATCAGCAACGATGAGTTAAATCCCGACATGGCTTTTTCCGGCGACCTTTTGCTGGATAATATGTTCGTCGTTGTTCCTGCGACAGCCGGAGTTCCCGAATACGTAATAAAAGCCCTCAAAACTTGGGAATTTAAAGAATGTTCGTACGAAGGTTTTATCTGTATAGGAAAAGACGAAGAAGAACAAAATGAAGGCATCGAATCTGAAGAAAATTTGGAAGCGAATTCTGCGGAAGAAAAAAATCCCGAAGCAGAAGACGAACCTGTTCCCGAACACCACGCAATAATAAAAGAAGCGATGGACGAAAGTTCAAAAATCCAAAGTTCATCGGAGAGACTCCGATATGAATCCGTCCAAAAAGTGTACGAAGAATACATGAAATACATAAATTCCGTGTACACTTATTACGCCACCCACAAAAAAATAAATCTTAAAGAAATGACGGAAACCGTACAAAAACTGTGTATTTTCATAAAAGAGAACAAACGTTTCGTGCTAAGAATTTCTCCATCGGCGGAAGCACGAAGCAAGAATTTTTTGGTGGTTCACTCCATGCGTTCCACGGTGCTTGCCATAACAATCGCGATTGAACTTCATTTTCCGCTTTCAAAGATTGTCGAACTGGGAATCACATCCATACTTCACGAAATCGGAATGCTCAGGATTCCGCCTCAACTTTACCTTACCGACAAGGCTCTTACGGCAACCGAAAAAAGACAGATTTCTATGCATCCGATTCTTGGGTGCAACATACTGAAAGAACTTGATTTTCCAAATTCAATACTGTTGGGAGTGCTTGACCACCACGAAAAAGAAAACGGATTGGGCTATCCACGAGGAATCCAAGGAGACAAAATCTCGCCGTACGGGAAAATAATATCAGTCGCATGTTCGTTCGAGGCAATCTCGGCCCCAAGACCGCACAAATCCGAGCGAACCACATACGATGCGATGATTGAGATGCTTCAAAATCCAAACAAGCAGTACGATCCGAACGTAATAAAGGCGCTTCTTTACAGCCTTTCTCTTTATCCGATAGGCGTGTATGTCTATCTGAACAACGGAAAAATCGCGATAGTCTCGGATGTAACGCCGAACAAGCCGCAGAATCCAATCGTTCAGCTGCTTAATGAAAGGGAATCTGACAGCTCACCAAAGACAGTGCAGACCGACGACGGTCCGAATAAAATCGTTCGGGTTCTTACAAAAGAAGAGCAGGCGGATGTCGTAAAAAACCTGAAGATTCAGGAAAAAGCGGAAGAAGAAAAACAAAACGCACGAATGACAGAAACTGCGATGGAAAGCAAGATTCTTGAGCAAGCGGTGGAAACAGAAGATTCGAACGGATTTTCAAATGTCGATTTAAGCGAGTTTTCCTAAACAAAGTCCGAAAAATATTTTTGTCCGTAACGTTAATTGAAAAACATACGAAGCCGCTCTACGTCTTCCTTGAATTTTTCATCGATTACAGGCGGATGTTCGTTAAAATAAAGAATCGGGTTTAGTTCTTCCGAAGTCTTTACCCTCCAAAGAGGAATCACATTTTCGTACTGGCGCAAAAATCCGAACGCAAGCGGAATGTTGTCCACCACACCCCCGCAAAGAGGCTGCATTGCAACAAAACCTATGTCATTCTCTTCGCAAAGTTTTACAAGGGCGATTGTCTTTTCGCTTGAAATCATGCTGAACGGAAACTGGATTGTATCATAAAGCCCCGAGTTTATAGCCTTTTCGGCAACATCCAAATTCTGCGTAGAGATGCCTATCGCACGGCATTTTCCCTCGTCCTTGAGCCTTGTAAGTGAAGAAAATATTCCGTCAACTCCATTTTTTTCAGGTAGAAAGGAATCCGTCTCATACTGGAAAAGCTCGATTGCGTCGCATTTCATTGAATTTAGGCTTTCCTCAAAATCGGAAAGCACCTCGGAACCGCTTTGGGCGTTTGTCTTTGTCGCAATAATAACGTTTTCCCGGATATCACCCAAAGCCTCGCCCAAAAGTTTTTCGCAATCGGGCATTTTTCTGGAAGTGTCAAAAAAATTTATTCCCTGCTCATATGCTGTTCGCACCAGCTCATAGCTTTTTGAATCTGAACAAAGTTTTTCAAGCGAAGAAGTTCCCATCGCCACTCTGGATATCATCAGATTGGATTTTCCTAGACGCACATATTCCATAGTTTGCCTCCAAGCAAACGACATTTTTCAAAAACTTTCCGATTTAGATGACGCACAACGCCTGAAAATCGCCGCACTTTTCAAAAATCCGAAAGAGCGAAAAACGCCGTCTTCAAAGCCGCCTATCTGTCTTTACGCTCGACGGGTTTATAATCTCTGATTGCCTTTTGGATAAATGGAACAAGTTCATCTATGGAAATTCGTTCCTGCTTCATCGAATCACGGAATCGGACCGTAACAGTGTTGAAAAGTTCATTTTTGCTTCCGTCGTCCTTGTTTTCCTGAATCGTGTCGTAGTCGACGGTTATGCAGAACGGAGTTCCAACCTCGTCCTGCCGGCGATAACGTTTTCCAACAGTTCCGGACGTATCAAAATCCGTTACAAAATCTTCTTTAAGAAGATGCTGAATTTCCTTTGCCTTTTCGGAAAGCCCGTCTTTTTTCATCAGAGGAAGCACGGCTACCGTTATCGGAGAAAGACGAGGATGAAGATGCAGAACCGTTCTGTAATCCTCGTTTCCGTCAGTTCCGACGTTTTCTTCCTCGTAAGCCTCGCAAAGGAACATGAGGAAGTTTCTGTTCAGACCGGCAGACGTTTCCACAACATAAGGAATGTAGCGGTTGTTTCCGTCTTCCTGGTCGATGTATGACATATCCTTTTTGGAATAAGTCTGGTGCTGGGAAAGATCAAAGTCCGTCCTTGAATGGATTCCTTCGATTTCCTCAAAACCAATCGGAAAATTGTACGTGATGTCGTACGCATCCTTTGCGTAGTGAGCAAGTTTGTCGTGATGATGCCATTTTAGCTGATTTTCGGGGATTCCGTACTTCAGATAAAACGCCCATCGCTCCTTTCTCCAGCGGGCAAACGTTTCGTCCTCAGTTCCGGGTTTGCAGAAATATTCCATTTCCATCTGCTCGAATTCGCACGTCCTGAAAATGAAATTCTTGAATATGATTTCGTTTCGGAACGATTTTCCGACCTGCGCCACCCCAAACGGAATTTTCATTCTGTTTGACTGAACTATGCTTTTAAAATCAGTGAAGATTCCCTGACAAGTTTCAGGTCGCAGATAAATCAGATGGGAATCGTCGGAAATCGGACCTTGATACGTCTTGAACATAAGATTGAATTCCCGCACAGCCGTATATTTTCGGTTTTTTGAACCGCAGGTGGGACAATTTATGTTTTCGTCGATGAAAACTTTCATTTCGTCGTGGCTCATAGTGTCCACGGGTTTTGAAGGCGCTTTGTCGGGATTTGCCGCAGAAAAATCCTCTATCATTTTGTCGGCGCGATGGCGGGCGTTACATTCAAGGCAGTCGACCATAGGGTCGGAAAAATGGTCAACGTGTCCGGAAGCCTTCCAAGTGGTGTGGTGCTGGAATATCGCAGAATCAAGACCGACCACATCGTCGTGAAGCTGAATCATGTAATGCCACCATGCATTCTGAATGTTTCGTTTGAAGTCCACGCCGAGCGGTCCGTAATCCCAAGCTCCAGCTTGTCCGCCGTAAATTTCAGAAGCCTGATAAACAAATCCGCGTCTTTTACAAAGCGAGATTATCTTTTCCATGGTACAAGCGTGCGAATCTTTCTGTTTGTTTTCCATTTTTTTACTCCTAAGTGTTTTAAGCCTGCAAAGCAAACTCAAGGATGGAAGAAAAGGACAAAAATCGGAAAATCCAAAAAAGTTTTGTCCATATGATGTTTCCTCTTTATGATTTTGAATGGTCGGCACGGATTTTTCCGCAGAGACCGAAACGCTTTAAGCGTGGCGTTAAGAATAACCCAAGCGGAATATTTTTTCAAGGCTACCGGAAAGTCTCATCAGGGCTTATGCGTAATAATCTATATTCAAAAAAATAACCTTTACCGTAAAAAAAACGGCTGCACTCCCGGCAGCAGCCCTGCCGTTCACCGCGGCTGACCGTAATTGGAGTCGGACTGCGCAAAATTTCTTCGAAATCTTGCTTGCCATCGGTCAGAGCGGCTCGGCGGCATTGCCGCTGCCTCGCATTCTGCCTTTTTTATTTTATACTACGTCTCTTTTCTGTGTATACATTTTTCATGCGTAAGCCCTAAGAAGCTCATTTTTTTTGAAAAATTATCACGGTCAGGGGAAAATTAAAATAAAACGAAAAGCGGAAAGGCGGGGAAAAATTATTTTTGAAGGACATCTACGACATGGCTGGACGCGCCCAAGAGTTCGGGCATTTCGCACGTGGAAAGATGATATTTAAGGAAAGTGGAAAAAGTTTTTTCGCTCATGGCGTTCAGTTCCCGTCTCATATAGTCGGCAGGTCCGTCTTGAGCAAATCGCATTACGCTTTTCAGTCCGGATTTCAAGTTCAGTTCGTCTATGTCGCTTATGCGCAAATAGGAATAAAGATCGTTTTCTTTTGTTACGCAATGAAAATCTTCCGTCAGAGAGCCGTTCAAAAGACATTCTTCGATTTTTCCTTCGCCGAAGCAATATTTTATGACGGCATATTCGTTCATTATGTAAGAGGCAAAAATATGCCCGTCGGATTTTAAAACACGCTTCGCTTCCGAGAACGCCACAAGCCGTTCTTCCTGTGTGTGAAGATGGTACATAGGACCGAACATTATTACGATGTCAAAAACGCCGTCATCAAGAAAATGAAGATTAAGCGCATTGCCGTTCCAAGTTTTTATGTTTTCGTGCTTGGAACGCAGAACTTCAAGATTCCGAAGCACCAGCTCGACTGCGGTAACATCGTGCGAGTCTCGGCACAATTCAATGGAATAGCGACCCGTTCCGCAGCCCAAGTCAAGGATTTTTAATTTTTTTCTTCCGCCTATGACCCTGCGGATAAAACTAAGCGATGTAGAAAATTCTACTATTCCGTGGCGGGTCGTAAGCCTGTGGTCTTCATTGAATTTGTTGTAATATTTTTCAAGCAAAGTCATGCTGTAAAAGTCCCGAAAAAATTACCGGTACGATGAGCGCGTCTGCACTCAAAATGTTTTTGCTTGCGTTTTGAACCTAAACGCATTTTTTGCATCAAGTTTAAAACGCAAAGCGGATTAAACGAATCAATAGAGCGCAATCTTTTTTTCAGAAATATCCTGTTCCACCGTTTTTAAGACATTCTTTTTGTGCGTATCGCAATCGTACACATAATACGAAAGCATTTTTCCGTCGTATTCGGAGAACATAAAGTGATTCCTGTCAATAGATTCAAATTCGACTATGGAAGAAGAAATTTCCATAAGGTTAGTTCCATCGTAATCCGAGACGAAGAGGCTCACATCATCCTTGCTGTCAACAAACTTGTCATTGTTCGTGTCGGACTTTACAACAGCGTAGACATTGCAGTCGGGAGCGTACATCAAGTTTTCCCGTTCGGCTTCAAATAAAAAATGATGTTTGTATATGTAGACATTTTTCGAAAAAAGTTTTTGCTCGCCTTTTCCGGGTCTTACAAAAACGAAATTCGTTATGCCGTCATCGCCCATGCTTTTTCCGAGAGCATTGAAATATGAAGCGGAATATTCTTTGGCGGAAGCGGAAGAATCCTCGGCTCTTACGCCCGAACTTTTCACCGCAAACACATAAACGTCTTTTATCTTTTTGTCGAACTCGACATATTCCTTTATCTCGACTTTTTCATCGACGATGAAAGGCATCTGAGGTTCGCTTCTGTGTCTTGGAAAGGGAAAATAATTGCTTATCAGAGACACGACAAGAGAAACGATTCCCAAAATCGCCAAGATAAACACAAGAACAAAATCCGCTTTCTTTATAAATTCAACAATATTGATTTTTTTCATAAAAATCTCCTTGTAAAAATGAAAATTATTTGTTTATTTCCTCTAAAAATTTTCTCAATTCCGATTCGGAAAATTTGGCGCCGAAACGTTTTCCGTTTTTCCACATAGCGTTTTTTGCAAGGGCGCGCAATTGAAAATCACTTTTCCCGAATCCGCTGGAATGAGAAGTGCAAATCGGAACGATTTTTTTACCTGAAAAATCATAGCTTTCGATGAATGTCGACATTATTTTGGGCGCTTTTCCCCACCATATCGGATAGGCGACTACGATTGTATCGTATCCAGAGATGTCAGTTTTTTTTGCGATTGCCGGACGGGCGTTTTCGTTTTTCCCTTCGAGCGTAACCCTGCTTTTGCTGTTCCGCCAATTCAAGTCCTCGGCAGTGTAAGGCTTTTCCGGAATTATTTGAAACACGTCCGCTTTCAAGATTTCCGCCGCCTTTTTCGCAACCCGTTCAGTGTTGCCGGTGTTCGAAAAATAAGCGACAAGAATTTTTTCGTTTTTCGTTTGCGAAAATGCACAAAAACCAATTAAAACCGAAAGAAATGCCAAAATAGTTTTTTTCATAAAAACTCCTTAAATAAAATTCTCCGTTTTTCCTAAAAACTGCGTATTATCATTTTGAGAAAAAATCATAAACGGATATCCACGTCTGAGAACTCAAAACATAATTCGCTATTTTTTCTGATGATAGCCTAACTCCCCCACCCTTGTCAAAGGCGACGCATATTTTACATAAAAAGAACGGTGAAAATCTATTCGGTTTTGAACTTATCCATCTGCATTCGGATTGCGCTTGTCAGGGAACTTACCTTGGCGGATTCTTCTGCAACCGCAAGCTGGGCTTTTTCTATTTCGTCCATGCCGACCACGATGTCGCCCATGTCGGCGGTAACTTCTGAAGAAAGTTTTTCCATCTGATTTCCGGTAAGCGTCAGGGCGGAAGAGACATCCTCCAACTTTTCGGAACTTTCCTTTACTCTCTGCTGCTGTTTTCTGAGATTTTCAAGGGCGTTTTTTATCGAAAGAGCCGCCGTCGAGACTGCTTCGGCATGTTCTCTTATAGAAGAAAATGCATTTACGCCTTGATGAACGCCATCATCAATAATGGAAAACGACTCCTTTGTCTCCTGCGCAAGACTCGTGGCAGTTCCCGTGCGTTCTATAACATCGCTCAACGAATCAACTATAAGGTGCGCGTTCTTTTTGGACTTATCGGCAAGATTCCTTATTTCACCCGCCACAACGGAAAATCCTTTTCCCGCCTCGCCCGCATGAGCCGCCTCAATCGCCGCATTCATCGCGAGCATATTCGTCTTTTCGGAAATGTCGTTTATGATTTTTACGTATGCACCTATCGACTGAATTCTTGTGTTTATGTCAGAGACGAGTTTTTCCGTCTCATTCATTCGTTGTATTCCGGCTTCGGACTTTGACGCCAGCGTTTCGGAAAGAAGTTCCGCCTTGTCCATTTCAGTTGAAATCCGCATCACGCTTTGAACCATCTCATCTGTGGAATTTGTAAAAATTTCGCTCGCCTCGCCTTCTCGCCTTACGACGTGTGCAAGGCTTTTTATAATCGTAATAATTTCTTCGCCCAATGAATTAGTCTCAACCGCATTTCTGTTAAGATTTTCCATGGATTTTGAAATCGCTACCGTGTTTCCGTGAATCTGCGTAACGGACGCAGACATTTCCTTTGAAGCGGCAACAAGGTTCTTTTCGACAAACGACGCTTCAACTGCGTGCTTTTTTAGATCGATTGTTATAAGATTCAACCGCTCTATAAATTTGTTGAACGAAGCTGCCGTATCGGAAATCTCGTCGTCGCTCCTTACAGGAAGCCTCATGCATAAATCCGCCTCGCCCGAACCGATTTCGTCAAGATTTCCTTTAAGTTTTTTCAAAGGATTCACAAAAAACACTTTGACAAGAAAAATCACCACAGCAAGGCAGCCCATGCAGAAGAGAAAAACCGGAATGATTGTAAGCCACACGGAAATAGTAAGCTGCTCTTTTCTTCCAAGGCAGTCGTAATCAATTCCGATAAAATATGCGTTCTCCTTGTCCGAAGTGTTTACGGGTGTAAAAAGCGAAAGCACTTTTCCGAACTTTCCGACATATGGACGGACTGTAAAAGCCTGGACGTTTTCCGTCAACGCTTTTGACAAAGCCTCAGGTACTGGGCTAAAAGCGTAGGAAGACTTGAATGTTCCGTTTTTAATTTCACGAGAACTTAAAAACACCGTCGCTCCGCCTTTTTCCTTTTTTATAAGACTTATATTGAATGAATCCGTGGAATTGTGGATTTTCAGCAATTTATCGCTCAAATCTGAAAAGTCTTTTTTTCCGCGATTTTCGTTCGCAACCGAATCCAGCGGAAAATCCTCTATTGCAACAACAACGCCGGATGCAATTATCCTAAGTTCGTGATCTATTGCCTCCGTAAGGTCCTTGCTGTTCTTGTAACCCAGAAAAAAATAACAGAAAACAAGAAAAGCCATTATCGAAGGGAAAAACACTGAAAAAAGTTTCCATGATAAAGTATGTTTTATAAGTCTCATCATACACCTCAAAAGACGGATTTTCCGTTAAGCCAAAAACATTTCCGGAAACGGCATCTATTCTCTTATATGAACGGAAAAACCGCTCCGCACCCGCCAATATCAACAACAAGCTCAGCCGCTATTCTCTGCCTATTTTTTTGCATGGAAAGTCCTCCAAATCGCATTGGAATCTTGTTTTTAAATTTATAATAGCATATACAACATTTTATTTCAAAAGCGGAAAGGCGAAATCAGCCATTCGACACGGAAATAATTATTCACTATACTTAGCCCATGTTTTCAGACACGCATTTTCATTTTGAACATACAACGGACTTAAACCAGAAAGAAAAACTTGCCAACGGTTCCGAGATTCTTTCAAAAATGGCTGAACGGGATTGCTTTTTCGGACTTGACATCGGAACGGAATGCGACGACCTTATTCACCGCGAAGAATGTGTTGAAAATTCCATAATGCAGATAAAAGATTCCGCTTTGCAAGAAAAAGCCCGCTCATTTTTATGGTTTTCCGCAGGAATTTGGCCGGGAATCGATGACATAAAAAACCGCCGGCAAAGATTCAATATTCTGAAACAAAACATCGCTCTTTCGGAAGCAAAAAATGACGGCTTCTTACACAGAAAAATCATCGCACTCGGCGAATTCGGGCTTGACCATCATTGGAATCCGAACGGTGCGGACGGAAGATGCGAAAGTGACTTTGACAAAGAAATCTACGACGGCGAAAAAGAACTTATGCTGATGCAGCTGGAATACGCAAAGGAACTTGGCATCCCTGCGATAATACATTCGCGCGACGCATTCGAAGACACGCTGGACTGCATAAAAGAGGTCGGCTATCACAAAGGAATAATCCACTGCTATTCGTACGGCGAAAAAGAAGCGAGGGCATTTTTGGATTTGGGCTGGCACATAAGTTTCAGCGGCTCTGTAACGTACACAAAAAAAAGCAAGGCGGAAGAAATGAACGCTCTTATAAGAACCGTCCCGGATGAAAAAATCCTTTGCGAGACGGATTCCCCCTACCTTTCGCCTGTTCCTTTCAGAGGAAAAATAAACTCGCCCCTGAACGTGGAACATACATACAGGTTCATAGCAAATATCCGGGGAATTTCATGCGAAGAACTAAGCGAAATTGTTGACGGCAACATAAAAACGCTATTCAACCTGACTGAATAGACCGCTCAACTCATCGCGCCAAGGACCTCGTTTATCCTTTTCTTCCCAGTCGATTACTTTTTTTATCGTAAAATTCTTTTGGTCTCTAGGATTTTCAAAGTACAGGACTCCAAAACGTCCCTGTCCTATGTAGCAGATTTTCTCATTCTGCTCCAAACGCTCCGTCTCTGAAAGCCTTTCCATCACGCATTCAAAATGCATAGGTTTTCCCGTAGCCTTGTCCGTCATCGCGCTTGCCATGTCGGTTATAACTTCGGAACATATAGGGCAAATTACCTCGCGAGATTTAAATTCCCGGATTGACTGATTTTTCTTTTGAACTGACGCAATGTCTTCCTTTGGGACATATTTGAATTCCGGCTTTTTATGCGCATCTTGTTTTTTAGCGTTTTTGCCGCCTTTTTCGCCGCTCCATGGGCGATGCCTGCGATTACGTTTTTTATCCATAAGATTTTTTCTCCCAATATACAAGTTTGCTAAAAAAAGCAAACTTGAGCAAACCCAAAAGACGTGCCATTTGTACGGCTTTGAGTTTACTCTACTAATAAAAAGTCAAGAAGAAAGTTTCAACTTTCGATTGACTTTTTACCGCACGTTCATAGCGAAGCGAGAACGTGCATAAAATATACAAGTTTGCTAAAAAAAGCAAACTTGTATAAACTCAAAGGCGTGCCATTTGTACGGCTTTGAGTTTACTCGATTAATAAAAAATGCCTTCATTCGGCAGTGAAAAAACTCAGTCCCGAATCTGCAGTTCCTCAGGATTTTCAACAAGTTTTTTGCTGATTACCTGGGCAATCCGCTGAATCGCATTGTTTAAATATTCCTCGTCATGAATTTTTAGCCTCAATTCCATGAGGCGCGGGGAAAGTTCTCCCTCTCCCTCAAGAACAAGTGTTCCAGCCGCTTCTTTTCTAGTTGAAGTCATAAAAGCTCCGCAAAAGCATTCTCTATATGATAGACACTCGGCAAACCAGGCATATCATTCACAATAACATCAAATCGAATATAGTTGTTAATATATTCTCGATGTCCTGAAAGAAAAGATTTAGCGGTTTTAATTATTCTTTTACGTTTTCTTTTTCCCAAAACATTCCTAAGCAAGTCCAAAGAACCGTTCGGGAATGTCTTAACCTCCACGAAGCAAAGAACATCATCGTTCTCTGCGATTATATCGATTTCACCGTCCCTTGTCCTAAAATTTCTGGAAACGATTTTGTATCCGGTGCGCAGAAGAAAATCCGCCGCCTTGTCCTCGCCCCGATTTCCCGTGCATTTTGCCGAAGATTTTGTGAGATTTTCCATAACGCATATATATAGCGTTTTTGGCGCAAAATCTGAAACGGACGGCTAAAGTTCTTCCAGTTCCTCGTCTTCGTCCGACTCCGCCCTTATGACTTCCTCGCCGTAGGTAAGAAGATGCGGAACTTTCCAGTTCCTTATAACGTCAAGATGATATTGAGTGATTTTTTTGTTGTCCGGAATGAACATATTTTCGCCGTCCTCAAAAAACAAAGGAGCCGAAAAAATCATACCAAGCTTAATCTGAGCAACATCAACACATTGCATTTTATCCATGCCGTTCTCTCCAACATCAAAGATTTGCGATATGTGCAAAAATTTTCGCAACGATTTCCCATGTCTCAATCGGAATGCTTGCGCCGATTTCCTCCGCCGTAAGAATCCCCGAAAGGAAAGCATCTTCCACAACAGGAATCTCGTTTTCCGCCGCAATATCAAGAAGTTTTTCGGCAAGATGCCCCTTTGCCTTCAAAGATATGAACGGACATTCCGCATCGCTAGGATAGCGAATGGCGACCAATTTTCGAACATCTTCCATAATCACGCCCAGCCGTCCACGATTTTCAAAGGTTTTTCGTAACGGGGAAAAAATCCGCCCGTCTCGCACGAATCGTATTCAAAATCCATGTCGGGAAAATCTTTTTTAAGAGCGGCAACATCGAATTCTTCGTTGACAAAAATTTTCCTTTCTTTTAATGATAGCACAAATCTATATGTTTTTTCAAAAAAATCGATTTTTACGGCACATTTTTCAGCCTTCAGGCTTTCGGAAAGTATAAAAAAATTCATCTCGCCTTTTAGCGTGATTTTTTTTCCCGAAGAATCAAAATCGAACTCAAGCGGAACTTTTATCCAAGTTCCGGAATTTGCGTCAGAATTTTTCCTGAAACCCGAATGGTTGAACAAAGCAAGAAGCCCTTCTTTATTTCCATTAAAATTGCTTCCTTCCAAAATGGAGGAAAAAAAATTTCGAAGTTCAATAAAAATATTTTTTTCAGATTCGCATTTTTTCTTTTCCGAGACCATCTTTTTTTTATCCTCAAAGTTTCCTCCGAAATTCGAATCAGACATTCCGTCTCCAAGGATTTTTAAGAGATTCTCCTCGGTGGGTTCAATTCCCTTCTGAAGAAGAACAAAAGCCGCGCTTCCAGCCTCGCACTCCCGCCCCGCAAAACGGACGGCAAGTTTCCGCACCTTCGCAAAAAGAGAAGCGGAAAACGGCATACCCAAAGATTTCATTGTCTGGAAAAGCGTGTAATTTATATAGTCCGGAAAAAGAGCCAACTTTTCAAAATATTTCACGATTTCGGGATTCAAAATCCTTCCGTCCGTGACAAAACGTCCTTCAATATTCTCAAGGATGGAATTTTGAACGGCCGATTCAAGTTCTCTTACCAAAAATATTTTCGAATCTTGAATTCTTATTTTTGCGACAAAAGATTTTCCTTCCTCAAGTTTTACATCGGAAGAAAGCTCAAATCTTTTTCCGCCAAGAGAAACGACATATCTTCCATTGTCAAGATTTTTTATAACTCTGACATAGACAGAACCGCCCTCGCTCAAAGGCAAATTCGTAGCCTTTGAAACGAGGGCAGCCGTCTGCAAAACGACATCGGTTTTCATGCGACATCAAGCAGTTTTGAAAAATTATTTTCCGCCAGCGTTCTCAGAACCCTGCGATGCCTTTGCGGCTTCTTCCGAAGCACGTGCGGCGGCATCCGCAGCCTTGTTCTGTTCCTGAATGAATCTTGCGACTTCTCCACCAAGACGTTCCTTGATTTTCTTGCCTTTTCCAATCTTGTCTCGGATATAGTAGAGTTTTGCGCGGCGGACTTTTCCGGCACGAACAATCTCGACTTTCACAACCCGCGGGCTGTTCATCGGGAAAACCCTTTCCACACCGATACCGTAGGATTCTTTTCGGACTGTGAATGTCTTCCTTGCACCTGAATTCTTCATGCAAATAACCAGGCCTTCAAAAACCTGAATACGTTCCGTTTTTCCTTCTACGATTTTGAAGAACACTTTTACAGTATCTCCAACACTGAATGCGGTTGTGAAAGCTCTTTTCTGACCTTCCTCGATAGCTTTGATAAGATCCATCATAAATCTCCTTGAGCGGCAGACGAAAGCCGCTGTTTGTTGGCTGCCTTTTTCTTCTTTACGGAATTTTTAAAGGCTGTCTGCTCTGTTATTTCCTCAATCATCAATTGGGCTTCCAAACTAAGCTCTCCTGATTTGCGTGCCTGCCAAATCATGTCAGGTCGCACACGCAAAGTATTTTCAAGCCGTTTTTTCAGCCTCCACTTCCGAATCAATTCGTGGTTCCCCGAAAGAAGTTCCTTCGGAACAGCCATGCCCCTGTATACTTCCGGTCTTGTATACTGGGGATATTCAAGAAGTCCGTCGCTATGACTTTCCTCGACAAGGGAGTCACTGGAGATTACCCCATCTACCAGCCTGTAGATGGCATCCACCATCACCATGCTGGCGACCTCCCCGCTCGACATAACGTAGTCGCCGATTGAAATTTGGTCGTCCACGTAAATGTCGATTATCCTCTGGTCGATACCTTCGTATCTTCCGGAAATGAACACAAGTTCGTCTTCGCGACTTAATTCCAGGGCTTTTTTTTGAGTGAACGGCTCGCCGCTCGGAGTGACAAATATCACTCTTTTCCGCTTTGCGCCAACACTATCCAAAGCCCTGCCCAGCGGTTCTGCCAACATAAGCTGACCGGCACCGCCGCCGTAGGGAGTGTCATCACATTTATGGTGCTTATCAAGGGCAAAATCCCTGATGTCCACCAAATCGTAGGCGATAATTTCCTTTTCAATCGCTTTCGCCATGATTGAGTTCTCAAAATACGGGCGAAGGATTTCAGGAAATAAGGTCAGCACGGTAAATTTCATGGAATTACTCCAGAATCCAGAGGTGCATCAGTCGGACGGTCTTTGAGCGAACATCAACATCGCTTATGTACCGGTAATTCAAGGGGATAAACACCTTTCTTGCTTTTCCGGAAGAAGTGCGTTTCAGTTCATCTGAAAGACATTCGCAACTCTCGGAAATGGAAACTTCCAACAAGTAACCAGTTCCGCCTTCCAATACGTCTGTGATAGTCCCAACCACATCTTTTGAATCCGAAGCGATTGGGGCAGTTCCAGCTGCCACTCTCTCGCCGCTCCACACAAGGGAACAGCCTTTCAAGTCTTCGATATACCATTCATCCTTTCCGGGTTTGTTGGCATATCTTTCCGGCACCACAATTTCCCAGTTCCTGTACTTCTGCACATCTTCAGGGGAATCAATGTCCGCCAGTTTCATGTACAAGGTTTCGTTTCCGCTTCTAGAAGAAAGCACACTAAAGCGCTTCTCCGCAGATCCGTTCCTCAAAGTCACTTCCTTGAGAGCCTCGATATGCTCGTAACGTCCGGAAGCGCTCTCTACTTTAAATTCGCCCGTAATTCCATGCGGAGAACGGACAAATCCAACGACAAGCCGCCTTTCTTCGTTCATCGGTCCTAGTCAACGATGTCCAGACTGTAGCGTTTTCCGTCCTTTGTGGAGGATGCGCTAAGCACGGTTCTCATCGCCTTTGCAATTCGCCCATACTTTCCGATGACTTTTCCAATGTCTTTTTCAGCAACTTTCAGTTGAAGAACCATTCCCTTTTCGCCTTCAGTTTCCGTCACCGAGACCGCAGATGGATCATCGACCAATGATTTTGCAATGTATTCGATCAGGTCTTTTTCCATTTTTGTTCTCCGACGGTTTACTTAGACTGCTTTGCCTGAATGTTCATCAGCTTAGCCACGATGTCGGTAGGCTGGGCACCTACGCCGATCCAGTAATTCGCACGCTCCAGGTCGATTTTCACCTGCTTCTCTTCCGCCTCGACAGGCATGAAAGTACCGATTTCTTCGATACACTTGCCATCACGCGGCTTACGAGAATCCTGAACTACGACACGGTAGTACGGACGCTTCTGTTTACCGAATCTCTTGAGTCTGATTTTGACCAATTTATAACCTCCATAAAGAGCATTTCTGCTCAATAATTGTCAAGTGAACACAACAACACCAATTTAGAGTGTGGGGTACAATATTAATGAAATAGAATGATTAAGTCAAATGCCGAAGCTTTCTACTTTATCCATAATCCGTATATTGGTCGCAGCTTCAGCACACGATTTGACTTGCGCAAATCGTGATAAAAAGACTTTTTTTTGAAATTATATTTAAAAAAAAAGGAAAAATGGTCGGACAATGGCGGACTTTCGGAAAATGACGAAATCGTCGTACTTCTCCATAATCCGTATATCAGTCGTAGCTTCGGCACACGATTTGACTTGCGCAAATCGTGATAAAAGGGAAATGTGGAATTCCGCATGCTTTTATAATTTTTGTATGTGAACTCCGGTGGAAACCGACGTTGCCGGGATATCCGCAGAACGAAGTCAAATGAATACTTGTCCCCGCATTAAGTGCCGGACTATCGCCTTTTTGGCACATTAAGATGATTTTTAAACAAACGTTATAATATGCCTTGTTTCTTTATCTTACAAATGGTATAACAAGATTGTTATGAGAAGATGTAATGCGCATCGCAATCCTTACATAAAATTCTCCGAAAATCCGCAAAACCACTTGACACGCAAATCTGTGTGTTCAGAATCTTTTGCGAACAGCGAACAGCGAACAGCGAACAGCGAACAGCGAACAGCATAAGCGCATTCTTCGCAATTTTTTTTTCACTCCAAAACAACAATTCATATTTTTTAGTATCAACCGCCCGGAACGGAAGCTTACCGTCATCGGGCGTTTTTTATTTTCCGGCAATGTCTCGCTCAGCCGCCGATGGAATGAACGAGTTTTGCAAATACAAAACGAATGCCGGACTTCTTGGAAAATTTCATAAGAAGTCGGGAAAAATGAGGGTTTAAGTGAGAGGGAAGAACCATCGATGGAGTTTCATCTACCTCACTTAAAAATAAAGTTTTTGTCGGGTGGCAAAGCCTTAATTTTTTGGTGCTTCTGCCACATATGCGTGAGTTGGGATGCAAATCCCAGTAATTCAAAGTCTTTATGATGAGGAGTAAAAATGAAGACGACAATTTTTAATCGGAAGGCGATTTCCTTCCTTGGCGCGGCAGCGGTACTGTTTGCCGCAGTGTTCACAATCGGTTGCAAAACGAATGTAACAAGCGACGCACAGGCTTTTGCGGTAACATTCAACGTAGACGGCGCAAACGGCAATCTTACTGCATTGGTTGACGGAAAAGGAATTTCCACCGGCGAAAAAGTTACAGAGGGAAAGATAGTTGAGTTTACCGCAGCCCCTGAAACCGGTTACAGCGTTGACAAATGGAAAATTACCGGGGGGGGGGTATTCGAATCTGGTGGCACAGACGGAAGCCTGACAGCAAGCGTGAAAATCACAAAAGCAACGACAGTAACCGTAAGTTTTACAAAAAACGAATACACGGTGAACTTCAACTCAGCGGATGATACAAAAGGAACTATTTCTGCAACTCTTGACGGAAACAATTTCACCACAGGCAACAAAGTTGAACATGGAAAGACCCTTGTATTTACCGCAAACCCTAAGAGCGGTTACAGCGTTGACAAGTGGACTATTAACGAAGGTGCTTTCGAAACTGGCGGTGCTGAGGGAGATACGAACGCAAGCGTGAAAATCACAAAAGCAACAACGGTAACCGTAAGTTTTACAACGGCCAAATATACGGTAACTTTTGATGTAGATGGCGGAGCGCCTGCACCTGAAGCACAGAAAGTAGAAAATGGGAATAAAGTTTCAAAACCAGCAACAGATCCTACAAAAGAAGGCTACACTTTTGCAAACTGGTTCAACAGAGACGGAGACGCTGCTTGGAATTTTGACACAGACACAGTAAGCAAAAACACCGAATTGTACGCAAAGTGGACGATAAAGACATTCACCGTGAGATTCGATGCAAAAGACGGCACTCCTGTACCTTCCGACCAGAGCGTCAACTATGGAAACAAAGCCTCAAAACCGACAGAGCCTACAAAAGCAAACTACGATTTTGGAGGGTGGTTCAACAAGGAAGGAGATACTCCTTGGGATTTTGATGTAAACACAGTAAGCAAAAACACCGAATTGTACGCAAAGTGGACGATAAAAAAATATGAGGTAACATATACTAACGGCGATGACGGCACTCTTTCTGTAACGCTTGAAGGCAAACCTTTTGCGAGCGGCAATAAAGTGGAACACGGAAAATCCGTTGTGTTTACCGCAACTCCAAAGAACGCTGATTACCAAGTAGACAAATGGACAATTACCAATGGCACATTTGAATCAGGCGGCACGGACGGAAGTTCCAATGCAAGCGTAAAAATCACGGCGGTAACATCTGTAAGAGTAACATTCAAGCCCGTAGATAAAAGCTACGAGTTAAACGGCAAATCTTTTTTAATGAAAGGTATCGGTGCCGTAATGGATGAAAAAGTTACTTATAACGGGATCAACAATAACCCACTTCTCAATCGTACATTGAATATTTCCGCATACAGAATAGCGGAGACCCAGGTAACGCAGGAACTTTGGAAAGAAGTTATGACCACTAATCCAAGCCACTTCAATGGAACAACAGGTAAAGAGCCTGACGCAGGGGAAGTACAGGAAAAAAGACCCGTTGAGAAAGTTAGTTGGTATCAGTGCATAGCATTCTGCAATGAACTTACAAAAAAGATTACAGGATTTACAGCAAACGACTGTGCATACTACAGTGATGCAGGTTTTACTACCGTCTATACGATTGCCGATGCAGGAGCAAAAAAAATCCCGTTCATGAAGATGGATGTAAGAGGTTTCCGCCTTCCTACAGAGATTGAGTGGGAATGGGCAGCCAGAGGTGGAAAATCTCTACCATACGCAGAAACAAGCGATGTTAATGAACTTAAAGAGTTTGCATGGTATGGAAACGCACTCGCAAATAATAAGACTCATGAAGTAAAGAAGAAGAGACCGAACGGATACGGACTTTATGACATTCTCGGAAACGTCTATGAGTGGTGCTGGGATTGGACTTCTACGACATTACCTGCTTCGCTTCCTAAAGATTATACTGGTGCCGAGACCGATACACTCCGCATTCGTCGCGGCGGTGCATGGGACAAACCGCGTGATTACACGAACTGTTACTTTAGGGCTTCGTGGTTCCCCTACGACGACACTCAGAAGGATATAGGTATGCGTCTGGTCTCGCGTCCGTAATTAAAACTGCGTATTCTTATTGCAGTTTTTGCAGACGGTTTCAAAGTGGCGAAAGAC
>CAJPOF010000039.1 GCA_905372235.1 uncultured Treponema sp.
GAAAATATATAAAACAATAAAAATAAGATTATAGCCTGCGGTAGGCAGTATGCGTCTGGTCTCTCGTTGTTAATTAGATCCCCACGCACTGTGGCGTAAAAAATAAGCAAAATGTAGTTAATGTGAAAAAGTCCCGCTTTTTTGCGGGGCTTTTTTATCCGTGCGGGATTTTTCGGCGATTTTTACGATCGACTTTTCATCTAAAAATTAAAATGCGCCGATGGAAAGTTATCCCATCTTTCTTTTATTTCTTCGTAGAATTCTCTGTCGTATGAGCCTTTTGTCAATCGCCATGAGATTATCTCTTCGGGACTTTCCGTTTTGACGGGGGATTTTATAAGCCTTGAGACGGCGTAGCGTTCTCTTGTCGCGCCCGATTGTTTTTCCGGCGTGTAGTAAAACACCCTCTCAATCATGACGAACCTAACTCCCTTTTCTTTGACTTCAACAAGTTTTATGTCACTTCCTTTTTCGGGGCGTCCCAAGTCCAGATTTAGCGAGGGGTCAAAATCGGAAACTTTTTCGCTTTCTATCACTGCGCAAAGTTTTCCGTTCCTAAATTGAAATTCTATGCTGTCAAAAGGCACGTCGCCGCGATTCTTTTTCCATGTAAGTTTTCGGCAAAGGACTCCGTAATGATTCAGCGGACATTTTTCAAAATCGTAATTCGTGTTGTTTTTCTTTACCCAGTCGCTTACTTGACTTTCAGTGCTTCCCCAAGGGATTCCGTGCCAGCCGCTTTTCATATCCAGCGTCTTTTTTACCACAAAAAGCGGAACGGAAACGAACGCCAGAAGCAAAAAAATCATGTAGAAAGCGGCAAAAAGTTTTTTTCTCATTCTGCGCCTCCCTCTTTTTCGGCGGAAAAACGCTGAGCCTTTTTAAGAAGGGATTTTTTTGATTTGGAATCCTTTTTCTTTGAAGAAGAGCGGGCTGTCATATTTGCGGCGAACTCATTTCTTTCGGTAATGGAAGTTTTATAAAGATTCTCATAATGTCCCGAAAGAACCGCAAGTTCCGTTAAAAATCGCTCTTTGTCAAAACCTCCTGCAGAAAATTCAAGGAAAAATCCCGAAACGGATAAAATTGCGGCAACAAAACCTGTTGTTCCCATAATCCGGCTCACCGTAGAAATATTTTTGAATATTCCGACGCAAAAAAGAAGCACAATAAGAAGGCGCGAGATGCTCGGAACTCCAAGGATTATTCCCGTTATGCAGCACGCGGCAAAAACCGTTATTCCTATATTTTCTTTCATTGCCGCATAGACGCTCGCAGTCGTTCCGCCGTTCGGGAAAAAGAACATCTTGAAAACAACGGCAAAGAAAAGCGAATGCACGATTATCGAAAAAAGATTCAGCAAGGTAAAAAGCAAGGCGGAATCTTTTTGATTTTCGTCTTGTTTTTGCACAATCGCAACACGGAAAATCCCCCTGAACTGAAGGAAAATCATCAGAAAGACCGACGCAAGAGCGGTCATAAGGTCGGGAGTCTGTTGGATTGCGGAAACTTCATTTTTATGAATCCCGAATGCGGAGAAAAACGCGCCCCAAACGTTATCAAAGAAAGGTGCGTTTACTTCAGATTCATGAGGCATCATAAAAAGCCATGCGGAAATCCAAAGAAGAACGATTCCAGTGAGCCTGTAAAAATCCAAACTTTCATACCATTTTTTTGTGCGCAACGAATGCCTCCCCGTAATGCGATGTTTTCGGATGTGAACCGTCTTTTTTTTGATTCTAGCATGAAGAAAAGAAAATTAAAATAAAGGGGGTACCAAGGGAGGACGGCGGCGGTAAAAACGGGTTTTACTCACTTTAACTTCTCTGCCGCCGCCTCAAGTTTTCCCTTGGGAAAACTTGTATAGAAACATCTTTCAAATCCCATTTACCCGTCCGCCGCCCGCTTCAAGTTTGCTAAACGCAAACTTGTAAAATCCGGTTTTCACCGCCGTCCGTCCGCCGCTTGCCGTCGTGATCGCCCTGAAAAAAACACTCCGGCTACAATTTTAAGTCGATTTTGTGAAAATCTTTTGTGAATAAAAATACTGCTTGTAGAAATATATCGGGATATTTCATAGAATGATAGCGGCTGATAATTCTGCGCAATTGCATGTACGAATATGTTTGCCAGTGAATTTGAATTTGCGAAAAGATTTTGAAACCGCTAAAAGCAGTTTTTATTAAGAGTCTGCAAAAAACGTAAAATGGGGAGTGTAAACTCAAAGCGTACAAACGGCACGTCTTTGAGTTACTCAAGTTTGCTCAATCGCAAACTTGTATATTTAACTTGTGCGCTCTTGCGCACGGCTGAAAACTTTTTAGGACACTAAAGTTTCCTGCAAAAGTTTTTATTAGGAGGAAAAATGTCAAAACAATTCAATAGCAAATGGGGATTTATCCTTGCTTGTGTGGGCTCGGCGGTCGGAATGGCTAACGTATGGGGTTTCCCGTATAGAATGGCTGCAAACGGCGGCGGAGCTTTTTTGATTGCATATCTGTGTTTTGTCGTGTTGTTCAGCTTTGTAGGACTTTCTGCAGAATATGCGGTGGGAAGAAAAGCCCGCACCGGAACTCTGGGCGCATACACTATGGTTTGGAAAAGCCGCGGAATAGAAAAAGCCGGCAAGGCGATAGGCTGGCTTCCGCTTGCGGGTTCGCTTTGTATCGCATTCGGTTATGCGGTCATAATCGCAATGGTTTTGCGAGGCTTTACTTCATCGCTTACGGGAAGTCTTTTTAATTCTTATGCGGCGGAAGAAGTTATTGAAGCAGGCAAAACGGTTGTCAAAACCGGCTCGGAAAAATGGTTCGGGGAAGTTGCCTTCAAACCGTATTCTCTTGTGTGGTTTCATGCTGCGATAGTGATAGGTACTCTCCTTACTTTGATACTCGGCGCAAAAAGTATAGAAAAGACAAATAAAATAATGATGCCGCTTTTTTTCATACTTTTCGTAATCCTTGCCGTTAGAGTAGCTTTTTTGCCCGGTGCAGCGGAAGGATATAAATATATGTTTATACCGCAGTGGGAATACCTTCTAAAGCCGGCGACATGGATTTGGGCGATGGGGCAAGCATTCTTTTCACTGTCGATAACCGGCAGCGGAATGATTGTTTACGGAGCCTATCTTTCCGACGACGAAGACGTTATAAGCGGAGCTGTCAGTACGGCAATATTCGATACGATAGCCGCTTTGGTCGCGGCTCTTGTAATCATTCCCGCAAGTTTTTCTTTCAACGCAACGGAAATTGCCGCCGCAAAAGCAGCCGGACTTCCGCTTCACTCCGTGATAAACCGAGGACCGGGACTTTTATTCGTTACGTTGCCCGAAATCTTAAAAACAATCAGGTTCGGACGCATATTTGCCGTAATCTTGTTTGTCGCGGTCGTTTTCGGCGGAGTGAGTTCATTGCAGAATATGTTTGAAGCCGTAGGCGAATCTCTTATGCATCGTTTTCCGCGCTTAAAGCGCAATGCGATGCTTGCCTTGCTTGCCGTTTTGTGCTTCGGCATAGGCGTGAACATGGAAGCGATTTACCAATGGGGGACATGGATGGATATTGTTTCAATCTATATAATTCCTATCGGCGCAGTTTTAGGCGGATTTTCATGGTTCTGGATTATGAAAAAAGACGACATTCTGAATGCCGTTAATTTAGGCGCATCTCGTAAAGCGGGAAGCCTCTGGCATAATTTGGGAAGATGGCTTTACGTTCCCCTTGCAGCGTTAATATGCATCGCAGGATTCTTTGTCGGCGGATTCTAACCGAATCCAAAATAACTGCCCCTGCGGATGGTTTCGCAAGGAGACTTTGATATCCCGGCACTTTACGCCGGGATAAAATTTTACACGAAACCTGCTATTTTCAGCGAAAAATCACAGTTCATATTCGGCGGTTGCAAAACAAACCGCCTTTTTTCGATTGCGGAATATCAATTCCGACATAAAAATAAAACAAAAATGATTTCAGTTTTTTTCATCGTTCTACTATAAATTCAAAAGAGGTTACGATGCATATTTATTCTTTTTCACCCTTCGGATATGAAGGCTCGCTCGTCCCCGTCGAAGTCGATTTAAGGCGTGGAATTCCTACCGTGGACATAGTCGGGCTTGCGGACGGAACAGTAAAGGAATCTAGGGAACGGATGCAGGCTGCAATCAGGAATTCGGGGCTGGAATTTCCGCTTGAACGGGTGCTTATAAGTCTTTCGCCTGCCGACCTTAAAAAGGAAGGCGCGGGATTTGACCTTCCGATTGCGCTCGCCGTTTTGTGTGCAAAAAATAAAATCGGCACAGAAGAAAACGCTTCTCCCCTAATCGATGAGGAAGACATTCTTGTGCTTGGAGAACTTGAGCTTTCGGGAAAAGTTCGGCACGTCAAGGGAGTTTTTTCTGCGGTTTCGACAGCCGCAAGCGCAGGAATCTTAAAATGCATCGTCCCTGCCGCAAATGCGGAAGAAGCAAGGGAAGTGCAAGGCATGAAAGTTTTCGGCGCAGACACGCTTGAAGAAGCGTTCATCGCCCTTGACCACAAAGAAAATTTCACCGAACGAAAAAATAATTCCGCTTACGAAAAAAATCTTGAAAACGTAGAATCGGTGGAGGACATTCTGTTTCCAAAAGTTTCGCCCGGATTCGAATTCGCCGAAATAAAAGGACAGGCTCGTCTTTTACGCTCGCTTCAGGTGGCGGCGGCAGGCGGACACAACCTTATTGCCGTAGGAGAAGCTGGCTGCGGAAAAACACTTTCCATACAAAGATTTCCCGCCCTACTTCCGCTTTTGACAAAAGAAGAAGGGCAAAGCGTAACAAGGATACTTTCACTTGCAGGACTTTTACCGCCGGAGGAATCTCTTGTGCGTATCCCTCCGTTCAGAACGCCGCACCAAACGGCAAGCATCGAAGGAATATGCGGAGGAGGACCTTCCTGCCGCCCCGGAGAAATCTCGCTTGCCCACAATGGAGTTCTTTTTTTGGACGAAGCCGCAGAATTCAAAACAGGCGTTCTGCAAATGCTTCGAGTTCCCATCGAGACCGGAAAAATAACTTTGGTGCGGGCGGGGCGTTCCAGCGTTTTTCCTGCAAATTTTCAACTTTTGATGGCGGCAAATCCATGCCCGTGCGGGAATTTCGGTTCAAAGACAAAAATCTGCCTGTGTTCCCCAAGGGCTGTCGAACTTTACTGGAAAAAAATCTCCGCGCCTCTTTTGGACAGAATAGACATAAGGGTTCATGCGGAAAACGAAAGCGACAAAACCGAAGAAAAACCGCTCACTCAGAAAATTTTTTCCACAAACGAACTTAGAAAAGGTATCGCAAGGGCGACAAAAGCCCAGCGCAAAAGGCAGGGAAAGAAAAACGCCCGTCTTGTGCCGTCTGAAATCGCTGAGTTCTGCAAACTTGACAACGAATCAAAAAGCGTTCTTGACAACGCAAGTTTACGCTACGGATTTTCGCCAAGGGCAATTTCAAGCTGCCTAAAACTTTCCCGAACAATCGCAGACATGGAAGAACGGGAGAACATCATTTTCAAGGACGTAATGGAAGCAGTGTCGATGCGAAAATCCCTTTCAACTTTCATGGATTTTTCGGATGACTGAAAACCAAAACCTACTCCGGGAAATCCAAAACCATTTCAACTTCGGCTACGCTTCGCTTTGTTGCCGCAGCGATTTCCACCGTAGTCCAGCCTTGGTGCTTCAGCCTCTTTATGCTGTCCCTATCTTCCGGTGTAAGTCGAGAACTCATCTGTCGGGGTTCTTTTTCCAAGTCCGTCCTTACAAGTTTTTCCAAAATCTTGAATTTTGAGTCAATTTCGGCAGAAAGTTCGTGAAGCCGCTGTTCCGTTCTTCCGATTCCGTTACGGGCGGAATTTATGTCGTCAAGCCGCTTTTGAGAATCACCTATGAGCTGGTACAGTGTGGAAAGTCTTCCCGTAGCCTCCGTGATTTTGGGGCTGTTTCTCAAAAGCTCGTCGACATCGTGCTGAATGTCTTTTATTGCAAGCGGCAGATTTTCTGTCTGAATCGAACAGTTTTTCAGTCTGGACTCAAGTTCTTTCAGATTTTCAAAACTTTGGTCAACGTCCTTTAAAACACGGTCTATGACATCGTTTTTCTGCTCAAGCCTGTCGTAACGCCCCGAAAGACTTGCAAGATTTTCCTGGAAATATCTTACACGGACTTCCATATTCTGAAGTTCGTCATAAGTCGTGTTCAAGCCACGGATTTTTTCATCAATTGTAGCGGAAAGTTTTATCATGCTTTCGTATCGCTGCCCGATTGAATCGATTTTTTGTTTTTCCGACTCAAAATTCGCCATCTGAGATTCAATAGATTCTTTCATCTTGCAGATTTGGTTGTATTGAGTCGTCAGATTCAAAGCCGTCGTCCTGAAAGATTCAAGCCTCTCAAAATCGTCCTCAAGCCCCGAAATCTTTTCGTCAAGCTGCCTTTTCATGGAATCTGCTTTTTCGTATACGCTCATCTGGTTTTTCACGTTCTGAAGTTCTTTTAAAAGTTCGCTCATCTGGCTCTGCATTGCATTGGAATCTTCCTGCATTTTCATAACAAGCGCACCTTGTTCGTTCCTATTTTGCTCGGATGCAGCCTGAATCGAAGCCCTAAGTTCCTGAAGTTTACGCGCGGAATCCGCATTTTGCTCTCGAACTCTGTCTTCCGTATCCTGAAGCATTTGGGAATACATACTTTGCAACTGCTCGATAATTTCTTTTGAACGCTCCTCATAAGTCCGTACAGAATCGCTTGCCTTTCCGTCAAGTTCCTCGATTTTATGGGCAAGCGTCTCCTGCTTTTCTCGATACTCACGGGAAAAGTCCAAAATTTTTCGTTCAAGTTCGCCGGAAGCGTTCTCCGCCTTCCTTGTGGAACTGTCAATCAACTGCCGATATTCGTTGTCGATGAAATCCTGGGCATCTTTTACCTTCTGAACGGTCTGCTGTCTCAAGCCTTCGAGTTCCGAAGAATAAAGCCGCTTGGTCTCGTCCAATTGATGGTTCAGTTGAAGTTTCCACGTGTTGAATTCGCCCAATGCCGCACTGATTGAAGACGTCCCTGTCTCCTGCGAATTTTTCACGCTTTCACGGAACGATTCCATGTCGTCAAGCAAAGTTTTCTTTATTTTTTCCAGTTCCGAAAGCATTGTCCGCTCCGTCCTGTCGGTGGTGCTTTTTATATATTCCGAAGCAGATTCGTTAGTCCTTTCGATTTTAGACTGGATTTCGCCTGCAAAAGACTGCACCAATTTCTTGACTTCTTCAATCTGAGAAAGAGCATTTTCCCTTGTTGAATCAATTTCTTCGTTTACACGGGCAGTCTGCTCCTCGTTTTTTACGACAAGCTGGGCAAGTTTCTGCTTCAGCCCGTCGGTGTAACTTTCCTCAAGGGATTTTCGCTGGTCTTCGTAATGCCCGATAAACGCCGTTACCTTTCCGTCCAAATCGGTTTTCCAATTTGAAAAATCCTCGTTTATCTTATCTTCGTGCATCTTGAGATTTTTTGCGAACTCTTCCTCAAAGCCGCGGAGTTTTTGCGTCATGTTGCCAAGCGAAAAATCCTTCAGTCCATCGATTTTTGCTTCCAACGCCTGAAGTTCCGCACCGATTTTCTGCGAATCCGCCTCGAATGAAGCGGCAAATTCCGCCTGATGCTTCTGCTGAAGCGAAGTAAACGAATCAAAATCGCCTAGCACTCGCTTCGAGACGGCTTCCATCGCGGCTTTTAGATTATTTTCAAGGCGATCCACATCAATTCCCGAAACCTCAAGCCTGCTCAACTTGTATTCAATATCCTTTTTGTATGCGGAAAGTTTTTGGCTCACGTCATTCAGCGCATTTGTTTCCTGTTTTTCGCAGGCGAATTTTATGTTTTTTGCCGTGTCCTCAACAAAACCTTGTAATTTTTCGGTGGAAGATTTTATGCTTTCGCTCAAGGCAGAGATTTTGTTTTCCGCAACCACCTGAAATTTTTCTATATTGGAATTTATTGTGCGGACTTTCAGGTCAACGTCCTTCAAGGCCTCGATTTCATGCTCATCGCAAGCCCTGCGGATTTTTTCGGAAGAATCGTCAAGCATTCCGTTTATCTGAATAATTTTATTGTTCGCCTCTTCCCTAAATTTTTGCATTTCCTCGCTTATCGAGCGGATTTTTTCGTTCAGTTCGGGTTCGACAAGAGAAATTTTTTCCATCGACAAATCGCATTTTGCTTCGATTCTGGAAACTCTGCCTTCCGTCTCGTCGATTGCGCTCTTCAGCGAGCCTGATATGACGGCAAGCGTTCCGTCAAGTTCGCCTTTCAATTCGGATATTTTTGAATCCATTGAAGAAGAAAATTTTTCGATATTATTCCGGGCTTCGGCGCTCAATTTCTCGTAGGCTTCATCTTCCTCTTTCTGCGCCTTCCTCAAGGCATCCTCAAAAAGACCCGTATATTTCTGCCTGACGAACTGCATTTTTTCGTCCAAATCGACTTCGAGAGCCGCAATTTTTCCATTGGATTCGACCGTAGCGTTGCTGAGTAAATCCGTCCTCTCCTTCGCCTCTGAAAAAGAATCTGCAAGACTTTTCTTCAGATTTTCTATCCGTTCGTTATAAACCCTTCCAAGTTCCTCGATTTTTTGGGTTATCTCGGAATTGATTCCACCTTCCTTTTGGCTGTAAAGTCTTTCCACGGCAGAAATCTGGTCGGAAAGGCTTTCCGTGGCGGCGGAATACTTTTGAGCCAGTTCCTCAAAACGGGCGTCATAATCTTTGGAGAACAGCTCGATTTTTGCCATGTACTTGTTTTCATGGTCGTCGTAGATTTCGTTCACTTTTGAGTCAAGCCGACCGTACACCTCGTTGTATTTTCCTTCAAGGTCGGAAAGATGCGCCAAAAGCGTAGAATCCGTTTCTTCAACCGACTTGTTAATTTCAAGCAATCGCTGCTCGTTCTTTGCCTTCAATTCGTCTATGGATTTTTTTACGCCATCTTCGTTTGCCTCGATGTTTTTCAGGAACTGCACCATTTTCTCGCCGTTCTTCTGGTTCATCTCGTTGAGTTTTGCCTCATAGCCCGAATTTATCTTTCCCACGGACTCCTTGTACTTTTCGTTCAGTTCGATGACCTGCGCCTTGCATTTTTCGAATGCCACAGCGATTTTTTCCTGAATATCTTTTATACTTCCGTCCGATTTTTGTATCGAAACATCGCACAAAGACTTCAGTTTTTTGTCCGCATCGTCTATCTTCAATCGCAGCGCCTCGAACCTTCCGTCATTCTTGGAATCCACTCCTTTTAGCTGCGCATCGTACTTTTCATGGGCGGAAGCGATTTTTTCCTGCAATTCAAGAATGCGTTTTTCGGCTTTTGCGTTCACGTTTTCAAGAAGACCGGCATATTTTGCCTGAAGAATAGCAGATTTTTCGTCCATCCCGCGAGCGATTGAATCCGATTTTACCTTCAGTTTTTCGCCGAGTTCCTTGTAAACCTGCTCGAATTTCTGATTCAAATCGGAAAGTTTTGCAGAAACGCCGGTCTCAAGAGCCGCAATCTTTTGCGAAACGGCATCCTTTGAAGAAGCGGCACTCTCGACTATCAGGCGTTCCATATTTTTCACCTGATTTTCCAAATTCGCTTCCAATTCGGATTTCTGTGCGTCCAATTCCTTGATGTACGCATCCGCCCTCTGCTTTGCCTGCTCGCTAAGATGATTGAACGCCTCAGTTTCCAAAGTTTCCGCCTTTGAAGAAGCGTCTTCGTAAGCGGAATCGATGCTTTGCGTTATGTCGGAAAGAACTTTTTTTCCTTCAAGAACAAGCCCGTCGAGTTCGGTTTTTATTTTGTTTCCCCTGTCATCGTATTCTTCAAGAAGCCGACCGCCAATCGCCTTTAACTGCTCGGCGTTCAGTTTTGAAAAATCCGACGAAATCTGCGGAATGCGTTTTTCGATTGAATCGACACTTTTTTTCTGCTCAAGGATTCTGGAATTCAAATCTTCAACGATGACGGACTCTTTTTTAACATTCGAAAGATTTTCTTCGACCTTCAGCGTCATCTGCACAAGTTCGTCCAAAACTTTATCGTAATTCTGAAGTTTTTCTTCAATCGAGTGAACCGAATCGGAATCCTCTTTCAGATTTTCTGTAAGCGTCTGAAAATCCTGAAGCTGCTGCTCAAGCCTTTTTACAGCCGCGACAGCCCTCATCTGTTCCGCCTCGACATCCGTCTTTACCGCAAGAAGAGATTTTTTTTGACCTTCAAAATATTGGTCAAATTCGGACTGACGTTTGTCGGCGTACCTTTTGACCTTTTCCATAGAATTCTTATCCTTGTCAAGCAAGTGAAAGGTATAAGAGATTCCTGTGGCAACAGCCACCGCTATTATTATAGTAAGAACGGACATTTTTATTCCCCACCCAAAAATGCGTTTTTCTAATAAAAAGCTCGGTCTGTATAAGACAGGCTATTCTAGCACAATCTCTTTTAATTGACGATAGTTTGAAAAGCAAATATCCGCTTCTTTTGCGTCTAAATGGAACAATTTTCTGAATCCGGTTCTGATGAATGCGCTTTTCATTCCTGCATTTTTGGCTCCCCGTACATCGTATTTTATGCTGTTTCCGACGTACAGGATTTTTTCAGGCGGAACGCAAAGAATCTCGGAAAGCCTCAAAAATGAATGCGGAGCGGGTTTAAGCACGCCAATCGCTTCTGTTCCCAAAACTGCGTCGCAATATTTTTTTACGCCCCAAATATCGCCTTTCTGTTCCGGCGGAAAATCCGAAAGAAGCGCCAATTTGAATCCCGCTTTTTTGAATGCCTCGAACGCTTCAAGAACTCCCGGAAAGCAGGGAATCCTAAGAAAATATCGTTTTAGATAATCGTAGACAACTTTTTCAAGACGACGCTCGGCTTCCTCGGCATCGCACTTTAGCCTGCGCCCCATGAGTTCAGCCTGGATTTCCCGAAAATCCGATTTTGTGAAAATCCTGTGCATTTCGTTCCGGACCAAACCGTATTTCAAAAAGAAAATGCAATGTCTGGCATAATAAGGCAAAGCCCGAACCGTCAAACTCCACGAAGGATACAGCGTTCCATCGATATCAAAGGCGATTGCCTCAATCTCTCCTAAATTCTTAACTAACACAAAATCTCCGATAAAATAGATTCAAGTTTCTTGCATTGCGCCGCATTTTTATCCGCAAACTTACGGATTTCCGTTTTAGAACACAAATTTCGCAAGAAGGGAAATTCCCCCGCTCCGTGAAATATAAGAGCCTGCATAAAGCCTAGGTTTTCCCATAATCAATTTTACTATATCGTCTCCTGCAAGGGCAAGACGGACGGCAGACGAAACCTTGAATCCCGCCTCAAAATCAAAGAACGGAATCATGTCCTTGCCGCCCGGATAAAAGCCCAAGAGCGCATCAAAAGTAAAAAACGCCGTCCTCGACTGGTAGGAATATGTGGCTTGAAGTTTCTGAAAATGAATATTCGCAGGTCTTGAAGCCCATGCGCTTTCCCATTCCGCGCCGAAAATGCCGACTTTTGTTTTATAGGAAGCGGATGCAAGCGTGTTGAACTGGAACATATCCTTTTTGGAATATACGTAAAGCCCCGCCACACGGCTTGAATCATCGTTGTAATCCGCTGTCAGAGTTCCGTTTCCGAACGCCGTCTTTCTTATTTCCGTAAAAAGCCTGAAACTTAAAAATTCTTTCACGGGAAGCGAAAAATCGAGCTTTCCATACCAATCCGTGGATTCGCCCGGAATTTTTCCAAGCACGGAAAAAGCGTTTTTCATCTCAAGCGCATGAATTTCCGGGGAATAGGAATCCATGCCTCCGGAAACAGAAAGTTTTACGTTCCTTGAGGAAAACGGAACGGGAATCGTAAAGTCCGCTCCAACGGAAAACGGAACCAAAACCGGATTTCCGCCGATGTCGTTTCCCACGGCCAAGCCGACTTTTCCTGTCGCCTTTACAAAATCGTTTTCATATCCGGAGTCAAGGCTGAACCTGCCGCTGTTTGAAAAACGCTCACCGAACGAATTTATCATATCAAGCGAAAGGCTGTATTTTGAATCAAACCCGATAAAAAAATCCTTGTATTTAAAATCAAGTTTTGCGTTCGGCAAGAGAGCCACGACGCTTATGTTTTTCGCATAATCCGGAATCGGCGTGGAGGAAGTTCCGACGACAGTTCCGTACCTTCTGTACCACGAACCTTCAACCGCACCGGCAAACGAAAAACCTTTCGGAAGATTCATGGAAAAAACTTCATGAGTTTTCATAAGTTCCCTTGTCATGTCGCTCATGTTCTCGTTCTGATTTTGAAGTCCGTCGTTCAGACTTTTGTAAAGCCCCGACGCTACGCATTTTCCTTTGCCGAACGAAAACGTTTTTTCCGCCGAAACGGACGTGTTCTTGTCAAAAAAAACAGACGAACGGGAATTTCGAGCGTAGCCGTTCATCGTTTCGTGTCCAAAAGAAATCTTGAACGGATTAGGGCCTGTCTGATTGTATACGGAAAAATTTCCTACGAAAAAACCTGGATAGCCGATTCCCGCAAGCCCTTCCGCATAGACTGATTTTTCGACTGCGTTCGATGTTACTTTTTCCTCGAACAAAGAAGTTTCGCCTGCGCTCGCGTCCGGAAGCCTTGGAACAAGTTCCGAAGTCTGCCTTATCGGAAGAACCTCGGAATAGTCGGGAACGGCGTTTTTTCCGACTTTAGGAGATGAAAACTGAGCCTGAGCCGGCGAATTGGAAAGCACGGAATCCTTTTCCGACGTTTTGCTCATAGAATTTTCTTCAGCACTTTGAGAAAAGAAAAGCGTTCCCGCAAAAACAAAAATTGTCATAAAAAAAATGATTTTTTTCATATCGGTCTCCATGTTTTTAATCGGCGATAATTTTTACCCTTTTAGCCTGACGGCTTTCAGGATACAAAGTTTTTAAAAGTTTTGCGGTCTCATTCGCATCTTTTCGAAGTCCCGCCGCCTTGAACGCCTCATACGCCCCGTAAAGCGATGCGGAAGCCTTATCGGATGAATCTCCCATTCTGTAATATTCTGCGGCTTTTAGATAAAACCGAGCAGACTCGCTGTCATTCTCGGATTTTCGGGCAGCATTTCCGAGAAGTTCGGCGTTTTTTGCCGCATCGGAATGTTCATTTTGAATATCGTTTTCCTGAAGCTCAAGAAGTGTTTCTGCAAGGCTAAGCGCATCGTTTTGAAAGTCGGGATTTTCGTAATACAAAGCCGCAAGTTCCGTTCCGATTTTTCTTCCTGAAACAGAATTTTGTTCTCCGGCGTTTTCGTATTCGTTTTCTTTTTGAACGATTTTCTCGGATTTCCCGGACGAAAGCGATTTTAATTCAGAAAAAAGTTTTTCGATTCCGTCGCCCTTGGATTTTTCCGCATAGTTTTCAAGCAAAAAAGATGCATATTCCATGGCTTTGCCGTAGTCTCGCTTAGCCCTATAAATAGAAATCAGATTTTTTGCGGAGCTGTAGACATATGAACTTTTAGGATATTTTTGAATCAACTGGCGGTACTGCAAAATCGCCCTGTCGGGATTTCCGTTTTCCGAAAGACTTTCGGCAGAAAAATAACGAGCTGCGTCAATGAAAGAACCCATCGAAAATATTTTCGTGTATTCGTCAAAACGTTTTACAGCCTTTTCATAGATTTTTGCGTTATAAAAAACTTCGCCTCGACGGTACATCGCCTGCTCGGAAAGTTTTTTTTCGGGAAACCTGACATACACCGCCTTGTACGCTGAATCCGCTTTTTCAAACAGATTTTGCTTTTCGTATAGTCGGGCAAGATAAAAAAGGCTCTTCATTCCAAAATCGTCCTTCCGCTCCGAATGTTTTTCCAAAAGTTTTTCAGCCTCGGCGTAACGATTGAGTTCCGAAAGAATTTCTGCGTAAAGTAGAACGGATGTTTCTTTCTGCTCGTCGGAAAAAGAAACATTCAAGGCGGAAAAAGCGTGCACCGCCGCTAAATCGTATTTTGAATTCCGAACGGCACAATTCGCTGCCGCAATCTGAGCGTCGTAGTAAAGTTCGTGGGAAGGATTTTTTTCAGCGAACGAACTTAAAGTCCGGTAGGCTTCCTCGGTTTTTCCCTGCCGGAACTTAGAATAGCCAAGATAAAAATCCGCATAGGAAAGATAAGTTTTGTCCGTGTCGCCGGGATTTTTTATGAATGAGGAAAAATTCTCCTCCGCCGACTTCCAAGAGCGAGTTCCGAACAATCCAAGACCAAGAACATATTTTGCTTCAGGCGTTTTTAAGCCGTCCACTTCCATCAGGGCTTCTTCATGACGTTCCAGACGAAGAAGGATTTTTGAACGGTTCAACCGCTCTTCGTCGGTCAAAGTCCTGGCTTCTTTAATTTTTCGATAGACCATATCCGCACCGTTCAGATCGCCCGACCTTGCAAGGCTCAATGCGTGAAGTTCCGTGTTCTGATTTTTTAAAAGAAAACTTGCGTTCTGATAGTCATCCGTGCAATAGTATGCAAGCGCAAGGAAGAACCTTGTGTCTTCGTCCAACGGAACAACATTTTTGGCGTAACGCTTCACCTTTTCCCAATCTTTCTGAACAGCCGCATATCTTGTAAGAAGGATAAAACTTTCCCTGTCCCAAATAGTTTCGTTCTCTTTGTTCAAAATTCCACGGCTTTCAAGAATCATTTTTTCGGCAGTACGGGAACTTTCTTCGTCGGGATTTTTGCCTGCGGCAATCTGGGCGCGGTACAAAAGAGCATAAAGGAACAAATCGACAGGAACATTTTTTTCGGCTTCGTCAAAATAACTCACGGATTTTTTGAATTCCCCTTGGGAAAAAGCGTCCGTTCCAAGACGAGTCCAAAATTCGCCCAAAAGGTCAGGATTTTCGCCAAGATATTTTTGGGCATTGGAAAGAACCGTTCCCGGCTCTTCGGAAACATACTTTCTGTGCAACGAAGAAACTATGTATGCTTTTTTTAGCGCATCGGCAGCCAGAGATTTTTCTCCGCTTTCAAGGACGCTGCAATAAAGTTCGTAGGCTTTTCCGTAATTTCCGATTTTTTCGTACGCTTCGCCCGTAAGTTCGGCAAGCACAAGATAGACGGGCTTTTTCAATCCGAGTGCAAAAAAATCATCCTCGGAAAACTTGGAATAAAGCGTTACGGTTTCCTGCTCCTTTCCGCTTTTGTTGTATGCCTTGCAAAGCCTAAGGACACATTCTGCGTACTGTTCCGCAGTAAAAAGATTTCCGTTTTCAAGCACGAACTCGTAAAGCGGAACGGAAGAATTAAAATCGTTCGCCTTAAAAAATATTTCGGCGGAATTAATCACGGAAATAGAAAAAAATTCTTCCCTTGCCTTCATACATTCCCGGTATGCATCCAGCGCCTTTTTCGTATCGCCTGAAGGCTCGTACGATTTTGCAAGCCAGTAGCACGATGATGAAAACATTTTCGAATCCGAAGCGTTTATTTGAATAGAATTCAGAAGAACCTTTTCCGCCTCGTCGTACATACCGAGACGAACAAGACATTCGCCTTTTTTTAAAATCGCATCGCATTTGAACGGAGAGTCCGGAAAATCGTTTTCGATGCGTTCGGCATATTGGATAACGCCCGGAAAAAATCCTGAATTATAAGAAAACGAAAGCTGGTTGTAAAGAAAAACATCCGTCTCAAAATCTACGGCAAATCCTAAAGTCGGAATCAGAAGCAAAAGAGATAAAAGACACAATTTTTTTTTCATAAAACAAAATCCTTTTAGAAATCCTTGTTTTTCAGAGAAACAGGATAAAACTGTTCCGTGCAATATGAACGGGTAAGGAAAATGCTGTCGTTTTCATAAAGATGCCAAAAATCCTCGAACGAAAGCTCTTTCCCGTCCTTGAACATGATAACCTTAAAACGTGCGCTCGAATCAAAATACGGGAAAAAAATTCCAGCCGAATTGAAAACCTGAATCTCAGGAGAGCGGGTTCTGTCCGTTTCCCTGATGGCGGCAAAATAAAATGTCTCCGGTTCGGTAACGGCAAGCACGTAGAGCAACGCCTTCAAATATTTTGCAGAATATCCTGCATTCGTAACAAAGCCCGAAAGATTCTGTATTCCCTGGCTTGTAAATTCCGCACAAAAAGGCTCAATCTTTACGTCAACGCCAGCCTCGTCAAAAAAATAGTTCCGCCCGGTACGCACCGAAACCAAACCGGCTGCAAGATTTCTTATCCAATCCAAAGTGAAAAAAATATTGTAACTTTCGGAAAGGATTCCCTGAAAACCCGTGGGCTTATAATCTACGGTCTCACGAATAAGAGCGTCTCTTTTTAGATAACCTCCTGTAAGCGGCTCTACGATTCCGTCTGAAATCCATTTTAGAAATCCCGCTCCGGAAACGCTCAGCCGTTCCTTGTATTCATTGTCGATTTTCCGCTTTTTCCCCGTGGAAATGTAGACAGGCTCAAAGTTTTCGTCGTAGCAAGCGTCCTCTTCGATTATTATTTCCGGAAGCCGTTCACGGATTATGTTCGCCATCTGAAGAGTGGAATGATAGTTTTCGGGAAAAATCCGCGTGTAATTCCACGGAAGCATTTTTTCCGTCCATTTTACGACTTCGGCAAAAGAGGCGGAATAATAACGCTCAAAAGGAAGACCTGTAGAAACGCCTTTTGCGGCATAGCAATTAAAAATCACAAAATCTCCGAGCGAAGAATTCTTAAACGGCAAGAACTGAACGAAAACATCGCTGTCGGAAGCAAAATAGTACACGATTTTTATGGGTTTTTCCGTTTTTTTGTCCTTTACCAAAATCCAAGCGCCGGGTGCATCTCCGGGATACACGTCCTGAATCTCGGTTGAGTTTCCTTTGTCTGAATAAACGCCTACGGAAAGGCGGGCGTGCGGTGCGACCAATATCGAAAAATAATCTTCCGTTTCTTCAAGGCGAACCTGAAATCTTTGCCCTATTGCGTTCGTCATTATTTCGGGAACATTCATGCGAACAAAACTAAGCGGAGCTTCGAACCACGTTTCCACAAGTTTTTTTCGGATACTTGACGAATCTGGAATTCCCAAGCGGTTGTATTCCGCATTCGCACAAATGAGGGAAAAAAACATCAGCGACAAAATCAAAAATCTTTTCTTCATGCTTCTATAATCGACCAAAAAGCGCAAAACTTACAGCCCTCCCGAGATTCAATCACGTTTTAGTTCATTTTCGATACCGCAGGAACGTCCTCCTGAAGCACAGGCTCAGGGTCGTTCATGCCGGAAAAACCTTCAGCAGGTTTTATAACAGGTTCTACCACAGTTCCGTCAGGATTGTGTATTTTTCCGTCCGCCTCTTCATCAGGATGTTTTCCAATTGGTGCAGCGGAAAGAAGCAACTTCAGCCTATTCAGCTGATTCACCTCCGAAGAACCGGGGTCGTAGTCGATGGCAGATATGTTCGCTTCAGGGAATCTTCTTCTAAGTTCCTTTATCATTCCCTTTCCCGTAACGTGATTCGGAAGGCAGGCAAACGGCTGAACGCAGGCGATGCTAGGAGCTCCCTCTTTTATGAGTTCCACCATTTCCGCAGTAAGAAACCAGCCTTCCCCTGTGATGTTTCCGAGCTGTACAATATCGTCAACGCCTTGCATAAGGTCGTAGATTGAACTTGGAGAATCAAATCTGTGCGACTCGTCAAGATATTTTTTCATCTTTTTTCGATAAAGTTCAAGAAACCATACAAAAAGGCGCGCGTTTCTTTCAGTCTTTTTAGGAAAGGCAAGTTCTTCGTGCCTGAAAATTCCTGTGCTGAATGAATAGAAGAAAAAATCTGCAAGGTCGGGCATGACGCATTCCGCACCTTCTTTTTCGATTGTCTCAACGATTTTGTTGTTCGCTGTAGGATGGAATTTTACAAGAATCTCTCCGACAACCCCGACCCTCGGCTTCTTTATGGGCTTGAGTTCAAGAGAATCAAAATCCTTTACAATTCCTTTCAGAAGCCTGTGGTAGCCCAAAAGAGACGAGGAACGGATTTGCCGTTCCGCCTTTGAAGACCATTTTTCGTACAAGGCATCCGCACTTCCGGGAACAGTTTCGTAGGGGCGGGTTCGGTAAAGCACTCTCATAAGGACATCGCCCACCATCACGGACATCAAAAGCCTGTGAAGAAGCCCAAGCGAAATCTTGAATCCCGGATTTTTTTCAAAACCTTGCGCGCTCAAAGAAAGAACCGGAATCTGCGACCAGCCGGCATCGTTTAATGCCCGGCGGATAAAGCCGATATAGTTTGTTGCCCTGCAGCCGCCGCCGGTTTGTGTGATTATCAAAGCCACTCTGTTCAAGTCGTATTTACCCGACTCAAGGGCGGCAATCATCTGACCCGCCACAAGAATTGAAGGATAGCACGCATCGTTATTCACATAGCGGAGCCCCGCCTCAACGGCTTTAGGGTCAACCGCGTCCAGAATCACAAAATTGTATCCGCAAGAGGCGAACGCTTCTTTCAAAATCCTAAAGTGAATAGGTGACATTTGAGGCCCGATTATCGTGTAGGACTTTTTCATTTCCTTTGTGAAAACCTGCCGCTGATATGCGGAAGAAATTTTTACAGGCTTTCTTTTATGCCTTTGCCGTTCCTTTACGGCGGCAATCAAAGAACGAATCCTTATCCTTACGGCTCCAAGATTCGAGCCTTCATCGATTTTTATGAGCGTGTACATCCTGCCCTTTGACTTCATTATCTCGTCGACCTGATCGGCTGTAACGGCATCCAGTCCGCAACCGAATGAAGTAAGCTGGAGCATTTCAAGATTCGGCATCTCGCTTACAAACGCAGCGGCTCGGTAAAGCCTGTTGTGATAAACCCACTGGTCGATTATGCGTAAGGGGCGTTCAACAGAACCCAAATGCGCAACGGAATCCTCGGTGAAGACCGCAAGCCCCAAAGAATTTATCATCTCAGGAATTCCATGGTTTATCTCAGGGTCAAGGTGATAAGGACGACCGGCAAGAACGATTCCGTTTCCACCGGAGCGAATCATTTTTTCAAGAGCCTCTTCCCCAACAGTTTTAACTTCCTCTCTGAAGCGCTCTTCCTCTTTCCAAGCTTCGTCCACAGCATCACGGATTTTGCTTTCCGTCAGACTTGGGAATTTCGGCAAAAGTTCCTCGCAAAGCCTTTGAAAAAGCCGCTCCTTGTCATAAATCGGAAGAAAGGGGTCCATATAAGTTATCGTCGGGTCTTGCCTAAGCTCGTCGATATTGTTTCTAAGCACCTCAGGATAACTTGTAACTATCGGGCAATTGTAGTGATTTCCCGCCCCAAAATCCTCCTGTTTTTCGTAAGGGGCGCACGGATAGAATATGAACTTTACACCTCGCTGAATAAGACTTACGACATGGCCATGGCTTATTTTTCCGGGATAGCACACCGACTCGGAGGGAATTGTCTCTATTCCCTTTTCGTAAACAGTCCTTGAGGAACGCTGGCTAAGCACAACCCTAAATCCCAATTTTGTAAAGAATGTAAACCACAACGGATAGTTCTCATACATATTCAAAACTCTAGGAATGCCCACATCGCCCATAGGTGCTTCATTTATTTTTAGAGGAACATAGCCGAAAAGCCTCTTGTATTTCCATTCAAAAAGATTGGGCATTTTTTCGCCGACATCTAAAAAGGCGGTGTTCGCCTTGTTTGAAGCGTCTATCACATTTCCTTCGATTTCCGCACCGCGCTCGCAGCGGTTTCCGGTTATGAAAATCCGCCTATTCGTTCCGTCGCTGAACGTGTTTATCGTCATAAGGCAATTGTTCTGACATTTTCCACAGCGCCGGCTTTCAAGCTCCACACAGAAATTTTCAAGCTGCTCAAGCGTAGCGATTCCGGAACGAAGTTCCTTTGGCGGAGTTCCTATGGGGTCTCCGGGCTTTGGAGATGTTAAATCCACCCACTGGTCGTACGCTATGAGCGCAGAACCGTAAGCACCCATAAGCCCCGCTACATCCGGACGAAAAACTTCCACCCCCGAAATCTTTTCGAACGCACGAAGAATCGCATCATTAAAAAACGTGCCGCCCTGCACAACGACCTTTTCGCCTATGTCGCTTGCTTTTCTTAATTTTATGACCTTGAACAATGCGTTTTTTATAACAGAATAGCAAAGCCCCGAAGCAATGTCGGCGACGCTCGCTCCTTCCTTCTGCGCCTGCTTTACACGGCTGTTCATGAACACAGTGCAGCGGCTTCCAAGATCCACAGGCTTATCTGCCATCAGGGCGATTTTTCCGAATTCCTTTACGTCCATTCCCATAGTGTTTGCAAAATTATCAAGGAACGAGCCGCATCCGGAAGAGCACGCCTCGTTCAACTGAATGGAAGAAATCGCTCCATCCTTCATGCGAAGGCATTTCATGTCCTGTCCGCCGATATCCAAAAGGAACTCCACGCCCGGAACAAAAAAATCCGCCGCCCGAAAATGCGTTATCGTCTCGACTTCGCCGGAATCGACTCCCAGCGCAGCCTGAAACAATGCCTCGCCGTAGCCCGTAGAAACGGCACGGGCAATATATACATCCTTTGGGAGCCGTGAATAAAGTTCCTTCAAGACCTTAACCGCAAGATCCACAGGATTTCCAAGATTGTGGGAATAAAAATCCCAGACTATCCTTCCCTTCTGATCTATCAGGACAGCCTTTGTGGTGGTCGAACCCGAATCCAGCCCAAGAAATACAGGACCTGTAGTCTCGTCCAAAACCGCACGCGCTGCCTTTTCCTGCGCATGACGCTTTCTGAAAGCTTCAAGTTCCGTGGCGTTGTTAAAAAGAGGAGCGAGCCGCTGAACCTCGTTCAGTTCCGCACCGACAAGATTCTTTAGACTTTCCCTGAATTCCCCTATCGTTGGAAACCGATAGACCGATCCATCTTCCGCCGTGAATTTTCTTTCCGCACTGAAAGCAGAACCTGCCGCCACAAAAAGCTGCGAATCTTCCGGAACGATTATCTCATCGTCCTTGAGTTTTAAAGTCTCTATGAAGCGAAACCTAAGCTGGTCAAGAAAATGAAGCGGACCTCCCAAAAATGCGACATGCCCACGGATAGGCTTTCCGCAGGCAAGCCCCGAAATAGTCTGGTTCACCACAGCCTGAAAAATCGAGGCGGCTATATCCTCACGCCGCGCGCCCTCGTTTATAAGCGGCTGCACATCAGTCTTTGCAAACACACCGCAACGGGCCGCAATCGGATAAATCGTGGTCGCACCTGCGGCAAGAGCGTTCAGCCCTGAAGCGTCCGTCTCAAGAAGAGCCGCCATCTGGTCGATGAAAGCACCCGTTCCGCCGGCGCAAGTGCCGTTCATCCGCTGCTCCACACCGCCTGTAAAGTACGTGATTTTCGCGTCTTCTCCGCCAAGTTCTATCACAACGTCCGTCTGGGGGATAAGGCGTTTTACGGCAGTGGTCGCCGCCACAACCTCCTGAATGAAAGGAATGTTCAGCCACTGAGAGACAGAAAGCCCTCCCGAACCCGTAACCTTCACGCTCACACTTTGCTCTACCGAATAACCATGTTCCTTCTGTAGGACATCAAAACAAGTTGCGACAACGCTGATTATCGTGCTGCATATGTCTGCCCTGTGCCGCTGATAGTCTCCGTAAATAAGTTTATCCGAATCGTCCAGCACAACAATCTTTACAGTTGTAGAGCCGACATCAATTCCAATCCGTATCGGAAGTTTTTCCCCTGTTTTTTCCGCCATCAAGTCACCCAAAAATTAATCTCGCGATAAAATTGCCCTTCGCATGATAAAAATAACAAAACTTCTTAAAAAGACTATAAAGTGAAAGACCATTTTTTTCAACAAAAATGGGATTACAGACCAAAATGCGTTTTTCTTTTTATCAAAGGGGCGAAGGCTTCTCGTAACAGGCTTTGCGAGGTTCCGCTTACAGCTCCATTGCTGCGCCTTCAGCTCCGCAACGCGCAAAGCGCGCCTCTCCAATCCTGCGCCTAGAGAAATCGTCCGTATACAACACCCAGTCCAAAGGAGAACGCATCGAGCGCATTCTCGCGAATATTCAAATGTGCGCAGGTGTTGCAAGGAAACTATTATACTAGTTCGCTTTCGCGAACTTTAAATCCTGCGCCGGACCTCTCGTCCGTACACAACACCCAGTACAAAGGAGAACGCATCGAGCGCAGTTTTGAGCATATTCAAATGTGCGCAGGTGTTGCAAGGAAACTATTATACTAGTTCGCTTTCGC
>CAJPOF010000040.1 GCA_905372235.1 uncultured Treponema sp.
GGTAAGAGTAGTGAAGTTTTTCACTTTGTTCAACTCCTTTGTTGATTGTACGAAAGTAATTATTATTATATTGCCGATGGATTAAAAAACAAGAGAGAGTATTGTGGTTTTTAAGATTTTTTCAAAAACGTTTTGTTTATACAAACATTTTTATGCTTTCTTTTTGATTTTTTCATAATATTCGGCGGAATAGGTTCCCGACTGTGCTACGCCGTTATCCTTCCGTGCGAAATCTATTCCATTTAATCTTTTAAAAAGTTATAATCCGTTCCATGACAAAAGACGAACTTTTAAAACTTCAGAACGGAAGCGATATCCGAGGAATCGCACTTGAAGGCGTTGAAGGCGAAAACGTAAATCTTACAGAAGAAGCCTGCCTTAAAATCGGCGGCGGATTTGCAAAATGGATTTGCAAAAAAACAGGAAAATCCTGCGACAAAATCACAGTCGGAATTGGACGGGATTCAAGAATCACGGGTTCATTTTTGGAGCTCGCTCTTACAAAAGGGCTTATGGCAAACGGAATCAAAGTCGTCCGTTGTGGAATGGCGACAACGCCTGCGATGTTCATGTCAATCGTTTTTGAAGACACGAATTTCGATGCTTCGATAATGATTACGGCAAGCCATCTTCCGTTCAATCGAAACGGCGTAAAGTTTTTTGATAAAGATGGCGGTCTTGAACACGAAGATATAGAACAGATTCTTGAATTTGCGGACGGCGAAGAAGTTGACGAAATCAAAAAGGCTGACATTTCCAGCTGCAAAACCTACGATTTGATAGAAACTTATTCCGCACATCTAAGAAATTCAATTTGCAGGGAACTGAACTCAAGCGAAGAGGAAAAACCGTTGGCAGGTCTTCACATAGTAGTTGACAGCGGAAACGGGGCTTCGGGATTTTTTGTAGAAAAGATTTTGAATCCGCTTGGGGCTGACACTTCGGGAAGCCAGTTTTTGAATCCTGACGGATATTTTCCGAATCATATTCCGAATCCTGAAAACAAGGATGCGATGAAGGCGATTCGGGATGCGACGGTAAAAAACAAGGCGGATCTTGGGCTTATCTTTGACACGGACGTTGACAGGATGAGTGCTGTCCTCTCCGATGGAAAAGAAGTGAACAGAGATTCGATAATCGCTATGGTCGCTGCGATTCTTGCTCCTGAAAATCCGGGAAGCACAATTGTTACGGATAGCGTAACTTCCGACAGGCTTACTAAATTCCTTGAGGAAGAATTGAGGCTCAAACATTTTCGTTATATGAGAGGATACAAAAACGTAATCAACAAGCAGAAAGAACTTAACGAAAACGGAATAAATTGTCCGCTTGCGATGGAAACGTCGGGGCATGGAGCGTTGAAGGAAAATTATTTTTTGGACGACGGCGCATATCTTGCCGTGAAGATGATTGTTGCGCTCGCAAAAGCTTCAAAAGATGGAAAAAAACTTGAAAGTCTGATTGAAAAACTTTCTCCGCTCATGGAAGAAGGCGAATATCGTTTTAAAATTCTTGCGGACGATTTTAAGTCCTATGGAAAAAATGTCCTTGAAATCTTTGATGAAAGGGCAAGAGAAAAAGGTTATTCGCTTCCCGAAAGCCACGAAGGTGTGCGGATTTCATTTACGGAAGGCGATGCCCAAGGCTGGATTCTTCTTAGAATGAGCCTGCATGATCCTGTTATGCCCATGAATATCGAAGGGAATAGAAAAGGCGATCTTGCGAAACTTGTAAAAATTGCGCAAGATTTGATGAAAGGCTTTGAAAAACTTGAAATAAGTTGCCTAAAGTAGCCGGATTTTATATTTTTAGCGAGGAAAATATGACAGTAGTACAAAGCATTATTCTTGGGCTTATTCAGGGAATCGCAGAATTTCTACCGATTTCATCTTCGGGGCATCTTGCTGTTGCGCAAAATCTTTTCGGGCTTAACGAAGTTCCGCTTTTGTACGACATCCTGCTTCACGTCGCTACGCTTTTGGCAGTCGTAATTTATTTCAGAAAAAAAATTGGAAGGCTTTTTTGCGTTTTGGGTCGTTGGATTGTCCGCCGTCCATCCATGCAAAAAGAAGACGAAACGGATTTTCTTTCGGGAACGGACGAGCGTGGGCGACGCACAATAATTGCCGTGCTTGTTTCAACGTTCGTTACAGGGGCAATCGGAGTTCTTACAAGCAAACTGATTCCCGAACTTTCGATAAAAATCACCTGCCTTGGATTTGTCGTAACCGCATTTCTTCTGATATTTTCGTCCGTGATGGAAAAAAATAATGCAAAGCGAACAAAAACTCTTTCCGAAGAAAAAAAATCCGCCATGCAAACGCACGGAATATCGTGGGTTCAGGCGTTGTTAATCGGATTCATGCAGGGAATCGGCACGCTCCCCGGAATCAGCAGAAGCGGTTCTACAATCGCCGCCGGGCAACTTTCAAAACTGGACAGAACCGCTGCCGGCGAATATTCGTTCATCATTTCGATTCCGGCAATTCTCGGCGCATTTGTTCTTGGATTAAAAGACTATCTTGAACTTTTGAAAGAAGGTGCGATTTCGGAAATGCAATCTATAAAAATCGGAGTTACGCTTGCAGGCTGCCTTGTCGCTTTTGTTTCGGGCTATTTCGCACTTTTTTTTCTGATGAAACTCATAAAAAAAGGAAGGCTAGAATGGTTCGCTTTTTACCTTGTTCCTCTTGGCGTTTTGGGAATGATTTTTTTGAAATAAAAGAACGAATTATTCGGAACTCGGAAATCAAAAGGCGTAAGCCGAAATTCCGTTTTTAAGGAACGATTTTTATATTTCTGTTGCAGAACGTCATAAAATGCATTACAACCAACAAAGAAGTTCTGCGGAAGGATTTTGAATCCGGATATGGAAAACTTCAATGTTTTTGGAACGGCATTTTTGTTACGTGGATTTTATTTTGGGAGTCGGCATGAAAAAAATCATAAAATATTTTACGGCAATTTCATTTTCACTTGCAATCGCAGTTTTCTCGCCCTTAAACGTCTTTTCGGCTGAATCAAATCCAGAGGAAAACGCAGAAATAGAAAACGAAAACTCGTCTAAAGATTGGGCTGAAATCGGAAATCAAGGAAAAAAGGCTTTGAGCGAGGCGGGAAAATTCTTTTCCGACGCAGGGAAAAAAGCCCTTGACGACACCGGAAAAGCCATTTCCGACATCTACAAAGACATGAAAACTCCCAAATGCTACGGAAAATGGATTTACAAAAACGGAAAATCCCAGACGATAATCGAATGTAAAGAAAACAAAACGATGTCTGTCATTCAAAAATCCAACTCAAAAACCCAAAAATGGAGCGGCGTGTTCACGGCAACCGCCCACACAATCACGTTTGTAATCGTAAAAGAAAATGGAAAAACGCCCGAACCGAGCGCAACGTGGTTTTTCACGTATTCGTTGCAGGAAGGCGGCGAAAGCATAAAATTCCAGTCGATGAATCTTCCTGAAGATGCGGACGGAACAAGTTTCAAAACTTCGGTTTTGTTCACTAAGTTTCGAATTTTTGCCTAAGATGAAAGCTGTTTATTCAGATTCTGCAGCGGTCGAAACCGAAGCGAAAGCACGTTTCCATTTTCCCGAATGTGTGATGATGGAAAATGCGGCTTCCGCTTTGCAAAAAGCTGTCGGTTTTGCGCTAAAAACTCAAAATCGAGCGGCGAGAAAAAGCGTCTTGATTTTGTGCGGCGGCGGAAACAACGGAGCGGACGGGCTTGCGCTTGCAAGAAGACTTTGCGGAAAAACGGAATGTAAAGTCGTGCTGTTGAAAGAACCGAAAACCCAAGAAGCGCAAATTCAGTTGAAAATGGCAAAAGCGGTCGGTGTTTTATTTGAGAATCTTGAAAATTTGGACTTTTCCGTACAAAACTTTCCGGCTGTTGTTGTCGATTGCATTTACGGAACTGGTTTTCATGGAAAACTTAGCGAAGCGGAAATCGAACTTATCCGAAAAGCAAACGCCCTTCCTTCGTTCAAAATCGCCTGCGACATTCCTAGCGGAATCGACAAATGCGGAAAAATCGAAACGGTTTTTGACGGAAAGCCGCTGGCGTTCAAAGCGGACAGAACCGTAACGATGGGCTGCCTGAAAACCGCACTTTTCACGGATTCTGCAAAAAATTTTACGGGTAAAATAAAACTTGCGTCTCTTGGCATAAGTTCTTCGAAATTCGGAACTTGCGGAAAACCGGACGCTTTCCTTCTTGGGAAAGCGGATTTGGTTCTGCCGATAAGGAAAAAGAAATCTTCTCATAAAGGGGATTTCGGACACGCCGCAATAATTCTTGGTGAAAAAGCGGGTGCTGGAATAATTGCCGGAACGGCAGCGTTGCGCTTTGGAGCGGGACTTGTAACTTGCGTTGAAAACGAAAATATTTCCGATCGTTTTAAAATGAATCCGGAACTCATGATTGCGCCATCGCTCCCTGAAAAAACGGATTCGCTTTTGATTGGAAGCGGATTGGGGCGGAATTCTGAAAAAACAGGCGAATTCATAGAAAAAACGCTTTTTCCCTATGCGGAGACAAAAAATCCGTCGCTTGTTTTGGATGCGGATATTTTTTATGCGCCACAATTTCCGAGCCTTTTAAAAAAACTTGATTCAAATCCAAACGCACGCACAATAATTACGCCTCACCCAAAAGAATTTTTTACAATCCTTGATTCCGTAAATCTTCTTTCTTCCGAAGGCGCGAATATCGGTTTTTCCGACGTTGTAAAAAATCGGTTTGAATACGCACGTCTTTTTGGGGAAAACTTCAAAAATGTCGTGCTTGTTTCAAAAGGGGCTGTAAATTATATAGTTCACGGAAAAGAAATTTATATTGTGGCGAACGGCGCTCCTTCACTTGCGAAGGCTGGTTCCGGCGACGTGCTTGCGGGGCTTTGTCTAAGCCTTTTGGCGCAGGGAAAATCCGCCGTAGAAGCGGCAAAAACCGCAGTCCTTGCGCATGCAACCGCCTCTTCAAAAATAAAGAACAATTTTTCGCTCTCTCCGCTCGGATTGATAGAACTTATTTCTCAACTGTAAAATCAGAATGCTTTCTCTATGAATTTTCATGCCATTCTTATATAATACGCTGTCGATTTTTACGAGCGACCAAGGCAAGCCCTAAAACAGGAGGCGAAGATTTTTCTTCAATTAAAATATGTGTGGAATAGTAGGTTACGTCGGTTCAGATAACGCAGTCCCTTATCTTGTGAACGGACTTAAAAAACTTGAATACAGAGGATACGATTCAGCCGGAATCGTGATTGGAAAAATCGTGGACGCAAAGCCACAGTTTCTTCTATATAAAAAAGCTGGAAAACTCAAGCAATTGATAAATATTCTTCCTGAAAATTTAAGCGGTGTTTGGGGAATCGGGCATACTCGTTGGGCGACGCACGGGCAGGTTACCGACAAAAACGCCCATCCATTCATTTCGAACAACGGAAAAATCGCTGTGGTTCACAATGGGATAATCGAGAATTTTCAAACGCTTAGGGCAAAACTCCAAAAGGACGGCATAAAATTTACAAGCGAAACCGATTCGGAAACGATTCCCAATCTGATTCAGCAGAATTACAACGGAAATCTTCTGAAAGCGGTGCAGGAAGCGTTGCATCAGGTCATCGGAACTTATGCTATTGCAGTAACCTGCGTTGACGAGCCGAACAAAATTGTTGTGGCAAAGCGAGGCGGTCCGCTCGTAATAGGAATCGCCGACGGAGCGTATTATATTGCAAGCGACGTGAACGCCATTGTCGGGAACACTTCCAGAGTGATTTATCTTGAGGACGGCGACATAGTTGAAGTAAAACCCTACGGGCTTGAGTTCCCTGAAATTCAGAACAACGACTACGCAAAACGTGTCGAAGAAATTACCATAAATGCCGAGGAAACGGAAAAATGCGGCTTCGACACTTACATGGAAAAGGAAATCAACGAGCAGCCGGAAAGCATTCAGAGAGCTTTTGCAGGACGAATAGATTTGGAAAATCTTACGGCTCGCCTTTCTGGATTTGACGACGAAATATTTAAGAAAATCGAAAAAATCACGACCATAAGCGCAGGAACTTCGTATTACGCAAGTCTTTTTGGAAATCTGCTTTTTGAAAAATATGTGCGCATTCCTTCCTGTTCTGAGTTTTCAAGCGAGTTCCGCTACAAAAATCCGATTATTCATCACAACGATGTTTTCCTTGCCGTAAGCCAAAGCGGCGAAACTGCGGACACAATCGAAGCGATGAAGGAAATCCATGAGAAAGGCGGAAAAGTTTACGGAATCTGCAACGTAGTAAGTTCCACGATAGCACGTATTTCGGATGGCGGCGCATTTATTCACGCAGGGCCTGAAATCGCCGTGGCTTCTACAAAAGCCTTTTCCAATACTTTGATTGTCTACTATCTTTTGGCATTGAAATTTGCTCGTCAAAGAGGAATGGGCAAAGAGGATGGGTCTAAATTCATCAAAGAACTCCAAGGTCAGCCTGCTCTCATAAAAAAGGCTCTTTCAAACAAGGAAAAGATTCATGCGATTGCAAAAAAATACTGCAAGTGTAAAGATTTTCTTTTCTTGGGACGGGGAATAATGTATCCGATTGCGCTTGAAGGTGCGTTGAAACTCAAAGAAATCAGTTATATTCATGCGGAGGCGTTTGCGGCAGGCGAAATAAAGCACGGTCCTATCGCAATGGTGAACGAAGGCGTTCCGAGCGTGTTTCTTGTGCCGGACGATTTTTTGCGGGAAAAAATCATTTCCAATATAAAAGAAATAAAGGCGCGTAAAGGTCCGGTAATAGCGATTGGAACGGAAGGTGACGAGGAACTAAAATCCATCGTGGACGATTTTATTCCGGTTCCAAAAGTGCAGGATTCGGCGTTCTACGCTTTGCCGATGGTTACGATTTGCCAACTTTTTGCGTTCTACTGCGCAAGGGAATTGGGGCATGATGTGGACCAGCCGAGAAATCTTGCAAAAAGCGTTACCGTGGAATAATTTGCAATCCGGCGTGCGTAAATATAAACGCTGGAAAATTTGATTTTGCGGCGCAATTAAAACACGGAAAATATGCATTTTCTTTGGAATGAGAGTTGGACTTTGTCGGAACATATGCCGATTCCGTTTTTAATTTTGAAACAAATGCGATTTAGGAAGTAATTATGAAGGTTTGGATAAAATATTTGCTTGGTGCGCTGATAGGAATCGCCTGCGCTTTTGTTCTTCCGGTTTCAAACCCCGGACTTTCAAAGGCGCTTGCCTTTCTTACCGAGATTGTCATCAGGTTCGGGCGAAGTTTGGTTATTCCGGTGATTTTTTTTACGGGAATCACGGCGTTCAACCGCATAAGGGACACAAAATTAATCTTGAAAACCGGCGTTTGGATTTCTTCGGTAATCGTGATTTCGTCGCTTGCCCTTACTTTTGTCGGTCTTATTTCGATTCTTGCCGTAAAACTTCCGAGGATTCCCATAACCGTGGACGACGCGGCAAAAGCGGTTTCTTTGAATGTCGCAGACCTTTTTAGAGGGCTTTTTTCGTATTCGGGCTTTGACTCTTTGAGCAACGGAACTTTCCTTCTTGCGGCGATATTTTGGGCTCTTCTTATCGGATTTGCCTCAACCGCCGACCCGATACTTTTTAAGCCGGTAACTCAACTTGCCGATTCGCTTTCAAAACTCATGTACAACATAAACGTGATTTTCACGGAATTCCTTTCGATCGGAATGATAGCAATCCTTTGTTCGTGGACGATACAGTTCCGGACAATCATAGCAAGCGGAGTTTTTACGCCGCTGATTCTTATGCTTTTGGCTGACCTTGTGCTTGTCGCGGCGGTGATTTATCCGGTAACAATCAGGTATCTTTGCCATGATCCGCACCCATACAGGATTCTGTACGCTTCCGCCTGTTCCGTGATGACAGCATTTTTCAGCGGAGACGCAAATCTTGCCCTTCAGTTGAATATTCGTCACGGAAAAGAAAGCCTTGGAATACGACGGCGAATAAACGGCGTTACCCATCCGCTGTTCAGCATTTTTGCGCGCGGCGGCTCTGCGCTTGTTACGACCGTAAGTTTTATCGTGATTTGGAGATCGTACTCAAGTCTAAAAATTCCGTTTATTGATGTCGCTTGGATTTTTTTCACGGCGTTCGCTCTTTCATTTCTCTTGGGGGCTATTCCCGCTGGCGGCGCTTTCGTGTCGCTTACACTTTTGTGTTCGCTTTACAGCCGAGGATTTGAGTCCGGCTACCTTATGTTGCAACCCGCCGCCCCGATAATCTGTTCGTTTGCCGCCGCATTTGACGCACTGACCTCGATTTTTGGAAGTTATGTAGTCGGGGTCAAGACAAAACTGGTGGAACATCACAGCATAAAGCATTTTATTTAGCAAATCGATGGACGGTAGCTGGGCGATTTTTCATGGAGCAGAGTCTCGTTGTTTTTGCGAGAGTAAGTTTTCATTTTAAGGCTTGGCGAAAGTTCTTAGAGCGGATTTAGGGGAATCGGTTTATCATGAGTGCCGTCTGGACACGAGTTGCCTGCTCTTATGCAGTATCAGTATATTTGCAAATTCTTCCATATTTGTGATTTTAGGAAAACGATTCGTCCTTTTCAAAAAAAGTTCGTGTATTTTTGTCTTTCCGTTATTGCCATCAGGTTTCTTTCCTAATTTTGCGACACTATATTTTATCGCTTAATTGCCAAATCATACAAAATTCTTGATTTTGAATAAACTCGTGATAAAATAAAAGAGGTTTAAGTGGAAATATAACCACTAAAACAACAATTATAAAAGGAATTGACAAAAATCTTAAAAAGATACTAGCCAAAATCCTGTTTTCTTACCGGCGATGCGCAACATAATGTTGCACACCTTTTCTCTTAATTACACACGAGGCGAATTATGAAGAAAACGCTTATTTTATTGGTTTGGGTTTTGCTGCTCTTTACGGGCTGTAATGGGGTATTGCAAAGTTCCTATTTAAAAGTCGATGATTCTTTGAAAAATATCCAAAGAAATTCTGTTGTACAGACTTCGGATGAATACCAAAAGGATGTAATCTATTTTTTGTTTGTTGACAGATTTTTTGATGGAAATCCGCAAAACAATGTCGGCAATAACCCAAGTCAATATGATTCAACAAAAACCGACTGGAAAAAGTATTGGGGCGGAGATTTGCAGGGGCTTAATTCAAAACTTTCTTACCTAAAGCAAATGGGAATCACCTCTGTTTGGGTAACTCCCCTTGTCGATGGAATAGACAGTCTTACAATGGCAGGGGATGCTCCTTATCATGGATATTGGGCGAAAAATTTTTATAACATCGATGAGCATCTTGGTTCTTGGGAGGATTTCTATACTCTAGTTTCAAATATGCATGGAGAAAATTTCGGGATGAAATTAATCTTGGACTATGCGCCGAACCATTCAAATCCAAATGATGAGGCGGGTTTTGGAGAATTATATAAAAGTTCCTATTCTGCGACAGGCTCTTTGCTTTCTACATGGAAGTTGACGGATTATCTTTTAGATTCAGGCGCATGGTATCATAGGCTGGGCGGAATCGGAGACGGGGAATGGGATGACCCTTATTATTGTCGTTACAAAAATCTTTTCAATCTTTCCGATTTCAATCAGGATAATCCAAACACTTATTCATACCTTTCCGATGGTCTTGAGTTATGGCTTTCTCGCGGTGTAGATGCGGTTCGCCTTGATGCCGTCAAGCACATGAACACTTCCTTTACAACACAGCTTGTTTCCGATATGCGAAATCGCCTGAATAAAGACATATATTTCTTTGGCGAATGGATGGATGCCGGAGCATGGGCTACGGGACTCAATTCTGAAGGTCAATATTTTGCCAACAATTCAGGCTGTGCCTTATTGGACTTTGGATATCGGTCTGCAATTGAAAATGTGCTGAAAAATTCTTCCACAATGCGAACTTTGGCGCAATATCTTAATGACAGAGAAACTTATTGGGCAAATCCGCTTAAACAGGTCGTTTTTCTTGACAATCATGATATGCCTAGAATCAACACGGTTCTAAGGAGTTCCGCCGGATTTTCCGAATCTTATGCGGCAGCGAGAACTGATTTGGGGCTTGCAATAACAATGACAGTCCGTGGTGTGCCCTGCATTTATTATGGAACGGAACATTATGCTGCCAACTTTACCACAAATTCTTTCGGTCAGGTTGGAAGCGACCCTTACAACCGTGAGATGATGCCTTCGTTTGCGACCAATACAAACGCACAGAACATAATAAGGAAACTTTCTGCTTTACGGCAGACAAATACGGCATTGCAATGCGGCTCTTACGCAGAAAAGTGGATTGATGATTCCATATTGGCGTATGAACGAAAGAATGGAAGCGATGTTATCTTTGTTGCGGCAAACATTGGTGCGGCTAAGACAATTTCGGTTCCCAATGTTAGTTTCCCTAACGGAACTTACCAAAACGAACTCGGAAGCGGAACTGTGTCTGTCTACGGTGGGACGGCAAGTGTCTTTCTTGCGGAAAATCAGGTTGTCGTCATTTCTTCAGATAATGCTGTTTCTTGCGGAAATTTTACGATTGTGTTTAAGTCCGGCTCGAACCCTGAAAATGTGAGTTTCCCGTGCGATGCGAATAATTGGAATCTTTCCGGCAATGTTCTGAATACTGCGCCTAATACAACCAGTCAAATTTTTTTGCCAAGCGTCATTACAAGTGCAACACTTAATAACGGCAATGATTCTGCACGGCTTGAGTTGAAACTTGCCTCAAATTCCAGTTGGAACAATCAGTGGAATTTTGGCGCATGGTCAAAGACTTCGAATATTATTCTTGGTGATAATAACAGGCAGATTGCAATCGCCTGTTCAGCGGGAAATGACGTAACCTTGCTTATTGATGTACCTTCAATGAGTTTAAATGCTTCTGTTTCTGCCGATTGAGATTTTAGGAAATATACGGACTGTAAAAATTGATAAAATGTCATTTTTATAGACCGATTTTCATCTGGTATCAATGTTGCACTGATTTTAGGATTTAATAATGGAAAATCATAAAATCCTTGCCGTAAAAATATAAAATAAAAGGAGATTTATTATGAAGAGCAAAAAACTGTTTATTTTTTTGTCTTGTTTTGGAATGCTGACGTTGTTTATGGCATGCAATTCGGATGCTACATCTGAACCGCCTCAAGCCGACCCGAATGCACCTTGTCCAAAGTTCAGCCCTGCCGGCGGTTTCTATAAAGAGGCGCAGCAAGTTTCGATTACCTGCGAAGATTCCACGGAGATTTATTATACTGTGTTGGAACCTGCATTAAATTCCGACGGTTCTTGGAATGAGGAGCAGTGGAAGGCGAATGTTGCGTCTTCGTTCCCTTCGGAAACTTCGACCAAGTACACGGGACCGTTCGAGGTAAAAAAACAGTGCGTGATTCGGGCGGTTGCAAAAAAATCGAACGGTACCAAGAATTATGCGATGACTTCCTTTGATTTTGACCTTGACAGAACGACGGATTTTACCGGTCAATGGAAGCCCGTAAGCCCCGAAAGCGAAGATTGGCAGGATCAAACGATTTATTTTATTCTTACCGACAGGTTCTTCAACGGGGACACATCAAACGATAGAACCGCAAACCTTACCGACCAGCAGGGAAAACCTTACGATGAGTCCAAAGTTCTTGAAGGTCAGCCTGCTTCAGGCTATAACGGCGGCGATATCGAAGGAATCCGGCAGAAACTGGATTACATAAAGGATTTGGGCTTTACCGCTATTTGGATGACTCCGCCCGTTAAGTGTCAGGTTGCCGAAAGCAATTACCACGGTTATCACGGATATTGGGCAAGCGATTTTACAAAGGTCGACCCGCACATGGGAACTTTGCAGCAGTATCAGAATTTTGTAAAGGCAGCTCACGAAAAGGGACTTTACGTGATTCAGGATATTGTCGTGAATCACCTTGGCGACTACCAGCAGATTAAAAAGGATATTTCAGCAAACGATTTTGTTGAGGGAAAGGCGAAGATTTCCGAAAGCCGCTTTTATCTTGAGCCGAAATCCGTTCCGTTCAGCCATCCGGAACAGCTTCCGTGGGCGTTGAACAACATCAACGATTTGACTTACGACGAATGGAAACACAATTCTTTCTATCATTATAATTCGGAGATTTCGGACTATACAAATCAGACCAATATGTACACACATTCGTCCAGCAACCTTGACGATATGGTTACCGAAAGCGAGGTTGTAAGAAATCTTTTGAGAGGTTACTTCAGATATTGGATCGACAAGACCGGAATCGATGGATACCGCATTGACACCGCCCTGTATGTTGAGCCGGAATTCTTCGAGGGATTCATAAACGCCACCGACGCGTCCAACATGGGCGTGCGAACATACGGCATATCCAAAGGAAAGGCGGACTTTATAGACTTCGGAGAGGCTTTCAGCCAAGATGAAAAAGTCTGCGGAAGCTACACAAGAAGCAATCCCGGCGACTATATTCCGGGAACTCCGAGAATGGACAGTATGCTTTACTTCCCGTTGCGCTATGCGATTGCCGATTCCATAAGTTCCGGCGGAAAAACGGATGTTATCTCCAAAATTTTGGGACATCGTTATTCAATGGACTATTATCAGAATCCTAGCAGACTTGTTACGTTCATCGATAACCACGACATGGATCGCTGGGGACATACGATGAAAGGCGGCTCTGAACTTATGAAAATCGCGTATGGAATCATCTACACGATTGAAGGAATCCCGCAGGTCTATTACGGTTCCGAGCAAGGTTTTTCTGGGGAATGTCGTGAAGGCATGTTTACGGGAAGTTTTAAGGCTCCGGGACTTAAACAGACAAGCGACCATTTTGACACTACCGGTGACTGGTACAAATATTTCCAGCAGCTGAACAAAATGCGAAAGGAAAATCGTGTGTTCAGGCACAATATCGTCTCCGTGATTCAGGATACGAAAGACCGCGCGGGTGTTTTTGCTTATGTGATTCGTGAACGAGACGCTGCGAATCCCAAGAACTTCCTTGATGGTCTAAAAAACAAGGCGCTTTTTGTGACGAACTCTTCCGAGACGGACAAGCTTCTGAACGCTTCGTCCCTATATCTAAAAGACGGAGAAAAATACAAACTTGTTCCTTATAATGGGGTTTCCGTATGCGCTGCCGGCGGTAATATCGAAGGGGAACTTCTTGCGGTAGGCGAAAGTTCTGACAAGGCTGGGGTCAGGGCAATTGTTCCTGCAAAAAGTTGTGCGATTTATCTTCTTGAGCAAACGGGAGTTCCTACGGGTTCGTCGGTCTGCACTTTGACTGTAGATGAAGTGCCTTCGGAAAAGATTAAGGATGCCGCTTCAATCTCAATAAAAGGAACTACAAACAATACTGGAAAAGTAAAGATTGTGCTTAACGGCGACTATTCTTCGGCAAAGGAAGTTGACGCTACGGCGAATGTTCAATTCTCACAAGAGATAGATATTGCAGGTCTTTCGAACGGAACAATTTCCGTCCAGCTTGTGCAGGTTGTCGGCACAAATCCATACTTCTCAAGTTCAAAATTCTTTATAATCGAGCGACCGTTCAAACTTATCAAAAAATATTCTGATCCTGTGGGCGATGACAATGGAGTCGGAGTCGCAAAGGGAATCTTGCAGCATCCTACGGACAAGCCGTTCGATGGAACGATGGACATTCAGGGAGTTGACGTATACAGAAGCGGAAATGACATCTTGCTTGGAGTGCGAATGGGTGCGATTTCCCACGGCTGGAATCCGACTTCGAATCTATTCGATCACGTGATTTTCAATCTGTTCATTTCCGATGGCGACGACACGACTGGTTGCGCCGCACAGCCGAACTGCAACTACACGCTTCCGGCTGCTTTCGGAAAATGGGATTATATGTTCCTTGCTCAGGGATGGGGGCAGACGTTCTGTTCCAGCGACAATGCAAGCGCCACTAATTCGGGAACTGTAAAAACTCCGTCGCCGAAAAATGACCCGCCTGTGGCATGGGACAAAATAGATGATGCTGCCGTACCCAATATGGAAAAATACGCAAAGCCTGACTGGTCTTCGTACAATCCTGCGATAGGCGATGAATTTGCGGACAAACCCGGAATGATTTGGTTCAAGATAAGCGCGGCTTCCATAGGATTCCCGAAGAATCTTGCAAGTTACAAATTTTATCTGAACACCTGGGATTTTGACATGGGAAATCCTCGCGGAGTAAAAGACGGAGCTGCCGAACGGTATAAGTTTGGTTCAGGTTCTCTGAAAGCAAGCGAGATTCCTACGGTTTGTGACGAAACCGACGAAATCATAACGCTGAATTAGTAAAAACTAAGACTAAAAAAATCGGTGCTGAAATATTGCGCCGATTTTTTTAGTTTAAAACGGTTTCGGTTTTTCCCGATATTTTTTACGTTCCGCAGGTATTTTGATTCCTGCGGCTTAAAATATTTTTCAATTCCCTTTTTTATGCTTTCTGCTATAATGTGTGCAAAACTTAAAATCAGGTGAAAATCGCCTGATTTTTGGAGGAAAAATGAAGAAATTAAAATCGCTGACTTTGCTTGCGGTGTGTTTGGCTTTTGTTCTTGCTACAGGTTGTGTCGGCAATAGCAATAATAGTAATCCTGATGTTACCCCCGGAACAATCGGAAAGACGGACGCCAATTTGCTTGCGGCATCCGACATTGCAAAACGGATTGACCCCACCGGCGACAAGGTGCTTGTGTTTTATTATCGCCCCGACAAGTCTTATTCTAACTGGGGATGTTGGATTTGGAAATTGCCCGGCGGAAGCGGTGAGGCGGGATACAATGCAACAGTCGGAAAAGCCACTGTAGAAGGTGACATTGCATATTGGAATATGTCTACACTTGTAAGTTCTCTTGTTCAGACTGCCATAACCGGAAACAACGATTTGGGACTTATTATAAGGGATGCTGCTTGGACGAAAGACCCCGGTGCGGATCAAAAACTTGAACTTTCTTCCGGAGCAAGGCATTTTATGATAATCAGCGGAGATAGCAACGTATATGTCGTAAAGAATTCTTTCGAACCTTTGATATTGTCTGCCTCTTCTTTGTCAAAAGATTCTGTAAAGGTTTCGCTTTCTGTAACCTACGGTCTTGGAACAGAAGCCGGAGATAGCGGATTTGTCATCGAAGATCAGAACGGAATGCAGGTTACCGTATCCGATTCTGTAAACTATGAAGCCCAGAATGACAGATTGAGGAACAACACAAAAACGGTTCTTCTAAAAACGGCAACCCCATTGGCTACCGACATTACGTATTTTGTAAAACATTCGTCTTTTGCTCCGGCAAGCGGAGTCAAGATAGGCAGCGTTGGAATTGTAAAGGATGCGCCTGAATATAAAGGAAACGATTTGGGACTTACGCTTTCAGGAACAAAGGCGACATTCAAGACTTGGGCGCCGCTTGCAAAAAGCGTAACACTTCTTCTTTATACGGATTCAACCAAAGTAGGAACGTTCAAAGGTGGAAAGTCGTCCGGAAGCCTCAAAGATGCTGAATTAAAAGGAACACCATCTTCCGAGTTCCAAATGGTAAAAGACCCTGCCACTTCCGTATGGTCTTATATGGTTGACGATATTTCCTCTTACAAATATTACAAGTTCATTATAGAAAACGGTTCAGACAAATATTATGTTTCCGACATCTGGGGAAAGGCTTGCAGCGCAGAAGCCATTGCCTCTCAAATTGTGGATATAAACACGATGCCGCTTGGAATTCCTTCGTCGTCTACAGACAAGGTTTATGGAACAAAAGCCGGATATTACAATCCTTTTGGAAAATCTGGAACGGAAGAAAAATCCTATTCCGATGCTGTGATATACGAAATGCATATAACGGACTGGTCGTATGCAGAGTCAAAAGTTCCGACTGCCAACGTGGGAAAATATCTTACAATCGCAAACGGAACAAAAGTCATAAAGCATGTAAAAGAACTTGGCGTTACTCATGTTCAGATTCTTCCAGTTTTTGAATTTGCAGAAACAAATGACGACTCAAAGTATAACTGGGGCTACAATCCCTATCATTACAATGTTCCTGAAGGTCGCTATGTCACTACCGGCTATACGGATGGTATACATGCAGTAAGGGAATTGAGAGAGTTGATTGCAAAATTCCATGAGGCTGGAATTGCCGTTAATATGGACGTTGTTTACAACCATACGGCAGGAACAAAAGATTATTCTTTGTACGATTCTACAGTTCCGACATATTTTTACCGCATGGATGCGGACGGAGCATATTCAAACGGTTCTGGTTGCGGAAATGAAATCGACACCGAAGCTCCTATGGCTAAAAAATACATAATCGAATCCCTAAAGAACTGGATGCTTGACTACCACTTCAATGGATTCCGTTTTGACCTTATGGGCTGTATCGCAAAAGAAACCATGGCAGAAATCTACGATGCCTTGAGGGAAATCGACCCGAATGTACTTGTTTACGGAGAGCCGTGGACCGGAGGCAACTCTATGGTCGTAAACGGTGCGTCCCAAGCGGTGTCTTCTTCGAATGGATTCGGTGCCGGTGCGTTTGACGACGATTTCAGGGATGCCATAAAAGGTTCTGAATTCAATGGATTTAGGCGAGGTCATGTTCAGGATGCAAACAATGACATGGGAGTCGTTACGGGGCTTACAGGAAAAAGTGGCAGAAACAAACGAAATGAAACAGGCGTTTTGGGACTTAGAATCAATTATGTTGAGTGCCACGACAACTACACTTTGTTCGATAAACTTGCTATTTCAAAATGGCAGAAACTTTACAACAAACCTGAAAAAGAGGTAACTACGGGTAATTTGTTCGCGGCTTACATAATTGGTACGGATGGTCTTGATGTCATAAAATCTTGGGACAAACTCGCCGCTTCTTACGTATTCCTTGCGCAGGGAATGGCGTTTATGAACGGCGGTCAGGAATTCCTTAGAACAAAACAGGGAAATGAAAACAGCTATGACAAACCAATAGCCTTTAATGGGATCGACCTTGATTTCAAGACGAATTACATTGATGTCTACAATACCTACAAAGGTTTGATTGCGTTGCGTCAGTCGGACACAAAAACATTCGGAGGAAATGCTTCGGCAAAAGCGACAAGGCTTTCCCCCGGTGTCACAAAATATGAGACGGGCGATTATTGCGTGTATTTCAACGCTTCCGATTCGGAAATTTCAATCGATAATTCAGGTTATTCTAAATTTATTGAAGTTTCCAGCGGAGCGGTTGTTGAAAAATCCGCACTTCCTGACAAGGTTGCGTCCAAAGATTTTGTGATTCTCAAAAAATAAACAATTAGTGCGGTGGCTTTGGAAATCCGGTTTCTGAAAATGCCGCATTGATATTTAGAATCATAAGTTTTCGGCCTTTGAAAAAAATGAATAAAACGGCGATGGCGTTATTTTTGCTGTCGCCGTTTTTAATTTTATGAATCAAAATGCGGATTTATAAAAAATCGGATTTAGCGAATTATTTTCAAAAATACAAAAAACAGGAAAAATTGAAACTTTTGGTAAAATTTTATATTTTTTTTAGATTTATGTGATATAATCCGTATCTGTAGTTAGGATAAGTTTATGTAAGAACAATGTCAAAACTATTTAAGATAAATATAAAAAAGTGTTCCTGTTGGCTAATTAGCAAGACAGTTAAAAACAATTTAAAATTAATTTAAAAATACGTGTCCGTTTATTGTTCGTCTTTCAGTTCGTTTATCAATGCCATAATCTCATAAATCGAGTCGATGTGAAGCGTCCTTCCGGGATGCGGCGGCGTTTCTTTGCAGGCAGAAGATGCGTCTTTGCTAAGATGATGCCCCGGATTTTTCCCGACCTGAACTGCAGTTCCGCCCAACGCCATGTATCCGTCCGTGTATTTTACAAGGTCATCGATGAACAGGGTGTCGTCGATTGTTCCGTTGCAGACGGCAAGCGCATTTTTGAATGCCTTTGGATACGGCTTTCCTTTTAGTTCCGAAAATCTTATGTCGCATATGTGGTCAAAAAGATTTTTTACGTTCAGTTTTTCAAGAACCCGTTCCGCATGCTCAAGCGGTGCGTTTGTAAGAAGAATTTTCGGAATGTCTATGGATTCAAGAAAAGGACGCAACTTAGGATCGGGCGTAAGTTCGTCGGCTTCATCATCCGGGTGGACAGTGGCAAAAAAATCTTCGATATCATTAAGCCCTTCCGACATCAGCCATTCCAGCGTTGTAGAAAAATTTCCTATGTTCTTTTTGCGAAGTTCAAGTCCCTGTTCGTAATTCACGCCAAAAAAATCCGCTACATATTGCAGCATCCGCCTTGTGATTCCGGCGTTCATTTTGCCCGTTCCGGGATAAAGCGTGTCGTCCATGTCAAATATCAAATGCTCTATTTTCATTCTTTCATTATAGAAGAAAAATTGTAATCTTTCCATTTTTCCGGATGCGCTAGCGAATTTTTTCTACAATTGACAGGTACAATAGTGAAATTTATAATAAGCGGACCGAAAGTTTATGGCTTATGGCGGATTTAGTTTGCCCGCCGAAAAACTAAATATCGAGGACATTATGGGAATTCCGTTAATAGAAGCATATGGGCATTACATGAAGGAAATGATTAAGATTTCCAAAGCTCCTGACAAAATCGATGAAACTAACATATATCAGGAATCGAATCCTGCTCTTCTTGAATACTGTTTCAAAATGATGGACGAGACGCTCCGCAAGGATTCGTGTCTTGGCAACATCGAAAACTGGAAGGCTTTTTACGATGCTGTCACAAAAGAGGGAAAATCCGGCGTAATAATGATGGAGCATTTTACGAACATCGATTTGCCGTCCGTGATATATCTTTTGGACAAGCACGGCGAAGATTGGTCAAAAGATTTTGCAAAAAGAATCGTGGCAATCGCCGGAATGAAATTGAATGAAGCGAATCCGGCTGTCCGTTGCTGGACGGAGGCGTTTACACGGGTTGTAATTTATCCTACAAGGAGTTTGGACAAGGTTGAAAACAGCGACGTTTCCGAAGAGCAAATAAAAGCTGAGGCTCAGAAGGCAAAGAAAATCAATTTTGCGGCAATGCGTCAAATGGATAGTTGTAAACGTAAAGGTCAAATCATACTTGTTTTTCCGAGCGGTACACGTTATCGTCCGGGGCATCCCGAAACTAAACGAGGGCTTCGCGAAATTGACAGTTATCTTCGCCTTTTTGACGTGATGATTTTGGTTTCGAACAACGGAAACTGCCTTAGGATAAACATGGAAAAGCCCGACGATATGCTTGCCGATTTGGTTGAACACGACAAACTTGTTCTTACCGCAAGCCCGGTTATCGAATGCAGAAAGTTCAGGGACGAGGTGCTGGCGGCGCTTCCGGAGCAGGAATCAGACCCCAAGCAGAAGACTGTGGATAAAGTGATGGAAATTCTTGAAGTCCAGCACGAAAAAGCGGAGGCTGGTCGCCTAGCCTGACGGCGGCTGTAGGCGCAAACTTGTAGACGATTTTTTATTGAAAGAGAAACACCCGTCCCGCCTCGGAATCACGGCAGGACGGGTGCATTTTTTTATTAGAACTTGTAGATTACGCCCACACCGATTTGTGTCTTTAATACTACGTTGCTGTACTTGAGTCCTAGGCTCTCAGCGAATTTCTTTGCTGTTTTCTCGTTGTCAGTCATGTTCATCTGAACACCGAAGAGCGCCTGCGGTCGTATGCAGAGTTTTCTGTCAAGTGCGACGGGGATGTCCGCGCCTAGTCCGATGTCGAACCAGTACCTGTTCATGCCTTTCTTTTGTTCAGCGGTGAGTTCCATTTTCTTTCCGTCAGCCTTTGCAGCAATCGCAAAGTCAAAGTCGAAACCTACGATTGGGTAGATTTTTGCGTTTCCTGCGGAGAACGGATATTTTCCCATTATTCCGAGGTTAAGGAACGTGGCTTGCTGGTTGAGTTCAGTAGTTACGCCGGTTGTCTTGTTTTTAATTTTGACCTTTCCGACTGTGCCGTCCACTCCGAACGATACTGCGGCGTACTGAGCGTCAAAAAACGCCTTGAATCCGAGGGCATGCATTTCTGTGCTTCCACTGTTGTTACCCATTTTTGTAAATCCCGGAACGTAGTTGTATTCGAAAATGCCTCCTACTCCCATGTCCAAAGCGAACGCTCCGCTTGCCAGAATGCAGGCGGAGATGACAATCATTGCTATCTTTTTCATAAAAAAATCTCCTTGTGTGCCTTCCCGCGCGGATTCCGAACGCTCAGTTTGTAGAGGGTCGCCGAGATAGACCCCCAAATTATCCCCCCCCCCGAATTTGTCAAGCCCTTTTTTGCGTCTTTTCTATGAAAATGTGAAAAAATGCGTTTATTGCGAAAACGGGAGTTTTTCAGTATAATACGGGCATGAATACATTTGTACGGCAAAAAACTAAGCGATTTTTCAGTTTGAAGTTCAAAATGACGTTGATTGCGCTTTCCATCATTTTTGCGACATCGGCGGCTTTTATCATCGGGAGTGTCGTAAATACGCTTTCTGTCCAGAAGCATAATCTTTCGACTTTGCAGGCAATGTTGAATTCCGATTACGATACGGCAATCAAAGAACAGGTGGAAAACACGTTGAGCATGATTGCCTCGTGCGATTCGATGCTTGAAAAGCAAGGGCTGGGAATCGACGAGCGGAAAAACATGATAAAGGAAATAATTCGAAATATCCGGTTCGGCACGGACGGATATTTTTGGATTGACACAACGGAAGGCGTGAATGTTCTTCTTCCGATTAATCCGTCGGTGGAAGGAAAAATGCGCATGGACGCAAAAGATGTAAACGGAGTTCCGTTCATTCAGAATATCATTTCCGTTGCCCGTTCAGGCGGCGGATTTACGCAATGGTATTTTCAAGGAATCGGGACGGGAGATGTCGCAAAGCCAAAGCGAGGATACGCCCGTGTTTACGAAAAATTCGGCTGGGTAATCGGAACGGCGAATTATCTTGACAACATCGATAAAGTGATTGCAAGAGAGCGTTCGTTTGTCCGCAAGAATTTTTCAAAGTTTATGGAAACAAACCTGATTATATGTTTTAGCACATTGATAATTTCGAGTTTCATATTTGTGTTTTTGCTTGTCCGTCTTTTTGTCCGCCCGATAGTGTCGGCATCGGACAAGCTACAGAACATCTCCGAGGGCGACGGAGACCTTACGGTGAGCCTTCCCGTGAGGGGCGCGGACGAGATAGCGCGGCTTTCCTCCGCGTTCAACA
>CAJPOF010000041.1 GCA_905372235.1 uncultured Treponema sp.
AATAGTGTAGTTTGGCATTTTCTTCAACTCCTTTTTGTCGAAAATGTTTTCAAAAGTGATAGTAAATTATATCTTCGAAATGTGAAAAAACAAAGGAAATTTTTAAAAATGCTGAAAATCCTGGTGCGTTGGCTGGCGATGGCGAAAATATTCTTTCTTTTTATAAATTCACTTGCTCGATATTACCACTCGGTATATAATTCCCCCATGGCGAATGAGTCAACCAAGATGCAGATTCAGGAGATTTCCACCAATCTTTTTGCGCAGAAAGGTTACGATGCCGTCGGCATTCAGGAAATCGTGGACACAGCGGGAATCACAAAGCCTACTCTCTACTATTATTTCGGGAGCAAAAAAGGTCTTTTGCAAAGCATCGTTCTTGAAAACGAGGAAAAGCATTTTGGTCTTATGCAAAAGGCTGCTGATTATGAGCGGCGTTTTTTTGAATCGCTTACTAAAATGCTTCGTGCCGAAATTGATTTTGCCGTTTCCGCTCCCGATTATTTTAGGCTTCGCACAAATCTTTTGAATTCGCCTGAGCATTCGGAATGCTACGAGGTTTTTTATCCTCATGCAAAAAAAATAGAAAATCTTATGCTTGATTTTTTCAATCTTTCTGCAAAAGAGTTTGGAAATATGAAAGGAAAGGAGGAATTGTACAGTTCGCTATTTTTGGCGAATATCTGTTCTATAGCCATGAGGGTTGCTTCTGGACTTATGAAAAGCGACGAGAAAATTCTTTACACAATCGTTCATTCATTTGTGTATGGTTTTGCCGATTAATGTTTCAATCTGAAAATTCCCATGGTATAATCTATCTATTATGAGCAACACAAAAGAAAACTGTAGACTTGATTCTACGAGGACAACGGGCATTTCGATTCCGTTGGGTGCAATTTCCACAAAAAATAATACTGTAATCGGAGAATTCACCGTTCTTCTTGATTTCGCGAAATTCTGCAAAAAGGCGGGAATCGGTCTTATTCAGCTTCTGCCTGTGAACGACACTGGAACTCAGTCGTCGCCTTATAGCGGACTTTCCGCTTTTGCGCTTCACCCGATTTACATTGACATAAAACGGATTCCCGAATTCGATGGTTTGTATTCTTCGGATAAGAAATTTGCCAAAAATTACGACGCTTTTGTAAAGGAAAATCCATACAACGCAGGCGGACGCTATGATTATGATTCTATATTGAACAAAAAGGACGAACTTTTGCGCTCTCTTTATGCGACGACTTCAATCGCAAAGGATGGAAAAGCGGACGCTGCTCTTGAAAAATGGATAAAGAAAAATCCTTGGATTGTAAACTACGCCGTATACAAGTCTCTTAAATATAAATATATGCAGGCAACCTGGAAATCTTGGGATGCAAAGGATCAGAATCTTAGCGAAAAGGAGATAACCTCCCGTTGGGAAAAGGCTTCCAATCGCAAAGAAAATCTTTTTTACGCATGGACGCAGATGCGTGCCGCCGAGCAGTTCAAAAAGGCAGCCGATTCGGTAAGAAAAGAAGGGCTTTTGCTCAAGGGCGATATGCCGATTCTTATGAACGAGGATTCTTGCGACGCTTGGGCGCTTCCGGGGATTTTCAATCAGAATTTGCGTGCCGGCTCTCCGGTTGACAACGAAAATCCTTCGGGACAAAACTGGGGATTCCCGACTTACAACTGGGCGTATCTCAAGGAACATGATTATTCTTGGTGGAAGGAAAGGCTGAAATCTGCGGAACAGTATTATTCGGTCTATCGCCTTGACCATATTCTTGGATTTTTCAGGATTTGGGCGATTCCTACACGTGATACTACCGCAATTTTGGGGCATACAGACCCGTATGTTGCAATCAGCCGCATGGATCTTCACAACACAGGTTTTGGCGATGATAGAATCCGTTGGCTCAGCCAGCCGCATGTTCCTACCGGCGTGATTGAAGATATAACATGGAATCACGAATCCGCTACAAAGATTTTGGAAAAATTCTGTGAGCGCATAGGAAACGAGGAGCTTTGGCTTTTCAAGAAGTCGGTTGAAGGCGACAAGGATATTTACGAGTCAGACCTCAGTTCGTTCTGTCAGGGAGATGCGGAAAATCGGGTAAAGGACGTTCTTAGCAGATTCTGGAAAGACAGGGCATTCGTGGAAGTTTCTCAGGATATGTTCGTTCCTATATGGACGTATTACGAGACTACGCCATGGAAATCTCTTGGTTACGACGAGCAGGGAAGACTTCGTTATCTTATCGAAGAGGCTGAAAGAAATCAGAACAGGCTTTGGGAAACTCAATCCGACGAAATCCTTTCGGCTTTGACAAATTCCGTCAGCATGATTCCTTGCGGTGAAGATTTGGGAGCGAATCTTCCGTGTCTTCCGAGTGTAATGGATAAAAACAAGATTCTTTCGCTTAGGGTCTACCGTTGGTGCAGAAAATGGGACATTCAGCCGGAGCAGCCGTATATTCCATTCGGCGAACTTCCTAAACTTTCCGTATGCACTTCGTCCGTGCATGACTCTTCTACGCTCCGCCAGTGGTGGGACGAAGACAAAGGCGGAGTCTATCAGTTTGTGAATACATATCCGTGGTTTTTTGGAATTGAGGCTTGGGACAACGACGCAAAATCCCGAATCGCAAACGAATCTTACACGCCGGAAAAAGGTGAGGCGTTTCTGAAGGCTCTTGCTACGGCGAACAGCGATTTCTGCATTCATCCGTTCCAGGATTTCCTTTCGGTAGAGAAAAAATACTGGCTTGAAAATCCCGATGATGAGCGCATAAACATTCCGGGTACGGTCAGCGGCTTCAACTGGACATATAGAATTCCTGCTTTGCTTGATGACATTGCAAAAGATGAAAATCTTGTGGCGAAAATCAAGGGAATTGCAGATGCTCATTTTGGGCAATAAAAAATAAAACAGTAAAAGGAGATATTTTATGGAAATTTCATACAACGAATTCCACATAAGCAAAGAAGTCAGAGACTTGTGCAAATTCGACGAAAGGCTTTACGCTTCATCGGGAAACGTGGTTTTCGCCGACCTGAAGGCTGTCCGCACTTTCACGGAAAAGTTGAACAAAGTTTTTGATTCTAGAGGTCAGAACGAAAAGCGAGTTTCTGTCGGTTCTGTGAACGCCATGGGATTGATAGACGAAATCCTTCACTATGTCTGTATGCTTTACAGGCGAAACAAAGAAAGTTCTGCTTTTAAAACAGTGCTTCTGGAATTGGAAAAACAATTTACAAAGGCTAAGGTGGATGAGCTTCTTTTGGATTTTATGGCTGAATTTCCGCCGGTGGAAGTTTATCAGGGAAAACTCAGCGCAGAAGAATATCTTGAAAAAGATTGCATTGACAAAGGAACTGGAGTTTCCAGGTCGAACAGAGAGCAGGTGCTTGAAGAATGGATGATGCTTCGCCTTGCAAATGAAAATCCTGCGTTCAAGCCGTTCCTTGTGATGTTCAGCGACAAAAATCTTTCCGAAAACAAAACTTACGATGCCGCATGGGCTTCCGTGCAGAAAACATTTCAGACTTTGCCAAAATTCGGACCTTTTAATCATGACCTTGTGAATATGCTGCGAGAGCCGATGGTTTTCAGTCCTGAAAGCCTTAAAGGTCAGTTGGATTATATACGTCAGTATTGGGCAGACCTTCTTGGAGAATGGCTCAAGACTCTTCTTACCGGAATCGACACGCTCACCGAAGAAGAAAAAATGTTCTGGCGGGCAGGTGCAATAAACGGCGGAGATGTTAACATGGATCCGTATAATTACGACGGTTTGATGAAAGAGTACGAACGCTTTAGCCCCGACCGCGAATGGATGCCTTGTGTAATCCTGATGGCGAAAACGGTACTTGTATGGCTTGACCAACTTACAAAAAAATATCAACGGCCTATAAACCGTTTGGATTTGATTCCTGACGAGGAACTTGATGCTTTGCGAGACGAAGGTTTTACGGGTCTTTGGCTAATCGGACTTTGGACTCGCTCGAACGCTTCAAAAAGAATCAAGCAGCTTTGTGGAAATCCTGAAGCAGCCGCTTCTGCGTATTCGCTTTACGACTACAACATTGCCGAAAATATCGGCGGCTGGGATGCGCTTGCGAATCTTAGAACCAGATTGTGGCAGCGTGGAGTTCGTCTTGCTTCGGATATGGTTCCAAACCACACTGGAATGGATTCAGCTTGGGTTGTGAACCGCCCGGACCTTTTTGTGCAGAGGCGAGACGCTCCGTCTTCTTCCTATAGTTTTAACGGCGAAAATCTTTCTTGGGACCCGAATGTTGGCGTTTGGCTTGAAGACCATTACTACAGCCATTCCGACTGTTCCGTTGTCTTTAAGCGGGTGGATTTCAGAAACGGCGATACACGATACATTTATCATGGAAACGATGGAACGGGAATGCCTTGGAACGATACGGCGCAAATCGACTTTTTGAATCCGGAGGCGCGTGAAGCTGTTATGCAGGACATTCTGCATGTTGCTCGAAATTTCCCGATAATTCGATTTGACGCTGCGATGGTTCTTGCAAAAAAATCGATTCGCCGTCTTTGGTATCCGCGTCCGGGAAGCGGCGGAGACATCTATTCCCGTGCCGAATCTGCGCTCTCAGACCAGGAGTTCGAGGCAAAGATTCCGGCAGAATTTTGGCGCGAGGTTGTAGACAGGGTTGCGCGCGAAGTTCCCGATACGCTTTTGCTTGCCGAAGCATTTTGGATGATGGAAGGCTACTTTGTCCGCACGTTGGGAATGCATCGAGTTTACAATTCGGCTTTCATGAACATGCTCAAGAAGGAAGAGAACCAAAAATATCGTGATTCTGTTAAGAACACGATAAAATTCGATCCGCAAATCCTCAAGCGTTACGTAAACTTCATGAACAATCCTGACGAAGATACGGCGGTTGCTCAGTTCGGAAAGGATGACAAATATTTTGGTGTTTGTACGCTGATGATTACAATGCCTGGACTTCCGATGTTCGGTCACGGACAGATTGAAGGATTCACTGAAAAGTACGGAATGGAATTTACCAAGGCATACCGAAACGAAACTCCTGACCAGAATCTTGTGAATCGGCATTGGCACGATATTTTCCCTCTTATGAAGAAACGTTATATCTTCGCTAATGTGGAAAATTTCCTTTTCTACGATGTGTGGGATAACGGCGGAGTGAACGAAAATATTTTTGCCTATTCAAACAGTGCCGGAAACGAGTGTTCTGTAGTCTTCTACAACAACAAATACGACAGGGCGCAGGGGTGGATAAAACAATCTTGCGAGTACGCCGTAAAAATTGGACAGGGCGAAGACCAGCACGTGGAAATGAGGTCAAAATCAATTTCCGAAGGGCTGGGACTTACAGCCGGCGAAGACCGATTCTGTGTTTTCCGTGAACATCGTTCGGGACGTTGGTTTATACGCCGAAGCCGCGAAATCTGTGAAAAAGGTATGTTCATCGGCTTGAACGGATTTGAATATCAGGTTTATATGGATATCCACGAGGTTGCCGACGGACCTGATCATAAATATCAGATTTTGTGTGACACATTGCAGGGGCGCGGTTGCCACGACATCGAGACCGAATGGCAGGAGATTCAGTTCAGAGAGCTTTATAGACCGTTTGCGGATTTTGCGACAGCGTTCATTCCTGCTGTGGCAAAACTCATCGGACCTTCGGAAGAAAAAATCACCGAGGCAAAACTGAAGAAAGCGGCTAAAGATTTGATTGGTCTCTACACTTCTGCGGCGCACACTTTCTACACCAAGGCAAATGAATTTGCGGGAAAAGACGTTGCTCTTCCGGCACCTGAAAAGCAGTACAAGAATTTTGCGGCTTCTCTTGAAAAGATTCTTGTCGCATTCGCCAACAAGAGCGCAAAACTTTCTGCCGATGTTCCGGCGGCTCTTAAAAAGGCAAAAACCGGTGCGGAATATCTTGAGACGGCGTTCACGAACAGCGGTTCTCTTCCGATGCTCCTTGTGGCGCATGAAATGGTCAAGGAATACGTGAAAGTCGGACTTGACGATGCTTGGGCATTTGCAAGAAAGTTCAATGAATTCTTCCAGAATGCGGGGGCAGCAAAATGCGATGTCCGCTACGAACTTTCAAAAATCTTTGCGCTTTCCAAGGTTATGGATATTGCATTGATGGAAAAAGATGCCAAAAACGGGGCTTCCAAATTGGTGAAGGCATTGGGCGAGGATGAAACCGCTCCGCTGCTTTCGGGCGCAAATGCCTTTAATGGTGTCGTTTGGTTCAACAAAGAGGTCATCGATTCTAGCATAGTGAACGCTTTTGCTTTGGCTCTGCTTGACTCAACGGATGAAGAGGCGATTTTGAAGCAGTACGCTTCAGTTCTTTCTGCAAAGGATGCTGCGGGTTACAAGTGTGAAGAGCTTGTAAAAGCATTTGCTCCGGCAAAAAAGAAATCTGCTTCGGTAAAATCCGATCCCAAGGAAAAACCAAAGGCAAAAAAATCTACAAAGAAATAAAAGTTAGATAAATACAAAAACGCCCCGAATCTATGAAGATTACGGGGCGTTTTTGTATTTGAATTATTTTCTGTGTTTCAAAAAATAAAAGTTTGCAGTTTATTACTGGATTTTTTCGATAAGTTTTTTCAGTTCTTCCGGTGTTTTTACGAGCGGACGAGCCAAGTTGGACTGTTTTAGGGATTTTTTTATGGAATCCGGCATTTCAGGAACTTCGCCTATTGTGTGCTGAACAAAATTTTCCGAAAGCGAGGGAGAGTCTCGTGCGACAAGAACGGTAATCGCTTCGCCCGTATCCACGGAAATGTGTGTCTTTGAAGCCGCATATGCTCTAGCGGTGTGCCTGTCAGAATATAGTTTGTATTTTGTGTAAAGTTCCTTGGCGGCGGCGTTTACGTCAGCCTCATCTATCGGCTTTGGAAAAATAAAATGTTTCATCATTGCTTTGTTTGCGCAGAAAACTTCTTCAAGTCGTTCAAGATTGGACGGTTCTGAAGGGTCGGAAGGATTTCTGCGGTTTGCGGGAACAAGAGAATCCAAAAGAACCGGTTCTCCGATTGCGTCAACCGTAAGGGAATCCGTCGCCGGAATTATAAAACCGTTCAAAGGAAGCGCAAATTGCCATGCGTAAAGCCCGGCGACGACATTGCTGTAGTTTCCGGGGGCAAGTGCATAGTATATGTTTCCGTTTATTTTATTTTTGATTCTGGAAAATGCAAAAGGGTAAAAGAACGCCTGGGGCAAAAGGCGGCCGATATTTGCCGTGTTTGCCACAGTTATGTGTCTTTCTTTAATAAAAGCTTTATCCGCAAAAACGGTTCTTACAAATTTATGGCAGTCTTCTTCCGTTCCGTCTATTTCTACCGGATAAATGTTTCCTCCGTTCCATGCAAAATCGCTTTCTTCCATGCCTCGAACCATGCCCTTGGGATATACAAGAACCGCTTTGATATTTTTCTTTCCGCGCAATGAAAGAGCCAGGCTTGCTCCCAGTTCGCCCGTAGAAACATCGAGAAAAATCGCCGAACCGCCGTTCAAATTCAAAATAGTTTCTATGCATGAAACAAGATAGGAGATTCCAAAATCCCTGTGCTTTCCTGTTGGCGTATGGAAAAGTTCCATTGTGAAAAGTTTTTCGTCAAGTTGTTTTACTTCAGGGGAAAATTTGAACGCATTTGTGGCAATCGTTTCGCAAATTATGGGGCTGAATTCGTCTTTTATAAAAGCGGATGTCAACGAACCTGCAATTGAAGAAAATTTTGTGTTTTCGTTTGTATACAAAATCCAACGGCGTAAATCTTCAGTTTCGCAAGGAACGTATAAACCGCCGTCCTCCGGCATGCAGTTCATCACCGCCTGCGCAAAAGTGACGGTGGAAGACTTGTCTCTTGAACTGGTGAACTTCATGGGGTAAGTATAACATATAAGAAGAACAGTATCAAACTTGCGGATTGCCGATTTTTAATCCCGATTGGATAAAACTAAATTTTATTGCGGCTTTTTATTTGAGCCGGAAAAGATATTTTTCCCCGGAAAAAACGTTTTATTCATAAGGAAAAATTATTCTGTCCGGATTTCTGTATTCTTTTGGGCGAGGTTTTATTTTACTTCCATCGTCATAGAATTTCTGCAACTTACAAAAGTTATCGAAATTATAGTAAAAATCGCCGTGTAAAAAATTCCGCACGCAAGAAGAGCGTAGGAAACTCCTGCAATTCCCAAAATGCTGTAATTCATCAGTTTGAAAAACACCATCAAAAATCTGTACAGTCCGTAGTCAATCACCAAAAATATTGGGAAAATTATAATCCATTTGAACTTGAATATTGAATTCGGCGGAAGCCTTCCGTGCCACGCTCCTATTCCCAACGCAATGGCGCAAAGCAAAAGAAAGTACGGATAAAACAGGCGGTTCAGCACGGACTGAATGCAAACTTCCGTGGAATATCCGTAATTTTCGGCAATTTTTATGAATTGGAAAAGAGAACTTAAACTCATCGCATCTATTCCGGCGGACGCTTCTTTCAGAATGTTAAAATCTTCGTACTTAATCGGCAGGATTATATATCCGTGCTGAGTGAACTGCGATGAACCTTTTTTCAATTGCGAGGAGTTTACAGTGCCTTCTTTAAATTTATCCACGGAATTAAGAATTATGTATGGAACTGTATAAATCTTTTCATCGATTTCGAGGACTTTTTTTGTGGCGGAATCAAAATAGTTCGTGGAAATTTCTTTCATCTTTGCATAGGCTGTGTATGAGCCTGCAATGTAATTTCCATCTCTGTCTAAAGAAAATACGCAAAGCCCCCGCAAATATTGGATAAGATTCGCCTTGTTTCCCGTTGAAGTGATTCCTTTTATGAAATAAATGTCCGTGGTTTTGTCTGAATGTTCAATTTTGAAGTACACGTTATTCGAATCTTCAAAATTCTGAAGATTAAGCGTTTCGTCCGTGAAAAAATATTGCTTTTCAAGTCTGTCTTCCGCAACTGCAAGGTATCTTACAACGTCCGGGTCCAAGGAAAGTTTTTTGCTTGTCTCCGAAAGTGTTTTGAAGACGTAATATGCGTGAAGATTGTCATGCTCCGCAAGTGCGGCGTAACCTTCATATTTTTTTGCGAAGATTTTTTGTTCCTCTGTTGTGCCGGAAAATCTTGCGTCTGACATTTTGTTCCACGCTTCTGCCGCCAGTTGTTTGAAATTGGTGTAATTCACGTCCTTTGTATTGCTGATTGACAACGCTTCCTGCGCATAAAAATGCGCGCCAAACCAGTCTTCGTTTCTGAAACATTCTTTTGCGAGCAAAAAGGCTTTGTACGGCTCTGAAAACTTGTTTTGCGAAAAATCGTTTTGCATTTCCGGTTGATTTTCCGGCGTTGTCGAAAGAATTTTTTCCATGTCAAGATTTGCAGGATTCACATGGGTAAGTTCCATTTGTTTTGCGGCAATTTCCGCTTCGTCCATAAGTTTTACGGCTTCGGAATCCTTGGGGTCGATTTCCAAAGCCATTTTTGCAAATTCCCTTGAAAGTTCAAATCTTCCGTTCGAATAAAGATTTGCGGCAAAGTTTTTGTATTCTTTTTGGAGTTTCGGCATTTCCTCGTATTTTTTGATTTTTCGATTCACCAACGGAAACACGACTTCGCTGAAAAGCGTGAGCAGAAGCGAAAATATAAGTCCCGTTACAAGAACCGTCTTGAACCGGACGAACATTGCGGGCGAAAAACGCGAAAGGCTTCCCTGGTAGTTTTTTCCGAAATCAAACGAAAATCCAAGCAGGAACGCCGTTCCGACTATGGGCGGAATGAAATCGCAGAAGATTTTAATTCCTCTGGCAAATTTGTATGATTTTACGGTTTTTTCCGCCAGTTCCGGAAGCTGAACCAATGTGAATCCGGCAACAATGCTTATCGCCAAAGATAGGATTATAAAAATCGTCGAAATTATCGTCAGGTGCTTTATTTTCATTTTCGAATCTCCGTTACGGTGTTTTTATGCCCATTTCCTTCGCCTTGCGGCAGTCAAAATGCTTCCCACGATAATCACGAACAATCCGCAAGCCAAATTTATCGCAACAAGCGGCAGCTGAATCAGTCTGTTCTGAAAATACTGAAAACGGGAGAAGTTCGCTCCATAAAAAAGTTTGTTAAGAAAAAGTCGAGTTGAAAAAAACGAATCAAAAAAATAGACGGTGTTTGCGACAATCGCTCCTGCTTGTACGATGATGATGTATGTTACATTGACCATTCGCCATGTGCTTACCGCAATCAGCGAATATGCCGAAGCCATCAAAAATCCGAGCGAGCAAAAACAAAGCCAGCTGATGTAGCCGTTTTCCCAAGAACGAACGACAGAACGGTTGTAAAGCGAAATCATTTTCAGGATTCTGTGGGAAACGCTCTGCAGATTCTGTTTTATCAGCGTGTCCTTGAACGGTCTTGCGGCGTTTGCGAACGAAGATGTTCGTCCTACGGAAATATCAGTTTGGTTTCCAAATCGGTCGGGATTCCATCCATCAAAAATCTCAAGAACTTGGGCGGTTTCGCTTTCCGAATCCTCGTCTTGGATGAAATAAAAATATTTGTCGTTCACTTTTCGAAAATATCCACCGGTCAATGCGTTTTCTTTTGAAACGGAAATTTTTTCTCCGCCGAAAAACGCCTGTTCCCCGATTTGCGTCAAAGGAAGAAGGACGAGCCATACCGTAAGGCATAAAAAAAAGTACGTCAGCGTTGTCAAAACCGGATTAGCAAGATGCCTTACTTTATAGATGAGCATTAACGGAATCATCAAAAGCAAAACGGTCGGTGCGTTTTTAAAAAATCCATAAAGAAACAGTTTTTTCGGAAAATCCACAGAAGAACCCGCAACCAAATTTTCCGCCGCCACATATTGAATATATACCAACATTCCGACAATTAATGCCGTTATAAGGATTAAAATAAAGTGCAGCACCATTTCAAGGGATTTCTTCATTGTGTTTCCTCTCGGATAAATTTTTCTATTCTTGCCTCGAACTTCGAGTTTTGCATTTTATGAACCGGACTGATTTTTACGACAAATCGCAAAAATCGGCTTTTAATTGTCCGCCCGGCGGTTCTTATCGTTTCCAAATTCTGCTCGCCGAAATTTGCATAAAATAAATCTTGCGGCATTCACGCTTTTGGAACGGGCGTCCGCCACTTGCAACCATTGCCGCAGGCAAATCCGACATTCAGGCCCTCTTATTATCGGAATTTTGGAGTTGGATATTTAGATATTTAGGACGATGCAATGGCTAAGGAAGATTGCAAACGGATTTGCGGATTTTGAAAAATGGATTTCATCTTTGCGGAAATGAAAATCTTGGAATCGAATAGGGCTTGTTGATGCTTTAACATTAAGCGTTTTGCAGGGTAGATAACAGCATAAAGAAAACTATTTAAACGCAAAAAAGGCTATCCTTTTATGAAGTTTTAATAACTTTCAGGATAGCCTCTTCTGCAATTCGATAAAATCTAGTCGTTGAACTTCAAGTTGATTATCATTCTTCCTTTTTGGTGTGCAGCCGCAGTTGCCGGCGATGTTGCCGCATCTCCCGAACTTGCTGAAGAGACATATTCGTTGTCGCTTGCCGTTTTTGTACTGGAATCGACGGTGGCAATACTTTTTTCTGCGGGGGTTTTTGCATGTGACGGAAAAACCGAATCCGGATTGAAAAAATCCGTGGACTGACCTGCGGTTATAAGCACACCTCCGGAAAGATTTGGGTTTATGTCAGCGCCCGATGTGAAGGCGTTTGTCGTTCCCTCTTTTGGAACTGAATCTTTTTTTGCCTTGCGTTTTCGGCTGCTTGTTTCGGCATCGCCTGATTCCGAATTCTTTCCTTGGTTTTTTGCTTCTGCCGGAACGACAATGACTCCGCCGCTATAACAATCTACATTTGCCAGTCCGTCCATATCAAAATCAGTTCCTCGCACAGAAGCCACGGCGATTGGGTTTCGAACCGTATAGCTTATTCTTCTGTTTTCCGAATGGTTTACGGTGGAGCGGATTGTTCCCGTATTCAGATAAACCGAAACGTCGTCTTTTTTATCGGTACTCGCAAGTTTTTCAAGCGTGATTCTGGTAAGAGAACCAAGTTTCATCACGGAATCTTTGTATTTTATAAGCAATTCCGACTTAAATCCGGTCGAAATCACTTCGCCCTCGTTTATAAGCGCATCTTTTTGAAGCGGAATCCAGGAATTATTCCTATCAACTTCCGCTTTTCCTGAAACGGAAATCACTCGCGCCGAATCAGCGAATGTATAAGCAGAAGAAGCAATCAGTACAGCGAGAATGGATTTTTTTAGTGAGCCGAATTTCATATCGAACCTCCGTGATACCTAAAATACGACCACCGCTTTAAAAGCGATTTGGGTCTTGTTGTTTTCATTTCCTAAGTATTGGCTGATGGAAGCCGCAATTTGCAAATCGTTGAAAATGTTATAAACGGCATTCAACTGAACCTGGAATCCGTTGTATGCAAAACCGTTTTTGTCCATGTCAAATACAACGGCACTTCCTCCGTTTATAACCGCAATTTTTCCGAAAGTTTTTGTGGCTTCAAAATCCAGTTTTAGCATGGAAGAATATTGCGGTTCGTCTAACGCAAGGGTAGATGTCAGCGAAGTAAAGCCCTGAAATTGCGATATTTTTCCCTGATTCCCGGATGCGTACATTCCGCCGAAATTCATGCTGAAAGATTTTGTGAAGTAGGCAGTCATGTTCAAAGTTGAAAGGTTTGAAATGTTCGCAAAATTGACAGTTCCCACAACAGAGTTCAATTTATAAAAAAGATTTTTTGTAAGGTAGCCTTCAAGGCTGACAATTCCGTAGAAGCGGTTGTAGTTGTCATTGTTCAAATCAAAAAAACTCCAACCTTGCGCAGAAAGCGTCTGGTTCGCAAACAAGGAAGGAAACGTAACGTTCAGTCCGAACGGAATGTACTTTGCGGAAAGTGCGTAAACATTGTTTTTGGAAGGACGGTAATTCGAATTCTTCTTGTTGATAATGGAAACGGAATTTGCGTTAAGAAGTCCCGTGTATCCGCCGTATGCCATTGCGGAGATTTTTCGATTCGAGTATTTTACCAATATTCCGTCGCAAACTTGCGAAAAAATCATGCATGTAGAATCCGAAAGCGCAAATCGCCCGGCATTTATAGAAAGCAGTTGCCTGTTTCCAAGCCGAATCTTTGTAACAAATTTCAAAAGATTGAAATCTATGATGTTCCCGATTGCTTCCGATGCGATGTTCGTGCCATCAAACTTAAATTGATAGAACATTTCGCCTGCAAAATAATTCATGTTGTCGTTTGTGATCGGAACTTTCAGCCAAAGATTCAGGTTGTCGGACTGTTTTGTCTTGAACTGCCGTAAGGTTTCCCCTGCGAATGCGGTACTGTTGTAAAACCTTCCGCCCCACTCAAATGCAATGGCAAAACTTGAGGAAATCACAAAAATAGAAAACGCCAAGGCAAGTTTTCGCATTATTCATTTCCCTCTTTGGAGACGTATAATTTTTCTCCAATTGTGAACATATTCAGCAAGTCAACCCCGGACGGAATCATCGAAGGGTCTGCGGACTGAGATATCACGCCGTCGTTTTTGAATTGTTTGAATGCATATCGGGCGTCTCTTTTTGTCAGTCTGTAAAAAAGTCCGCCTTTTATGTTCCATATTTGAGCAAAGATTTTTGCGGTTTGCTTGTAATTTATAAAATCGTCGGGCTGAACATTCTGAAAAATGACTCCCCGTTTGGCAATGGCGTTTATTGCGTCGATTTCGTTTGTGTCTTCGGGAACAAGTTCTTGGCAGATTGCGCTAAAATAACAAGCCTGACCATAAGTAATTTTTTCGGTTTCAAGCATATGGGTGATAAAATCCGCCGATTGCGAAAAAACGAGTGACGAGAAAAATAAAAATGTCAAATACAACAATTTTTTTTTCATACCTTTGCTCCAAAATATAACAATATAATTATATTTCAAAAATGTAAAATGTCCAAGTTTAATGTAAAGAAGTGAAAGGAAACACGAACTTTAGTTATAAAACTAGACTTTTATAGTTTTTTATTCAAGTATAAATAGAAAGTTTTCGAAAAAATAATCTCTCGTGTTTTGTTCCGGTTTTTAATTTCAGGATTGCTTGTAATGCCGGTAAATAATATTTCAAATCGTTTGAGAAAATTGATTTTCGTGCAAAAATCAAATCAATTGAAACAATGCACGCATTCAACTATAATTTGTTCCATTAAATTTATGAATTCCAACGAGGTAAGTGCAAAATGCCCAAAATCGAAGTAAACGAAAAACTATTTTTCAGCCTTCTTGATAAAAAATACGACTACGAAACTCTTGAAAAAAAACTTACCTGCGCCAAAGCGGAGTTGGACGAAAAGCCCGACATGAGCCAGAGCGAGAACGAGCGCACAATCAAAATTGAACTTAATGACACTAACAGGCCCGACCTTTGGTCCACGAACGGAGTTGCCCGTCAGCTTAGGCTTTGCGGCGGCGGAAAAACCGTGGATTATGCAAAACTTATGAGCAACAACGGGAATTCCGACTACGAGGGAAGAATTATAAATGTTTCTTCCGAATTGAAGGATATTCGCCCGTATTTGGTTGCGTTCATGATTGCCGGTAAAGAAATCGACGAGCCTATGCTCAAAGATATAATTCAAACTCAGGAAAAACTTTGCTGGAATTTCGGACGAAAACGCAAATCCGTTTCGATGGGCGTTTACAGAATCGATAATGTAAAATTTCCGGTTGAATACAAGGCGGTTGACCCTGACAAGACCTCTTTTATTCCCTTGCAATGCGAAAATTCTATGACTTGCCGAGAAATTCTTTTGGAACATCCCAAGGGAAAGGATTTTGGCTGGATTATTCAGGATCTTCCGAAATTCCCGCTTCTTACGGATTCTACCGGCGAGGTTCTTTCTATGCCTCCGATAATAAATTCTGCAAGTCTTGGTGCTGTTCAGGTTGGCGACAAAGATTTGATGGTTGAACTCACCGGCGACAACATCGAAAATCTTATGCTTTCCGCAAATATCGTTGCCTGTGATTTTGCAGACCAAGGCTACACAATCAAGCCGGTTCTTGTTCGCCATCCGTACGACACCGGAATCGGAAAAGACATTCTTGCTCCGTATTATTTCCAGAAGCCGACAAAAGCGAATGTTCGGAATATAAATAAACTTTTGGGGACGGATTTTTCGGCGGAACAGATTGTTCATTCCCTTGAACGAATGGGAAGTTCCGTTGAAATTAATGGCGACACTTTGATTCTTTCGCCTGCGCCTTACAGGAACGATTTTTTGCACGAAGTCGACATCATCGAGGACGTGATGATTGGTTCGGGCTTGGAAACGTTTGCGCCTGAAAAACCGAACGATTTTACGATTGGTCGCCTTCTTCCGATTACGAATTATTCAAGAAAGGCGAAAACTTTGATGGTCGGGCTTGGCTATCAGGAAATGATTTTCAATTACGTGGGTTCACGCAAAGATTTCATCGAAAATATGCTTATAGAACCGGAAAAAGTAATTGAAATCGCAAATCCTATGAGCGAAAACTATCAGTTTGTTCGTTCGGATATTCTTTCGTCATTGCTTCGTGCCGAATCAAAATCCGCAAATGCGATTTATCCGCACAAAATTTTTGAAATCGGGAAAGTCGCCTATCTTTGCGACGAAGAAAATACCGGAACTCGGACAAGGCAGGTTTTGGGCTTTATGGCTTCGGGAGCGGGAGTAAATTTCAATGATGCGGCAAGTGAAGTCAGTGCGCTCCTTTATTTTCTTGACCACAAGTACGACGTGCGTGAGTCCGCCGACAAAAGATTCATTTTGGGACGGCAGGCGCACGTTATGGTGAACGGAAAATCGGTCGGAATTTTCGGCGAGATTCATCCGCAGGTTCTTGAAAACTGGGCGGTTACAGTTCCGTGCTATGGCGGCGAAATCGATTTGGAAGAACTTCTTTCTGCGACGGGAAAAAATCAACTTGATAAAAATTCGGGAATCGAAAAAAAAGGCGAAAAATCCGAAAAGCAGAACGAAACTTGTTCCGTTGAGAAAAAATCTGAAAATCCGAAACTTGCCGAAAATCAGGAAACTTATTTCAACGAGCATATAGAACTGAAAGTCGCCGTTATAAAATCCGTTGAAACCAATCCGCAGGGTGACAAACTTTACATCGAACATTTGGACGACGGTTCCGGGAAAGAACGGATTATCCAGTCGGGACTTCGACCGTATCTTTCTGAAGAGGAACTTTTGGGGAAGCACGTAATAATCGCCTCGAATCTTGCTCCCCGAAAAATGAAGGGCGTTGAAAGCCGGGGAATGCTTCTTGCCGCAGATTACACGGAAGATGGAAAAGAGAAGGTGGAACTTTTGACAGCTCCTTGGGCGGCGGCAGGAACTCCTGTTGTGCTTGAGGGCGCTGATCCGTCTTTTTCGAAGCCCGGAAAAATCGATTTTGACAAATTCTGCAAGGTTGAAATGCGGATAAAAGATTTTTCCGTTCAGATTGCAGGAAAAAAACTTACGGCAGACGGAAAAGCGTTGACTACAGAAAAATCAAACGATTGCGAAGTCTGCTGATTTTTTGTTCGGCGTAGGAAGAAAATCGGACTTATGGAAGAAAATATTTTTCACAAGGAAGAAAAATTGCAGGATTCCAAGCCGAAGCCGAATTCCGTTTCTCCGAATAAAAAAGTCAATTATCAAAAAGATTTGGATAAAATCCTCGAAAAACTCAAGTTCTCCGGCAAAAAGCCGGGCCTTCTGCTTCATGCCTGTTGCGGTCCGTGCTCTTCATACGTCATCGAATATCTTGCAGGCTTTTTTGACATAAGCATTTTTTATTACAATCCGAACATTCATCCGGAAGAAGAATACAGACGGCGGCTTTCCGAATTGAAAAATCTGCTTCCCCGTTTTCCGGAGGCTGTGAAAAACAGCGTAAAATTGATAGAGGCGCCTTACGATTCCAGGGATTTTTTTGACGGAATTGGATTGAAAGATTCTCCCGAACTTGCAAAAGAGGGCGAGAAGGGCGAACGTTGCCGCCGATGTTACAAACTCAGAATGGAAAAAGCATATCGGTATGCGCAGGAAAACGGATTTGACTATTTTTGCACGACGCTCAGCATAAGCCCTTTTAAAGATGCGGAAAAAATCAATCGGATTGGAATGGAACTTTCCGAAAATGCCTACAAAGATTCTTCTCAAAAAAAATCAAGCGCATTTGCAAATGATGTTTGTGAAAAAAATGCAGATTCCGCTTGCTCGATGGAACTTTCAAAAATCGAAAAAGTTCATCCGCATGAAAATCCGAATTTTTCAAAAAAAGAAAGCCCAGCGGAAAGGCATGAGTTTTCCGCAAACGAAAAATTAGAAATGTCGGAAAAGGATTTCCATATAGAAGAAAATGCGTCTTCGCTTGGCAATCCCGCTGATATTTTAGTAGGATTTTCCGCAGAGCCAAAATCTGCGCCCGAAGAAAACGGATTTTCCCTGTACGCTGACAAATCTTTAGAATCGAGCGAAGGGCCGCAGGGAACAAAATGGCTTCCATCCGATTTCAAGAAGAAAGGCGGCTTCAAGCGAAGCCTTGAAATCTCAAAAGAATACGGACTTTATCGCCAGGACTATTGCGGCTGCGTTTTTAGCAAGGATAACCTGCGGTATGAATGAGTTTTTTTTTGTGTGTGGGGGGGGGATGCAAGTTTACTGCGAGGAAAACTTGGAGCGGCGGGGAAAAAGACGCGCACGCGCTTTCGGAGTTGAGCGCGCAACTGGGCTATCCGGCGAAGCCTGCCGATATCGCACTGCGGGAATAAATATTACGGGTTTTACGGTTGACGAAAAATTAAGGCGGACGGGCATCGGCAAGAGTTTGATGGAAGCCGTAGAACACTTTGCCGAACAAAACGGCTTTGCCTTTATACGAGCGGAATCCGGTGCAATGCGTAAAGATGCTCATGCAGTGTACAGAAAACTTAATTTCTATTCCGAAAAGACTCAAATTCGCTTTTTGAAAAAGATTGAACGAGCGCTTTTAAAGTCTTTTAAAAGCGAATAAATATTTTGCAATCTTTTCAAGATTATTGATTTATATAAAACAACTTTTTGTCTTTTTTACCGTAAGAATTGGAGCTGCCTTCAGTTGCGTGCAAGGGAACTTCTGCTGAAGGTAATTTCAAGCAGTTTTCCCGAATGGGGAAAACTGCCGCCGCCTTCTTGCGCCAAACGGACATACGAAGCGTTGTGCGATGAACGATGCCTAAACAATGTCCGCCCGACTGCTTAGGGTCTGCCCTAAGAACCCCGGATTTACGATATATCATGCTTTTATTTATTTTCACGAATTTCAAATAAAAACGCCCGTTCTTGCCATGATGAACACTCCCTCTTGCAAGAATCAGGCTTTTGCCTGATTCTTGGGACGGACATGGAAAGCGTTATGCAATGAACGAAGCCCAAGAATGTCCGTCCCTAGACTTTGAATTTCCCCACCTCTCCGGCAAGCCCTCCGATGCTCTGCTTGTTTTTCATCGCAAGCTCGTTCACCTCGTTCACGGCGTTGTTTATCTGCGACACGCCGGCTGACATTTCGTTCATCGAATCCTTGATGACCGCCGTAAGACTGTCGAGCTTCTGCATCTCGCTCGCAACACCTTTGCCGCCGATAAGCATCTCCTCCGAGCCATTTTTGACCTCCACCGTCACCGAATTTATATTCTTTATTGCGGCAAGCACCTCCCGGCTACCGTTCTCCTGCTCGCGCATTGCGGCGGTCAGTTCGGCGCTCATTCCTCGCACATTCTCTGCAAGCTGGAAAATCGCATTGAACTTCTCCTCCACGACTTTTGAACTTTCAGCAAGCCCACGGATATCGTCGCTAAGGTTTTTGAGCGTGTCGGTTATCGTCTTTCCTTGGACGCTGGATTCCTCCGCCAGTTTTCTAATTTCGTCCGCTACGACGGCGAATCCTTTTCCGCTTTCGCCTGCGTGTGCCGCTTCTATTGCGGCGTTCATCGCAAGAAGGTTTGTCTGGCTTGCGATATTCTGAATAACGCTTGAAGCCTCAATCAAGCCGCCACTCTCATCAGCGATTTTCTGTGTAACAGTGTTCGACGTAAGCAAAGTCGTCTTTCCCTCAGATGTCGCGGTGGAAAGCAGGCGAACCATGTTGTCGCTTTTTTCGAGCGATTGCGTAATGGACGCAATGTTTGCAACCATCTCCTCTATCGAGGCTGAAGACTGCGTGACACTTGCCGCCTGCGTCTCTATGCTGCCGTTCAGCTGCTCGATTGTGCGGATTATTTCTTCCACGGTGCTTGAAGTTTCCGTTACGCTTGCGGCTTGGTTTTGCGTCTGCTGTTTCACGCCGTCGATGTTGGCTGTGATTTCGTTGATTGCGCTCGCCGTCTCGGTCATGTTGCTTGAAAGTTCATCTCCGATTGACTGCATTACGTTGGAACTTGCCCCAACCGTTTTTATGGAGTTCCCGATTTTTGCAATCGTCTCGTTGAAGTATTCGGACAAATCCGTAACCTCGTCGTTCCCGTGAATTGGAAGGCGAACGGTCAAATCGCCGTCGCCTTGGGCTATGTTCCGCAACGCTTCCACGGTAACGCCGATTGGTTTTACAATCGCCGCCGCCGTGAAAAACACAATAACGAGTGCAATGCCCAGAATTATCGCTCCGATTATGTACATCGAAAGCCGCAACGCATTGATTGTTCCCATGAATTCGTTTATCGGGGCTTTTATTATGATGGTCCAGCCAGTGGAAGGTATTTTTGCGAACGAAGCGATGAAAGATTCGCCCTTGAAATTATAATATCCGACTTCGCTTTTTTCCGATGCGAGTGCACTTTTCAGGAAGTTTGCAAGCGACTCAAGGGTGGCGTTCGTTTTGCTGCTTTCTATTATATTTCGATATTGCGTAACTTCCTCGATATTTTTGTGGGCAATGGTGGTTCCCATCCGTCCAAGGATGTAACATTCGCCCGACTTTCCGAGTACGATGTCTTTAATCTGTTCGGAAAGCCATTTTCCGCTTACGGACACATTTATGGCATCTACGATATGGCGGTTTTCGTCATACACCGGAACTGCGACGACCATAATCAACTGGTTGTCGATAAGAGATGCAAAAGGTTCCGAAATAAAAACATTGCCCTTCATTGCTTCGAGATACCACGCTTGTTCCTTGACATTTATGGTTTTGCTTCCATACGTGTGCAAGTTTCCGTTTAGGTCGGCAACACCCATTCTTAAAATCGTATTGTTCGCCATGGCTTCTCGGTGCAGATATTGTGATTTTTCCGCATAAGAAACGCTTTTGTCCCTCAGAACTGGAGCGCGGGCGATTCCGCTGACAAACTGAAACAATGCATCTAGCCTTCCGTCGATGACTTCCGCTGTGTCGTTTGCTTTGTCTGTGAGATGAGTCCCGACTCGCTCCTTTACGGCTTTTTTTGAAAGCTGCATCGCAAAAATTCCGAGGACAAGCACGGAAACGGTGACCAGCAAGGCGAATATGATTAATAATTTTAGTTTTATTGAAAATCGTTTTTTCATTTGAAATCTCCTGAAAGTAAAAACAAAACTCAGTTCCGACATCGGACAAAAAAATGTGTCGTTTTCAGAGATTTCTATGGCGAAAGCAAAAACAGGAATGTTGAGTTATGATGATTTGGAAAAAATCCGCAGGATTTTCTTATTCGGCTGTCAGAAATCGGGGGGGGGGGTAAGAGTAGTATGGTTTCGCATTTTATTCAACTCCTTTGTTGAAATAGTATTTAAAAATAATAGGGTAATTATATATTCAAACTTTCGAAAAGCAAAATTTTTTTATCCCTGAGAAAATAAAAAAGCGATTTTACACTTTTTCACCGGAAGAAAAATGCCGCAACCAATAAGCGATATTTTCTTTCGGGGAACTTGCCTGCTTTTTTCGATTTATTAATTGTGTTGCTAAAAATAATCCACCTTCCAAATTCCCAAATCCAATGGGCGATGTCAGTTGGTTTTCCTATTTTGGGCAATTTCTCTTCCCTGATAACGCCTAGCTGTTCCACTGGTCAGGGCGGTTGCTTCGGGTGCAGATTTTTAATTTTTGGAAAATTTTAGATAT
>CAJPOF010000042.1 GCA_905372235.1 uncultured Treponema sp.
CCTTAGACCCCCTTTCTCCTTCCCGCACTGCTTAGGGGACACCCCTAAGAACCCCATTTTTCATTAATCGGACAGAAGTCCGATTAATGGGGCGGACATACAAAGCGTTATAAGATGAACGAACCATAATAATGTCCGCCAGCACTTTTGCTTACGCAAAACTCGTTTATTGCACACTCACGCTATCTGTGTCAGGTGGTGTTTTTGCAGATTTTTACGATATTTTTTATGCAGCGACGTTCATGACATCACTTTTTTTATAAAACTTACTATAATTCGATATATGCCAAAAACAGTCGTTACAGAGGCTACAGTTTTTTCCCTGAAGCCGCAGGGCGAAATCAATTCGTCAGTTTGCTTTTTTACAAGAACCGAAGGAATACTTCACGCAACCCTTTACGGAGGGCGAAAAAGCAGGCTCAGGTCGCTTGTCTCTCCGTGGAACACAGGAGATGCGTATCTATCAAAAGACCCTAAAACGGGATTTTTCAAGGTCATGGACTTTGACGTAAAAAAATACCACATGACGTTCAGAGAAAACCTTGTAAAATATTACGCATCTTCCCTTGCGGCTGAAATCGTAATAAAAACAAAATGCGCAGGTTCTTCGGAAGGCTGTTGGATTTTGGTGAACGGCTTTATAGACGGACTTGAACTTTGCACCACAGACGAACAATGCAAAACCGGCACTGTTCGGTTTCTTTGGAGATTTCTGGAACTGCTTGGAATACGCCCCGATGCGGAAAACTGCTTTCATTGCGGAGCGGATTTTTTGGCTGGAAAAAACAAGGGCGATGATGTATCATGTTCCGGGTTGGGTGCTGAATTCTTGATAAATGAAAATCAGTTTATCTGTTCCGAATGTCGAAACAAAAACGAAAAGCCTATATTTTATCTGGACGGAAACGCCATGCACTATCTTGCATCTATAGCGGCTCTTTCTCCGAACGAAGCAAGAAAGAATGCGATTGGCGAAAAATCTCTTTCCCTGATAAAAGAACTCGTATTCTATTTGATTGAAGAAGCGGTAGGAACAAAACTAAAATCCCTTGAAACAGGAGCAGGAATATTATGACAGCGACAGAAGTTATCATGAAAAAACGAGGGACGTTCGTCCTTTGCAAAGACGGAAAAGCGGCTTTGACCACGGACACCACGCTTGAAAAAAATGAGATAGAATTCCTTGTGAAAAACTATGTCGAAGGAAAGATTCCCGACTATCAGATCTCGGCGTTCCTTATGGCAGTCTTCTTCAACGGAATGACCTTCGACGAGACGGGGATTCTTACAGACTGCATGCTCCATTCGGGAGACGTTATAGACCTGCACGGAAAGGATAGCGAAAAACTGGGACTAAAAGGGCCGTTTGTTGACAAGCACTCTACAGGCGGAGTCGGAGATAAAATCTCAATTCCGCTTGCACCTATAGTCGCTTCTTGCGGAGTACAGATTCCGATGATGAGCGGAAGGGCTTTAGGGCATACAGGCGGAACGCTCGACAAACTTGAGTCAATAGACGGCTACAGAGTTTCTCTTAGCTCCGATGAGTTCAGGTCTTTAATAGCAAAAAACAATTATGCGATGACAGGGCAGACTGAAAAGATAGTTCCTGCGGACAGGCTTCTTTATGCGCTCAGGGACGTTACAGGCACAGTTGAATCCGTTCCGCTTATAACGGCTAGTATTCTTTCAAAAAAGGTAGCCGAAGGCGCAGACTGTCTTGTTTTCGACGTAAAATGGGGTTCGGGGGCGTTCATGAAGACAAAGACGGACGCAGAACGTCTTTCGACATTCCTTGTGAACACGGCAAAATCCATGGGTAAAAAAGCGGTCGCTCTCATAACGGACATGACAAGCCCTCTCGGACGAAAAATCGGGAATTTCCTTGAAATCGAAGAAAGCGTTGAATGTCTTTTGGGAAAAGGTCCTGAAGACGTTATGCTTTTGACCTACAGCCTTGCTGCCGAAATGCTCCTTCTTGCCGAAAAAGCTAAAACTTTCGAAGAGGCATATAAAATGGCAGAGGACGCTGTATCTTCTAAAAAAGCGTTGGAATGTTTCCTTACAAACGTAAAGGCGCAGGGAGGAAACCCCGAAAAACTCATGAACGAGATAGGAAAAAGAAGAAGCGAACACAAGATTCTTCTTGAGGCTGAAAACAACGGCTACATACAGATAGATGCATACAAGACAGGACTTGCAGGAATCGCACTTGGAGTTGGAAGAGAAAAGACAAGCGACAAAGTTTTTCCGGATTCAGGAATAATTCTTGAAAGAACAACGGGAGATTTTGTGAAAAAAGGAGATGTGATAATGCAGATTTTCGGAAAAGACGAAGAATGTCTTTCTCCGTCCCTTGAAAAGCTAAAGGACGCTATCACCTACTCTGACGAAAAAAAAGCCAAGGAAAATCTTATCTACAAGACAATAAGGTAAGCAGGACAGATAATTGACGACATACCACAAGAAAAAACTAAATCCGTCCGAAGTGAACGCCCTATGCACAAAATACGGTCTTTCACAATTGGAATCTTCAATACTTCTCCGCCGAGGAATCACCGACGGAGAAGAAATAAAATTCTTTCTTGAAAAAGACCTGCGCTTTGCCCATCAACCGTTCATGTTCAGCGGAATGGAAGATGCCGTTGAAAGAATCAATCAAGCCATAGACGAAAAAGAGAAAGTGCTTATCTTCGGCGACAAGGACGTGGACGGAGTTTCAAGCACGGCGATTTTGTTTGAATATCTTAGTTCCATGGGGCTTGATGTAAAATGGCGGCTTCCCGTCGGAGAAGATTCGTACGGACTTTCGATTTCAGCGGTGGACGATTTTGCTGCCGAATACGGAAGCCTTATAATAACAGTAGACTGCGGAATATCGAATAATATCGAAATCGACCATGCAAACGAATTGGGACTTGACGTAATCGTAACTGACCACCACAATCCGCCAGATGAACTTCCCAAAGCAAGCATAATAATCGACCCTAAACTAAAGGATTCAGGCTATCCGTTCAAGGACATATCAGGTGCTGCCGTAGCGTTCAAACTTGTAAGCGCATTAAGAATGAGCCGTATGGAAGACATATACGGCGTTGACTTCTGCCTTCTCGATATAAAAGAAAATGACGGAATAATAAATATTGAATGTCTAAAGACTAAAAACCTTGTAAAAAAAGAAACGCTTTTTTTGGAATTCAAAAATTTTCCCGTATCGATATATGAAACGTCTCTCATAGATTTTCTGAAAGGAGAGATAATCCTTGTATGGGACAAAGAAAAGGCAAAAAGGAATCTCAGCTCCTTATTCGGTTCGTCTATAGATTTCCAAATGCTCGATATGAGAAACGAAATTGCAAAACTAATCCCGTCATTTTCCGGGAAAAAACTTGAAGAACTAAAAAAATATTCTGCAATGGCAAAATACAGCGAAAAAGATTTTTCTAACATGGACGTTTTTTTCAGCATATTCGTAACATACACGGAACAAAGAAAAGAAAGAATGTTTCCAAACCTGAAAGAAAACGTGGAAAAAGACTTGCAGTTGGTCGCCCTCGCCGCCCTTGCGGACATAATGCCTATGAAAAACGAAAACCGGATTTTCGTGAAATCCGCCTTGGAAAGCATAAACAGCGGAAAAATCCGCCGCGGACTGATGGAACTTGCGGCAAGAGGAAACCTTCTTGGGAAAAAGATAACGTCTACGGATCTTTCATGGTCAATCATTCCGGTACTGAACGCCGCAGGAAGGCTCGGAAAATCGAACCTCGCACTTGAGCTTTTAATTTCAAACGATCCGAAAGAACGGGCGACGCTTTCGGACAAAATAATTTCTCTCAACGAACAAAGAAAGTCATTCGTCCAAAACGGAGAGACGCTCACCCTGAGCCAAGCAAGGGAAAGTTTTTCTTCCTACGGGCAAAAACTTTGCCTTGTGTACGACAAAAAAATCTTCCGGGGAATAACGGGAATCCTTTCAGGAAACATAATGAAAAAATATAAAGTCCCGTCGCTTGCCGTAACGTTCACGGAAGACGGCTCTGTGGCCGTAGGTTCAATGAGAAGCTGCAGGGGAATAAAAGCCACGGAATTCCTTGCAGAATTTGGAAAAGATTTTTTCATAAACTATGGAGGACACGACGCGGCGGCAGGCTTCAGTTTCACCGTAGACAAGCTTGAATCGTTCTTGAAAAAGACTAAAGAAATCTCTGAAAATCTTTCGCTTTCGGACGAGGATGAAACGGTGGAAGTGGACGCCGAACTTCCTTCGGAAAACCTTAACCCTGAAATTTTTAGAACGCTTGATTTTTTCGAACCTTACGGCGAAGGAAACCGAAAACTCATTTTCCAGACACGGAACATAGCGATTCACGACGCTTCAGTCTGCGGAAAAACCGAACGCCAGCATCTTAAACTGACATTGGATTGTACTTCGTGCAAGTTTCCCGGAATGTTTTGGGGCGAGGCTGAAAGACTTGGGCGGGATTTTTCAAAAGGCGACAGCATAAACATCGTGTACAACATAAACAGAAACTATTTCAACGGAAACATGAGTCCGCAGATACAGATTCTTGAGATTCCAAAAAGCCTGTCGTAAAAAATCCGTGTAAAAGTCTGAATGAAAAACAGGAAAATCTATCGCTGTTGAAAAAAATACAAATTCAGGCTATACAATACAAGCGAGGTTCATCATGAAAAGAAATTTTGTTTTTTCCGTATTGCTTTTGGTCTTTGCCGGCGTTCATTCTACCACGCTTACGTTCCAAGAAGAATTTTACGCAGGAAGCGTAACATACAACGAAGAGGCAAAGCCCGGAGAGGCGATTTTTGCAAGGCTTAGCATAAAACCCGGGAAAAACTCAGGAAAAAAATCCCTTCCTGAGGTAAAATCGGTTCTTCAGCTTTGGTCCGGCGGAAAAAAAATCGAAAATTCCGGCTTTTATCTTCTTCCGCAGAAAAGCAGAAAAAACTACAAGGAATTTCTTTCGGGCATCCCTCTTTCAAGCTGGCTCAAAGCCGACAAAGACTATCAGGTTAAAATTCTTATATCCATTCCCGAATCCGAAGACAAGGAACTTCTTCTTCCGTTTTCGATGAACGACGTGAAATTCATAGAAGAGACGATAGACCTGAACGCAAAGAACACAGGCATAAAGCAGAATATGTCGGCGGAGCGGCTTTCACAAATCGAAAAACTGAACAAAATCCTTGGAACCGTAGACGAGACTTCCGTCTATGCGCTAAAGCCTTTCGTAAAGCCAGTGTCCTCCGAAAGGATGACCGCATTCTACGGCGACAGGCGCATATTCAGATACTCAAACGGAAAGACGGAGACTTCGCTTCACTACGGAGACGACTACGGAGTTCCGGAAGGAACGGAAGTGCGTTCCGCACAGGAAGGAAAAGTCGTCCTTGCAGAATTCAGGATTTCTACGGGCTGGTCGGTCGTGATTGAACATCTTCCGGGACTTTACAGCCTTTACTATCACCTAAGTTCCCTGAACGTAAAGGAAGGAGACCGGGTAAAAAGCGGAGAAAAAATCGGACTTTCAGGTTCTACAGGGCTTGCGACAGGACCGCACCTTCACTGGGAAGTCCGATTGAATGCGGGTGCTGTAAAACCTGACTTTTTCAGAAAAAACTACACATTCGAAGGCTCTGAAAACTAGAAAAACTATTCTCTTTCCAAGACCAATTTTCCGTCTTCGAGCGAATAAATCCCGTAATATGCGCCGCTTTCGCATCGGGCAAGGTTTACGTCCATGCGGAAAGCGTTTTTTGTAAGATAAAACGCTACGGGATTTTTTGAAAGCCTTGAAATCATGTAAAAGTCCTTCCGGGAGCGTTCGTCCGGTTGGGCATACAAAAAACATCTTCCGTTATCGATGAAATACGGAAAAAGGCAAGTTCCTTTCCGCTTTATCGAAAAACTTCCTTTTTCCGCTATGGTTTCCGTCCCTTTTACCATATAGGGGAAATAATATCTTTTTCCATATATGTCCGCAGACATAAATTCGATTGAAAGATACGAGCCTAGCCATGAACGCTCTATCACGGAGATTTCGTTTCCCGACGTATCAAGGAGCGAAATCCTTGCGCTTACAGTATTTAGTCCCTCCCGCTCGGAAGAGCCGTACACAACAAGACGAACAAGTTCCGTCGCCACAGGATTCACACGCTCGCCTGCAGAAAAACAGCCCATAAAAATTACAACATTTACAAAAAAAATCACAAGAACAAGAGAAAAAAGCAAATTGAAGATTACGACGCCAACGGAAAATTTATTTTCCGACAATCTTGATAAATTCATCTTCGCTGATTACAGGAATGCCTAATTTCTTGGCTTTTAAATTCTTTGAAGAGCCGCTTTCAGTGTCGTTCGTAACAAGATAGGAAAGATCCCTTGTTACCGATGATTTACATGTAGCCCCAAGTTCCTTGACCATTTTTTCTGCGGTAAGCCTATTCATAGTCCTAAGTTCTCCAGTGAAACAAAAAGACTTTCCCGCAAGGCTTCCGCCATTTTCCTTTTTTATCATGACGTATTTTTCAGAAAGACGCAGCATTTCGCTTTTGTTATCAGAAAAACCTTGAACAATCGAAAGCGCCATCTTCTCGGCAAAACCATACACAGCCTCGATGTCCTCTTTTTTTAGGTCAAGGAGTTTTTCAAGACTGTCGTAGCCTGACCGGACGAGTTTTTCAACAGTCGTCTCGCCGAATCCTTCGATGTCAAAACCCGCCACAAACGAAGAAAGAGGAATTTCTCTATGGTTCTGTATGGAAGAAAGAACTTTTTGCGCACCAAGGGATTTTTTTTCCTTCGAAAGACTTTCTTCGTTCAGAAAAAACGGAGAAAGCTCTTCTTCCGTAAGAGTGTACAGGTCGCTTATGGCTCTAACCCGTCCGGAGTCAAAAAGATTTTCAAGAAGCGCATCTCCAAGGTCCCGGATATCTACGCACTGAATCCATTTTGTTATCTGATGGAACATTCGCTTTTGGCAAGTCTTGTTTGGGCAGTAAAGACGGCTTCCATCGTCAACAAGCACAGACGAGCAGGTTTCGCATACTGAAGGGTATTCCACCTCGCGTTCAGTTTCCGGCTCTTCGTGTATCGCATATTCTATCTTTGGGATTATCTCCCCTCGCTTTACAACAACGACCTTGCAGCCAATCTTTATCCCAAGAAGCCTCATCACATCCGGATTTGAAAGGCTTGCACGCTGAACTTTTGTTCCGTTAAGTTCAACTTCGTCAAAAATAGCGACAGGCGTGTACGTAGAGCCGTTTTGGCTCCACTCCACATTCCTCAGCGTACTAAGAGCCTCCTCAAGGCTGAATTTGAACGCAATCTGTCTATCCGGACGATTCCGCCTTGCATCCTCAAGATTTATGACTCTTTCCTTCACGACAAGACCGTCTATGTCATAGTCAAGGGATTTTCTTATGCCCATTACCTTAGAACGATAATCTATGACTTCCTCAGGACTTTTGCATATTTTTATGGGAACTGTGAAAAATCCCATCTTGCCAAGCCAAAGAATTTTTTCCTCTTCGTCGGAAAACGGATTTTCTCCGTCGGACGAAAGAGCGTCGTACACGATAAGCATGAGGTTTTCAGAGCCTTCGCCGGATTTCCGCCTCATAAGACCGTTTGCGGCATTCCTGCAGTTCGCCTTGTCGGAATAAAGTTTTTTATGCACGTCATGCGTCATGATGACTTCGCCCCTCACCCCTCCCGTAAAATCGACGATTCCGCCTGCATCATTTAAGGCATGAAGGACACCTTTCATCTTTTTTGCGTTTTCCGTGATTACGTCTCCAACGCTGCCGTCCCCCCTGGTGACAGCCTTGTCAAGTCTTCCATTTTTGTACTGGAGTTCAAGCGAAGCGCCGTCCAGTTTGTATTCGACAAGATATTCGGAATAAGGATGGCTTACTGTCCAAGCCAAAAACTGTTCGGGATTCGCAGCCTTTTCCTGGCTTCCCATAGGCATGATGTGGAAAGATTTTTCAAACGTCCCTGAATCAGAACCGATTTTCTTTAAAAGTTCATTGTCAGGATCAAGTTCTTTCAGTTCATCCCACAAAGCATCAAAATCTTCGTCTGAAATTTCGCCTTCGCCATCATAATAGGATTTCTGGTAACGGAAGATGAGTTTTTCAAGTTCCCTTACCCTTGCAAGGCTGTCGTTTTTTTTCTGCACCTCGTCAAGGTCAAACAAGTCGTTCATTGCAAAAACCCCTAAAAATCAGTCTACAAAATCATAGTTTTAGTCTTTTATGAAATAAAGCTCCGATATTTCCCGTTCCGCATCAATGCCTTTTTTCTCGAACTTTGTGATAGGCCTCCAATCTTGGCTTGCGGCAAAAGAATCGTATTTATTGTGAAGCCCTGAAGTTTCCCTAAGTTCTTCCATGGCGAACTCTGCGTACTCAAGCCAGTCTGTAACAAAATATATGTATCCGCCTGAAGCAAGTTTTCTTGCAAAAAGTTCCGTATTGGGTCTTTTCATCATTCTTCTTTTGTGATGCTTTTTTTTCTGCCACGGATCTGGAAAAAACACATGGAAACCGCTCAGGCTGGAATCTCCTATCATGTTCTCAAGAACTTCGATGGCATCGTGTTCGATAATGTAAAGATTTTTAAGTCCGCGGTTTTTTATCTCGCCAAGAAGACGCCCCACACCTGGTGTATGGACTTCTATGCCTATGTAGTTTATGTCGGGATTTTTTTCGGCTATAAGAGCCGTCGCAGTTCCCATTCCAAAACCAATCTCAACCACAACAGGATTTGTGTTTCCGAACACATCGATTAGGTTCAGTTTTTCCTCGCTGTAAGGAATGCACCACACGTGGGAAAGTTCGGAATAATCCCTTTCCTGAGCCTGAGTCATGCGCCCTTTTCTTAGCACGTATGTCTTTATTGTGCGCATAGGGCTGTTTTTGTCATCGGACAAAGAATGTCCAAAACCAAAGTCATGCAAATCGTCTCTCCTGAAAATCAGCCGCCGGAAGCAGAAACGCATCCCGAATTCTTTGAAGCGTCCTTGTACACAGGCGGAAGAATGCATATCGAATTCGAGGAAGAGTCTACGATACATTTTCTGTAACTTGCTGAATTCCTGAATGTCGAAAAAATTTTTTTAGGCGTTTTCCAAGAAGAATCAATTTCGCCGAAATACACAAGCACATTGTTTCCGTCATAGACCGCAATTTCTTTTTTATAATCGTCAAGAAGTTTTTCAATGTCGCAGGCTTTGCACGTCATTATGTCGGTCCTATAGTCAAGGCGAAGCACCGAATCATAAAATTTTTCCCTTGAATCAACATATCGGACATCGTACACCCCCCTAGGAACGGAAGAGCCAACGGGACTTACAAAAAAGGAATATCCAGCCCACATCCTACTGTCGCTTGAAAAAACAGTCGGCTCACGGCAGTTCCATTGATATGAGTTTTCCCGTGAAGTTACGCTAATCGAAGAAACCCGACGCACATCGCTTGATGCCTCAAGGAACACGGCGAAACGCTGCGTGGGAAAACTTTCATCGTCGGCGTAATCAAATATTACGTAGCCCGATGCCGACACAAGCCTCGGTTCGGAATCCGAGCAAGAGACAAGCGGAACAAACAAAATCCACAATCCGCACAGAACAAAAAAATACGTCCGACTGAAAAAAAACTTCGCGCGATTTTTTAAATCAACTAAAAAAGAGACACTACATTCCATAAATCAGAAATTGAATATCAAGTTGATTACGGTAAGTTCGCTCGCGGAGAACTGGTTTACAAGGGAATCGAACTTTACGTTCACCTTCTTGCACGCATCGTCAAGGTATGAAAGATAATAAAGCCCAAGATCCGTTCCTTCCTGACCATCGGGAAGTTCCCTGTAAAAATCAATCAAAGTCCGTTTATGGGTGTCGGCGACCATCTTTGTTTCAATGTTGTCTTTCACTTCCTGGAATTCGTCGTCCTTGTTGTAAAGCGTAATCTGAAGCCGTCCCTGTTTTCCAATCGAGGACGAACCGCCGCCAAGTTTCCATTGAACGGACACAAGCACCCTTTTTTTCAAAAGTTCCTTGATTATCTTCGCCCTTGTTTCCGGCGCAAGAAGCAGGGAATTTATGTCGTCCGTCGAAGGAAACATATTTTTTGCTTCTTTACGGATATTTGCGTTCTCGCTGTTGAGCGCAAGTTCCATCACCATCACCGATATGTATTCGGCGACCTTGGATTTTTCCATGTATGCGGAAAGAAGTTTCCTTATGGAATCAAGCATATCCAGAAAGCCGTCGGATTTATGGAAAAGCATTATGAGATACCAGTTCATAAGGCTGAGCCTGTTCATGAACTTTTCGGACATGAGCATGTATATGTTTTTTTCCTCGATAGAAAAATCCTTGTTCTCGCAGATTTCAGCCCACACAGGATCCAGTATCTCTTTTCTGATGGAATTTATAACTCCGTCCTTGTTCTGCAAAAGGGAACGAAGCTGTTTTTCGCTCATTTTTGTGCGTTCGTCTATAAGATGCGCTGGATTTTTCCTGTTGTACGTCCTTACGCAGTCGCACTGAATCAAAGCAGAATAGACTTCCCTGTCAAACTGCTTATACAGGAGCGAATACACGATAATCTTCGAAAGGTCCATGACCTCCTGCCTTGAAGAGACGAACTCAGGCATGGAAATCTCGATTTTCGAGATATAATCCAAAAGCAGCATACTTTGAATCGACTGCGGAGAAAATTTGTTAAGCGAAATACCGTATTCGTCAATGTTGTCCGCCAACCTAAAACGCATCAGACGTTTTTTGTGGCTGATAAAATTGGACGCACCGTCTTCCGTCAAAATGACTTTAAGCGGCAACTCAAGCATTAGTTTTTTAGCAGCGGCAGACACTATTAAATACTCCTAGAACTCCAGTATATCCGATATTCAAGCTATTTGCAATGAACTAGTATTCGTTTATAATCCAATATCGATGAAGAAAAACAGAAAATTCTTCAAAACACTCTGTCTCATAATCTGTCTTTTCTTTCACGGAACAAGGCTGATCGCATCTTCGGGGTTCGAAAAATGCGAAAGGCTGTTTTCAATCCTCGAAAAAAACGGTTCATCTCCAGAAAACCAGAGCCTGGTATTCAACGAGAGCAACGCATTTCCGTTCAACATTATCGACACATTCCCGGTAAATGCGGAAAAAAAAATCGAGCCTTCAAAAAAAAATGACGCAGAACTTTCGGAACTTTTTCTTGTGTTCCGTGTGGAAGACTTCCACGACAAGGAAAGGATTATTACTGAAATTTCAAAAAAAATAAAAAATATCGAGCGGAGACTAAAAGTTTCCATTGTGTTCACATATGGCGACGAACTTTTCTCGTGGAAAGGAAAAATAACAGGAGCGGAACGTTTTTCCTCCGCAGTGTCGGATGCTGCCTCAAAGACGGCGATATGCATACGTCTTTCTTCAAGGAATTCCATAATTCCGGGCGGAAACACGGGCGCGTCCCCGACATATCTTGTTAAACTTGCGGCAAATTCGTTCGCCTCGGTAAAAGAGGACTATTCGATCGAGGCGGGATTAATCACATTCCTTTACGAAGAAGGCTTTTTAAAAACCGATGAAAGGGCGGACATTTTTTTTCAGGCGGGGCTTCCTTCAATCGCCGTAAATATTTCTTCAAAACCAGAAACCGTCGAAAAAATCCCCGAATTCGTTGAATGCATCGTAAAAAACATACCGAACGAAAAAAGCGTGAATCCCGACAGAAGAGCAAACCTTATAAAAATCGGGAAAAAATTCTTCAGCACAAGCGAAAAACTTACCACGACGCTATTCCTTGCGTTTTCGTTTTTAAGCCTTTTTGTGCTGTGCGAGTTTTCGTTCGTATCAAAAAAAACGGGCGAAAAACTAACCGAGGACGTAAAAAAGCTGTGGTACGTGCTTCCGCTTACCGTAGCGGCGACAGTGCTTTCCCTGTTCATGGCGCAGCTTTTGACGCTCGCCTTTTCGACTATAATCGGCATAAACGTATACATTCAGGTTGTCATAAAAATTGTAATCGCTTTCAGCATAAGTTCCGTAACGTTCTTTGCGACGTTAAAAACACGAAGGTTTATCGAGCTAAAGGCGTACTCGTATATCCTTACGATATGCGCAATCATAAACCTTGTGTTTTTCATTTCGCTGGACATATCGCTTTTCTACCTTTTTGCGCTTGAATACGCTCTTATATATGTAACCCGCCCGGAAAAGCACACGCTCACAATGTCCTCGACTTTCCTTGTGCTTGTCCTTCCTTTTGTTCCGTACGCCATACAGCTCATAAAATTCTCCAAACCTGACGGAATCATGCTTTTGGTAAAAAGCGGAATTGGGATAAACCTTATAATATCGTTTCTTCTTGTGCCGTTCGAAATAATGTGGCTAAGAATTTTAGTCCGCCTGAACCAAAAATGGCAAGATTCAAATAAAAGCACAAGGCATTTTTACATTCAGAATGCGCTTTGGATTTCAGCGGCGTTCGTGATTTTCCTTGCGCTTGCCTTCGCCTCAAACCTTATGATTCCCCAAAAATACAAGATTCAAAAAGAAAAAAAAGAAACGCTTACAATCGAAAAAAATGAGAATGATTTCATCGAAATTGACGTAAAGGACAAGACTTATTTCGGAGAGACGACAAGGCTTATCACAATTCGGACAAAAGAAGAATGCAGGAACGTCGAGGTGGAGCTTTCTTCGGATTCGGGAAATCCTGTGGTGTACTCTGACAACGACTACATATCGGACAAGACAGAATCCAAGGATTATTTCAGGCTTCCGGTAAATCCGCCAAAAGAAATCTCATTCAGATATATCGCAAACCGGAACGCAGAATCAAGCATAAAAGTTACAGCCCTGAAAGAATCAGCCAGGGACAACGGAAAATCATCGTTAGTGATGTATGAACACGAGATTTCCATTCCACGGAGACAAAAATGAGCGGAAAGACATACCTTCACGTAGATATGGACGCATTTTTCGCATCCGTGGAACAGCGCGATCACCCTGAATGGAAAGGAAAGCCTGTGATAGTCGGAGGGCTTCCCACAGAAAGAAGGAGCGTAGTCTCAACGGCAAGCTACGAGGCAAGGGCGTTCGGAGTTCATTCGGCGATGCCCACGCAAAGGGCGTACGAACTTTGCCCCAACGGAATATACGTGCATGGAAACATGAAACATTATTCCGAAGTCTCGTCAAAAATAATGGAGATTCTTTCAAATTACACTCCTGACATTGACCAGATTTCGATAGACGAAGCGTCGCTGGATCTTACCGGAACGCAGATGCTTTTCGGGCCTTCCGACGACCTTGCCCGAAAAATACAGGCAGAAATCCTTACGGAAACGGGACTTACAGTGTCCTGCGGTCTTGCCTCGACAAAATATCTTGCAAAACTCGCTTCCGAAGTGAACAAGCCGAATGGATTTTTCATGATTCCAGAAGGCGACGAAGAAAAGTTCATGCTGAATCTTCCGCTTAAAAAAGTCTGGGGAATAGGCGGAAAAACGCTGGAACGCATGAACGCTTCAGGATTTTTTACGACACGTGACGTTCACGAAAAACCTATCGAAGTTTTAAAGATGGTCTTCGGAGAAGCAATGGGGACATTCCTTTTCAATGTCGTGCGGGGAATCGAGATGGAAAGCGAAAAAAAGAAAAGCCATTCGCTTTCAAACGAGACTACTTTTCCGTTTGACATAAAGGACATATATGCGGCTGAAACCTCCCTCATGGAACTTTCGTACTCGCTTATGTTCAGACTGCTCAAAAAAGAACTATGCAGCAGGACGGTGTTCGTAAAAATCCGCTTCGAAGACTTTTCTACGGTAACGGTTCAAGAGACGGGAGAGTTCATAACATCTGGCGATATGCTTTTTGAAAAGGCAAAAAAACTTTTAGAAAAAAAATTCTCAATCACAAAAGGAATACGGCTTCTTGGGGTCGGGGTTCAGAACGTCGAAAAAGGACTCGAAGGAAACCAAGGCGTTCTTTTTGATTTCGGGGAGAAAAAGAAAATGGCTTTGGAGAAGGCGGTGCTTAAATTAAAATCAAAGCACCCCGAAACTAAAATCCAAAAGGCAAGGCTTTTTTCAAAAAGTCATTTTAGCGGAGAAAAATAGCCGCTCTCGTCCCTTCCGCTCCTGTTCATAAGATAAGATTCAATCTCGACCGGAAGAAAATTTTCCCCGAAATTCGTAGGCAAGGTTGACACATAGGAAAATGAATAGTTCCCCTGAGGAATGTCCAAAAGGTCTTCCACCAAAGACGCCAATCCCTCTTCCCTGAACACGTAGTAGCTTTTCCCTTTGGTGTTCTTCATTATGTATTCGGTCTCCTCGCTCACATTTTCCCGGCTAAGGAATATCGAAGAACACATTACAGAATTGTTGTTCATGTAGGCTACGGTCTGCGAAAGGCTGTATCTTTCAAAACTGCGCTCGGTAACGTTTCCGTGCGTAACAAAGACAACCGCGCGTTTTTTCCCTGCGTTTATAAGATCGTTTACGGCAAGGCGGAAAGCAAGGTCAAGCGGAACGACGCTAGATTTTTTTGTTTTCAGAGCGGATGCGTTGAAATTCCTTACATCTTTGGGATTTCCGGTAAATTCCACCACAGGTAAAAGCCCCGCAGAAAGGATACGAAGTGTCCCCTTCCCGTTCATGCCTTCGGCAACGGATTTTACCGCCGTCTCAATCATGCTGTCGGAAAGCGGGCTGTCGGAAAGCGAGCGGTCTATGATTACGGTAACATCGCAGTAAGTGTTTTCCGAAGCCGCACCCAAGAATTTCAGTTTGTTCACAGGCCGTCTGTCTTCCGTTATGTAGAAATTCGCTTCCTTCAATCCCACGATGGGATTTCTTTTCAGGCTCTCGACTTTCACGTCAAGCTGCACGTCCGGAAAATTCTTTGCGTTCACCCTCTCTATCTGGACAAAAAGCCCCCCGACCAGTTCCTGCATCCTTGCCATAACGTAAACTTCGTTCGCCTTGAAGTCGGAGACAAGAACATTTCCGTTAACGTCAGGAATAGCGCAGGTTATCCTTGAAGGGGCGTTCCCCATGTTCATGTTCTCGAAAGTCTCGCCCGTATGCGTATTCACGGAGATGACCTTGTTTGAATCGCAGACTACAAGGCGGTCCGTCCACACTTTTAGCGATTCCGGTCTTCTGAAAGTTCCCTCAAGCACAAGATTCCGGATAAAATTTCCGGCAAGGTCAAACTCGTATATGCAGCCTTTTACGTCGTCAGCCACATACACAGAATCGCCAAGGACGGCTATCCCCGTAGGACCTTTTAGCCCCGAAAACGTTTTTGAAGAAGTGCCGAACACAAAAAGGGCATTTCCATCCTTGTCGAAGACCACCACTCGGCGGTTTCCGTAGTCCGTAGCGTATATGTTCCCCCTGAAATCTTCCGCCACGTATTGCGGCCCGATGAAAGAACCGTTTCCCCTTCCCTTTGAGCCTATGTATTTTTCAAAGCGACCGTTCTTCGAAAGCACGGAAAGCCTGTTTCCCAATGTTTCTGTCAAAAGGATTTTCCCGGAAGAAAGCCTTATCATGTCAAGCGGATGGTCAAAGCCGTTCAACGGACCTGTTATTCTGTCTATAACCGTTCCGTTCACATTGAAAAGCAAAAGCTGGTTCGAGCCGTATGCCAAGACCCAGAAAGTTCCGTTTCCGTTCGGAAGTATGGAAACCGGCTCCGTATAGATTAGGTTTCCGTTGTATGTTCCCGGATACGAGCCGGATTCCGTATACACGTCCTCCATTCCGTTTTCTTCAAGGGTGAACCTTCGTTCCGCCACTATCCGGATTTTGTTCTCAAGAAGGATTCCGCCGTAGCCGTTATTTTTTGCCTTTTCCCATTCCTGCAAGGCGATTCCTTCAAGCCCGGAATAATAGTAGGCTTTTCCCATCCAGTCGAGGATTCGGCTGTCTGTGGGAGTGTATGTCAAAGCCTTCTCAAACTGGAGAATCGCCTCGTTGAAAGTCCCGCGGTAAAACGCCTGAACGCCCCGACGGAACTCCTCGTAAGCAAAACCTTCCTCCGCCGTCCTTATCTCTTTAGTAACAGAAAGACGATCGCTGTATGAGGATGCCTGTGAAAAAACGCATATCGGTAATGAAAGAATCAAGGGCAAAAGCAAAAGACTTTTTTTCATTTCCAAAAGACTCCTTTAGTTGTTGCTTTCAAGCATAAGGGTTTTGATGTGGCTTGCGATTTCCTCGTTCTGACCGTCAATGGATTCAGCCTGCTCAAGATATTTTTTTGCGTCATTGAAAAGCCCAAGTTTGTAGTAAACATAGCCAAGAGAATCCAAGCACGCCGCAGATTTTGGAGCAAATTCAACAGCCTTCTTGCAGCACGAAAGAGCCTTTGTCAAATCTTTTTCCTGGCAGGCAAGAATGTAGCCCATTCCGTTTAGAGCGGTAACGTTGTCGGGGTCTATGCTAAGCGATTTTGAATAAAGGATTTCGCACGCCTCAAACTCCTTGTTCTCCCATGCGATGAAAGCCATTGCGGCGCAGACCTCAGCGGTCTTGTACCCTGTGTCCACAAGTTTTTCAAGCTCAAAATTTGCAAGCCTCTTTCGTCCCGTAACCGCATAGATTATTGCAAGAAGAAACCTGCACTGCCTTATACGCTCTTGATTTTTTCCGGACGTTACAACCTGCTCAAGATACAAAAGAGCGTCCTCGTAACGTTTGAGCTTAGTGTAGCAAAGTCCAAGGTAATATGAAATATCTTCCGCATCCGCCCCGGAATCGGATGGAAGCGAAAGGAAAAACGAGAGCGCATCGGAATACATTCTGCTGTTGTAAAATCCTATTCCCTGCGAAATTATGTTTGTGTCCGACATTTTCCCACCCGTCCGAATCCAAACACGATTCGGACCACTCATTCTATAATGAAAAATCGATACCGTCTACCTTGCATGCCCACGGTTCGGCGTGTATGCACGAAATCGCTATGTACCCTCGCTCGGAAAGTCCGTTGTCGGAATCCTCCGAAAAACTATGCAGAAGGTTTCCGCCCACACCCTGAAGTACATATTCGTCTCCGTCCTTACTTACCGAAAGCCTTGAGTCATACTTCCTAGTCGAAAGAACATCGGTCAGTACTGCGCCCTTGTATTTTGAAAGAGAAAGGGCGTTCACGTTCACGAAAGTAGATTTTTCCCCTGCATCCGAAAGAGAGACGAGTTTTTCGATGTTCCTTGCGACAAAATCCGCCATGACATCGAAACGGTCTATTTTTCCCGAAACAGCTTCAAGGCTTACGGCAACGGCAGGAACTCCGCAAAGAACCGCTTCCCTTGCAGCCCCGCACGTCCCGGAATACACCACGTCCGTTCCCAGATTTGCGCCATGGTTTATCCCCGATATTACAGCATCTATTTTTTCAGGAAGAAAATCGCTTTTTATTGCCACGGCAGAACAATCGGCAGGCTTTCCGGAACACGCCCACACGTCTTTTCTTACGCATCTTAGCCTGAGAGGCTCGTATATGGTGATTCCGTGCGAGATTGCAGAACGGTTTCCGTCCGGAGCTATGACAAATACTCTGTGTTCCCTGGAAAGGCGTTCGGAAAGAACTTTAAGCCCTTCCGCTTCGAATCCGTCATCGTTCGTAACAAGAAAAGTCATCTTTCCAAAGCCTTAACTATGCGCGCTCCGTCAGCCGTATGCACCTCGTGGCACGACGGATGAAAGCCGAATATATGCTCATATTCTGAAAGTTTTTCCATGAATTTAGGGACATCGGAATCTCTAAGGACTGTGTATATGCAACGACCGAAACCTTTTCCGGTTATTCGTCCACAGGAAACAGGCTCTCTCATGTTCTCAAGGTTAGGCTCAATCTCCGCGACACGCTTTAAAACCCAGTCTATCTCGGGACATGAAAGGTCATAGAAATCCCTAAGGCTTTCGTGGCTGTGGTTCACCGTTCTTGAAAAACGGGAAAAATCGTCCTTTTCAAGAGCCTTCAAGGCATCGAGCACGTCGTGATGCTCCCTCATTATGCAAAGAAGTTTCCTTCTTGTGTCCTCGCTCACAACGGAAAGTTCCTCGTTCACATCCGTAACATTTTCTATATATTGCCAGCCGCCGAACGCATTGGGCTTTGTCTCCCTCATGTCCCCAAGAAGAAGGACGTTCTGCGGCTCAAAGAGAGTGGATTCGTCCCAAAGCGAGACACGGGGAACTCTAAGATCGACAAGAAGAATTTTTTTCCCACTGAACGGAACGGAAAAATGCGTATAGTTCATCTTTGTGTGGTCGGTAACAATAAGGCTTCCCTTCTTTGAAAAAAGAGCGGAAAAATTGTCGGCCACGTGGTTAGCCTGCCTGAGGAAAATCTTGTTTCCTCTTTCTATGACCTGAAGAAGACGGGGTATGTCGCAGTCAAGTCGGAAAAGTTCCCTGACACACAAAGAAGCCGCCACCTTCATAGCGGTTGTTATCCCGAATCCGGCGGACGGGAGCGTGTCCGAATACACGGTGAAATCCATGCCCGACAACTCAAAGCCGCCCGACAAAAAACCGTATATTATTGATTTTATGGCGTTTGCCCATTTGTCCTCTTTTTTCAGTTTGAGGGAAGGAATGCTTCCCCTCTTACGCTCGTCAAGTTGCACAAAATAGAAGCGCAGGGATGAATCTTTCCTCTTTGATACGGAAACGTATACGGGAAGATCGACCGCCATGGAAAGCGTCTTGTCCTTGAAAAACCAAGAATGTTCGCCAATAAGATGAAAGCGCCCCGGACAAGTCGTTATGACCTCCGGCTGCGCTCCGTACTCCGCCTCGTGGGCTGACCTTATTTCTTCCATCGCTAATAAATCCTTATCACATAAAACTACCGTATTGAAAAAGTAGTTATTGAGTTTTTTCGTAATGTTTGTATATTATTTAGAGGACATCTCGAAAAACTCGCCTCTAACGATTTGTCTGAGATGCCGCCGAGTATTAACTCTCTGTATCATCGAAAGTTAAAACATCGGATTTTCAAAGCTGCCTTATAAAAACCGGAGTTCTTAGAGGCTTCTTATAAAATATTAATTCAATGAGTAGAATTTTACAAGTTTTTTATGTCCTTTTTTCCGCCGCCCTTATCTCACTGGCGATTCCGAACGACATATACGTTTTCGGCTCTCCTGCCATAGCGTTCGTGTCCCTGATTCCTTTCTACCACCTGCACACAAAACATAAATCGTACATGGATTCGGCGTTGGACTTTGCGCTGCTTACATTCGCGACGCAACTTTTTTCAAGCTACTGGCTGGGATTTTTCAAGGAATTCGCCTTCGTAACGCTTTTTTTCACCTGCTTCGGAACAGCCTTTCAAGGATTTGCGGCAGGGCTTTTCCTTTACGTGCCTTACGCAAAGACAATCCGAACAGGAACACTACGAAAAATCGAAAGTCCGCTTTGGTCGTCGTTTGTTCCAAGAAGGACGCTTTATTTTTCTGCCGTATACGTTTCTTACGAATGGATAAAATCCTGCGGATTTTTAGGCTATCCGTGGGGAACTCTTTCGATGGCGCAGTTCAACTTCAAAACCCTTATCCAGATTGCCGACATAACAGGAACATACGGAATAACGTTCCTTACAGTCATGGCATCCCCTTTAATCTGGGAGACGGCGGCGTTCCTTATAAAGAAAAATCCGTTCAAAAAAAAGCGCAAAATTACATTCTTCCTAGCCGGCGCAAGAAAAAATACGGGCTTTTTTCCGCTTGAAAACACATGGATTTTGTGGCTTTCGCTTATGGCTCTGTCGCTGGCGTACGGTATATACCAATTCGGGAAAAAACGCCCCGTTCAAAAATACCTGAACACAATAATGGTCCAGCAGAACAAAGATCCGTGGAAAGTGGACGACGAAAACGTCACAATACGGCTCTCGCAGGAACTTACGACAAGGGAACTTAAAAACGCCAAAGAAAACGGAGATAAAGTAGACCTGGTCGTGTGGAGCGAAGGCTGCCTACGATATTCGTTTCCGCTTGCGGTGCAGCACTACGAAAACCACCCGAACGATTTTCCGCTAAGGGACTTCGTCTTGGATTCCGGAGTGCCTTTCATATTCGGCGGCTCTTTTGTGATAAACGAGTTTCCAAAACAGATAGTAAACGCATCAATTCTCTACGACGAGAAGGGAAATTTCAGGGGCTATTACGGAAAACTTCATCTTGTGCCGTTCGCCGAGGCAGTCCCGTTCGCCGACTATCCGTGGTTTTCTTCGTTCCTGAAGAACACGATGGGGCTTTGGACAGGCTGGAATCCCGGACTTCAGTATGTGCTTTTCGACATAAAAGGAAGGCTGCCTGAAAAAACAAGGGAAAGGATTCTTCCCGAAATGAACCTGATTTCGCTCGCCGAAAGCCTTGAGGAGCAGAAAGAAAAAGAAAGAGAGCCTCCGCTTGTAAGAATATCGACTCCGATATGCTACGACGACGCTTTTCCTGACGTATGCAGCCCGCTTTCAGAATGTGGAAGCGAACTCCTGATGAACCTTACCGACGATTCATGGTCCATGAAAAAATGCTCCGAATACCAGCACTTCGTTGTCTCAAGTTTCCGGGCGATTGAACTAAGAACGACTCTCGCAAGGTCCACGAACTCAGGCTATACGGTCGTTGTCTCGCCCACAGGAAAAGTGATTCAGGATCTTCCTCTTTTCGAGGAGACGGCTGGACTTTTCAAAATTCCTATATATTCCAAAAAACGCACGACTTACGAAAGGCTTGGAAACTGGCTTCCGCACATCCTTTTTATCATAATACTTTCTGTAACGATAAAGGAATGGATTTTTAGGAACGAGGAGCCTGAAGCACGCTCTCAAAGAAAGATAAAATTAAAAAGGAAAAAGCGAGAAGTGAGAATGTCCGCTTTATTCTTTGTTCCGATAGGCTATAAAGAATAGCCGGCCATACAAACATAAAGCCGGCACCTTGCAGTAAGGTAATCCATAGTAAATAAAACGGATGTTGATACTGCATTGTATATGAAAAT
>CAJPOF010000043.1 GCA_905372235.1 uncultured Treponema sp.
GTGTATTTTTTTGTGACAAAGGACGATTTTTCGTTCAAGGCAAGGGCTTTTTTTCCTCTTTCCCTAGGATTTCTTTCAGTTTTTGTGCCTTACATTACTGTAAGCGCAAAGCAGTCGGCCTTTTCGTTCTATGAGCTTTTCGCAAAACCTGTGATATGGCTTTCGATGGTGATTTTTCTTAAATTTCTTGTCGTCCGTCTTTTTTCATCCGGAACAGGAACAAAACGCTCAGGCGGAAAACTTTCTGTGATAATGTACAGCGTTCTTGTGGCGTTCGTGCTGTTTGTTCCGCCATTTATAAATGCCCTGTGGATCGTAAACTGGCTGAAAATCTTGTCCGTGATTACAGGACTTTTTTATGTGCTTTTTGCCGTCGCGTTTTGCGTCCTTCCGCTGAAAAAGCGTTTTCTATAAAAATGATGGCTAAATCCATAGCGAAAATATTTTTTGCATAAGGGATTTTCGCCCTTCGTTGATTTTTTAACACATATTTTCATTCATAATTGATATAAAACGCTCAAACCGCTATAATTTTAAGACGTTTTTGATGGAGTAAGGGTGTGTTTCTAAAAAGTCTTGACATATTTGGATTTAAATCTTTTGCCGACAGGACACATATCGATTTTGCTGACGGAATAACCGCTCTTCTTGGACCTAACGGCTGCGGAAAAAGCAATGTCGTGGACGCTGTAAAATGGGTGCTTGCCGAAAGCAGGGCGAAAAATCTTCGCGCCTCGGAAAAAACCGACGTGATTTTCAACGGTACTGAAAGACGCGCGCCTCTTAATGTTGCGGAAGTAACCCTTACGATGAGCAACGAAAGTGGTCTTCTTCCTCTTGAGGAGTCCGAAATTGCGATAAAAAGGCGGCTTTACCGTTCCGGAGAAAACGAATATTTCATAAACAACAGAGCCGTGGGCGCGCGTGACGTGGTGAAGCTTTTCATGGACACGGGGGTCGGAAAATCCTCCTATTCCATAATGGAGCAGGGGCAGGTAAGCCAGATACTTTCAAGCAAGCCGGAAGACAGACGCTATATATTCGAGGAAGCCGCCGGAATCAGCAGGTCAAAGGCGGAATGTGCCATCGCTGAACGAGAACTTGAGCAGACAAGGCGGAACATGGCTCAGATAGAGATGGCGATGGCTGAGATTCGCCGTTCCTATGACAGCCTTAAAATTCAGGCGGAAAAGACCGGAAAATACCGCGACGTGAAAGAGCGAATCTTCAATCTTGAGCTTGATATAACTCTTCTTAAACTAAAAGAGTTTCTTACGGACAAGGTTCGCCACGAAAAAGAACTGGTTGAATTTACTAAAAAACGTGATGCCGTTCGTCTTGAAATCGAGGAGATAAACAACACTATTTCCGAGAACATGGACAAGGTTCGGGAGATGCAGGAAAAAGTGTATTCCATGCAGGCTGACCTTATCGGAATCCAGAAAGAGAAGGCGGGAAAGCAGGATCTTGCAAACCAGCTGAATGTGCAGTCAAGGACGATAAGGGAAAAAATTTCCACCCTTGAGATAAAGCAAAAGTCGCTCAAGGAAAGCGTCGAAAGCCTTCAGGAAGAGATTGATTCGAACGAGGCGGAACTTCACTCAAAGGAAAAGCAGGTTTTGGAGGTTGAAAAAAACATCCGTGCTTTTCAGGACAATATAGCCATGGCAGCCACGGAGATTACAGCCAACGAAGAGAAGGTTAGCCGCAACAAAGAAAAAATTTCTTCTTTGAATGAGAAAAGAAAAGCGTTTCAGGACGAGCTTACTTCAATCACCGAGGACATAGTGGCTGTCCTTGACTCAAAACTCAAGGACAGGGGCTTTTCTGATGAGGTTATGGAAAATGCAAAGGAAAAATTCGTACTTACAATAGAAAAACTTAGAATTTTTGCGGAAGGGCGAAAAAACGTCTTCAGGGATTTTTCGTCTTCAACCCATGGAGCGGAAGAGGCGTTTTCAATGGTCGCCGAAGCGGGCGATGCGTTCAAAGAAGCGGAATCTCTTGTGCAAAATTTGTTCGACGCATTTTCCGAATACGAAAAATCAAGTCCTGCGTTCATCGTGGAATTTCTTAGCCCCGAAGGGATAATGACTAAAAAACGTGAGATAGACGCAAAAATTTCTTCCAACCACAAGGAAATAGACGATATAAACGCAGAAAACGAACATCTTCTTTCTTCGAGTGCGGCTTTGTCATCAAAAATAGATGAATACAGGGAGACTTCCTCTCGCCTCAGGGAAAACAAAGTTAAGATGGAGGAGCAGATTCAGTCTTCCGTGCAGCAGACGAGCCTTCTTAGAAGAAGCCTTGTTTCTGAGGAGAACAATCTTAGGGCGAACAGGGCTGAACTTGACGCAGAGGAAAAAAATCGAGAGGAGATGGACGAAAAAATCCTTGAGATTCAGCAGGATATTTTTGAAATCGAGCGACGCGGCTTAAAACTTGCCGATGAACTAAAAACTCTTGATTCTGAAATCGCCGAAAGCAACTCCAGCGTGTCGGGAAAAAAGGATACTCTTGAAAAAAAACACGGGGAGCAGAACAGGCTTCAAAGTCAGGTGGAACGCCTTACCCTCAGCCTGAACTCAAGCGACACCGAAATCCGGAACATAAAACAGAACTTCCAGGACCAGCATTCTCGCGACCTTATGGAATTCGAGGAACGGATGTACAAGGTCATAAAACCGGTTGCCGAACTGCGGGAAGCGTTGACCTCCGCAAAGGATGAGCTTCGCTCTTTGGGTGCGGTGAACCTTATGGCGTTGGAAGAATTCGCCGAGGTGAAAGACAGGTACGAAAGGCAGAAGGCAAACTACGACGACACTCAAAAATCCCTGGATAATCTTATTCGTGTTAGCGAAGAGATAAAATCCAAGTCGTCCGAAATGTTCCTTGAGACGTACAACAAGATTAAGAAAAATTTCCACAATATGTTCCGAAGACTTTTCAACGGCGGACGTGCTGAACTTCGCCTTGAAGACCCGATGAACATTCTTACAAGCGGAATTGAGATTCTTGCCCAGCCGCCCGGAAAAAAACTGGAGAACATCGCCCTTCTTTCAGGCGGAGAAAAGACAATGACAGCCGTTGCGTTGCTTTTCGCCACGTATCAGGTTCGCCCGAGTCCTTTTTGTCTGCTTGACGAGATAGACGCTGCCCTTGACGACAAAAACGTCTCAAGTTTTGTTACTACGCTTGAAAGTTTTGCGAACGTCTCGCAATACATAGTAATCACCCACAACAAAAAAACGGTCATGGGTGCAAGCACGATGCTTGGTGTTACCATGGAAGAATCCGGTATCTCAAAGATAATAGCTCTTCGCCTTGACGAAGATGTTCGGATAGGAGCTACTATAGACAGGGAGGACTCCGGTTTTGTGGAAGAGGACGTGGATGTCGACGAAGGGGCATACATTCCGCCGAGACCGCCTAAACGCATCTACAATCCCGACGGCTCTGTAACTGACACGGAACTTGAACGCATAAAAAAGGAAGAAGAGGCTCGTAAGGCTGAAGAACGTAAACGCCTAAAGGAAGCAAAAGAGGTTCGTAAAGATTTAAAAAACGATGCGGAGCAAAATTCTGCGGGACTTACCGATGGAAAATGATTTTGTTTTTTTGGGATTTTTTTAGATAAATCCTATGATGAAGGTTTTGCACAATGGATTTAAATGAATTCTTTTACGGCATAAGAGATTTTTTTTCCGACACGACAAAAAAGATTATTTTCATATGCGCTTTGCTTGTGTTCATGGTTATATGCGCTCTTTTAGTCTTTGTGGCAGGCGGAAAGCATAAGGAAGCAAAGCGAATGCCTTTGGAACAAAGGAAGATAAATGCGGATTCTCCTCTTTTAGTTCCTGCCGGACCTGAAGTTCCCGATGAGTACATCACGTCAAGAATCACGGAAAAAAACTGGAGCGAATCCGAAGTGAACGAATGGTTTTCCGTTCCTGACGGCGAAAAAGTCGAAAGGCTTGGAGAAAGCAACGACAGAATGATAGATGAGATTATAGGAGCGGCTCCATGAAAAAGATATTCTATGCGCTGTGCTGTGCGGCTTCGCTTTCATTGTTTTCATGCGTTTCCACGCCCGTGCCGGAAGAAAAAAGCGATGCGAAAAATACAGAGCCTATGCATGAAGAACTTGACGAGGGCGAGATTCTGAATGAACTTGAAGAGCCTTTGGTCTTGGATATAATGCCGCAAGATGAAAATCTTTCCGGGGCTGAAAAAGATATTCAGGAAAAAACTTTCGACGTTCCTCTTGTCGAGGAAAAAGTTGAGGCGGATGAACTTCCCGAACTTGCCGATGAAAAATTGCCCGATAATCCTGCGGACTCTTTAATGAACGAAGAGCCTTTGGTAAAGGACGACGAGCCTAAGGAATCCGGCGGAATCGAGGAGTCCATGCCTATCGCCGAGGGCTCATCCGTGTCTCCTTCCGCTCCGGAAGTTCCCCATGATTTTGAGCCTGAAGGCGAGGTCGAAAGCGAAGAAGCGGAACTTCCTTCCAAGCCTTCTTTAGAACCTTCCTATTTTGAACCTCCCGTTCAAAAAGTTTCAGAGAAAGAGGCGAAAACCAAAGAAGAAAAAACGGCTGAAGAAAAAACTTCGCAGCCTTCAAGGAGCATGACAGTCCCGAAAAATCAGCTTATAGACGTGAACTATCCGGGAAAAGGCTGGACTTATCAGGGGTCTGTCGATTCCGACGGAAATGTCGATGTAAGGAACAGAAATTTTGTATTCGGCGGACGAAAACTCGGCGGAGAGAACACGAACTTTACTCTGCGCTCAAGAAATCCCGGAAAATTCCTGCTTCATTTCAGCAAGAACGATGTTCTTTCAGGAACATACATAGACGACTATCTTGAGGTCATCGTAAAAGACGAGGCTTCGAAAAACACCTCGCACATCATCGCCCCCGACTATGCGAGCGTCGTTCCAAACAGGAAAAAAACTCAAACCGCTTCGCAAAAATCCTCGGAAAAAGCCAAGGTTTTATTTCCGTCCGATTCAAATCTTGATTCAGAAGAAGACTTGATTTCTAACGAAACGGAAGATGTGTTTGTTCCGCCTGCATCGCGTGAAAGCGATTTTGGAACCGTTATAAAGGAATCCAACGAAGACAAAAACTCCTATTCCTCTTCGATTTTTCCTTATTCCGGAAATCCTTCAAGCGGCGTTTTATCGGATTCAAAAAAACTCTCTTCGGAAAATCCCGAGGGACTTCCGTCCGAGATTCTTTCTGACGCACAAAAGGCGTATGATGAAAGAAACTATTCTAAGGCGCTTTTGCTTGTGGACAAATATCTTAAAACCGCGGCATCGGACATGGACGAGGGCATTTTTTTGAAAGCCAGGACCCTTGAGGCAAGGTCAGCAGTGCAGAACATAAAGGAAGCGGTAAGGCTTTATGACCTTCTTTTGAAAACTTATCCGCTAAGCAGGCTTTGGGACAAGGCAAATGAAAGAAGCATTTACCTGAAGCGAATGTACATAAACATCAGGTGATTGATTGTCGATTAAAAATAGATTTTACATAGATGGTGGAGGTCATATGAAAAGCGTGGTCAGAATATTGCTTTCGATTTTTGCGCTCTCTTTGCTCTGTTCCTGTACGATTGTAAGCAGGCAGGATCAGAAATCAAAAGTAAGGACAGTTTCCGTGTCGGGCGTGGCGGCGGTTCAGGTCGAACCTGATATGGAAGTAATTGAATTTGGCGTAACCACATCGGGCTGGAACGCAAAACAGATAGTTTCGGACAACGATGTCATAACGGACAGATTCGTGCAGGCGGTAAAGAACGTTGGTGTGGCTGATGATGACATTTTTCAGACCGAATGTATAATCTCCAATCCCAACGGATATGAGGCAAGGCGGAATGTCATCGTGAACGCAAGGAACATTTCGCTTGTTCCTTCTATTGTCGACTGCAAGACGGCTCTCATACGCTTGAAGTCCGTGAGTTTTGAAAAGGGTGATACGTCGGGCGGGGTAAGAAACGCGCGGACAAAAGCCATTCAGAACGCACAGGATGCGGCGGCTCTTCTTGCCGGCGCAAGCGGCTCAAGGCTTGGAAACGTCATGAACATTTACGGAGATGAGGTTGTCATGTCAAAAACAGAGGACAACAAGATTGAAATCAAGGCTAGCGTAAAAGTCGATTACAGTCTTGAATAAAAAATTATTTGATTTTATGGGGAAATAACTGATGCTGGATTATAGATTCATCAAGGAAAACCTTGAGGCGGTAAAAGAGACAATCAAAAACAGGAACATGACATCGGATGCCGATAAGGTTGTGGAACTTTTCGACAGGCGTACGGCTCTTGTTACAAAGCAGCAGGAACTGCAGCAGAAAAGGAACGAGAACGCAAGGGCCATGAAGCAGAAACTGGACGACGAAAAGCGCGCATCTCTTGTGGAGGCTGGAAAGAAAATCAAGGAAGAAATTTCCGAAGTTGACGGAGAACTTTCCTGCATTGAAGAAAGCCTTGAAGAAGCGGCGCGCCAGATTCCGAACATGATTCACCCCGACGTTCCTCTTGGAAAACTCGACACGGAAAACCTTGAGGTAAAAAAAGTCGGCGTTCCAAGAAAGTTCGACTTTGAGCCTATGGATCATGTCAGGCTTGGCGAGGAACTTGAGCTTTTTGATTTTGACAGGGGAACTAAAGTTTCCGGTCCGAAATTTTATTATCTGAAAAACGAGGCGGTTTTCCTTGAGCAGGCTTTGATTCAGTATGCGTTGAACACTCTGCGCCGTTACGGATTTGAGATTTTCATCACTCCGGATGTCGCAAGGGAGGAAGTGCTGAAGGGAATCGGTTTTAATCCGCGCGGAAACGAATCCAACGTGTATTCCATAGAGGACGAAGGCACTTGCCTTGTTGCGACGGCTGAAATCACGCTTGGAGGCTACCATTCAGGCGAAATCCTTGAAAAGGGAAAACTCCCTCTTCTTTATGGCGGACTTTCACATTGCTTCCGAAGAGAGGCCGGTGCTGCCGGTCAGTTTTCAAAGGGACTTTACCGTGTGCATCAGTTTGACAAGGTTGAGATGTTCGTCTATTCAACACCCGAAAAATCCGACGAGCTTCACGAAAAACTCCGTGAGATTGAAGAGGAGATTTTTTCAGGACTTGGGATTCCGTTCAGGGTCGTCGACACCTGTTCCGGAGACCTTGGAGCTCCTGCGTACAGAAAATGGGATCTTGAGGCGTGGATGCCGGGACGTAACGGCGGCGAATACGGAGAAGTTACTTCGACATCGAACTGCACTGACTATCAGGCGCGCCGTTTGAACATAAAGTACAGGGACGACGACGGAAAAAACAAGTACGTTCATACATTGAACGGAACAGCCATAGCGGTGGGAAGGGCTATGCTTGCTATCCTTGAGAATTTCCAGAACGCCGACGGTTCTGTTTCGATTCCCGAGGCGCTTGTTCCTTTCTGCGGTTTTGATAAAATCATGCCAAAAAAGCGAAAATAAATTTCATGGAACAGAAGGATTACACGCGTCGCTCATTTTTCATTCTTCTTTTGTTTGCGGTTGTGCTTTTTGGTGCTTTGGGAAAAATCCTTTCGTCTGTGATTTTGCCTGTGGTCGTAAGCCTTCTGTTTTCGTTCGTGCTTTATCCGCCTATAAAAAAGCTCCACGAAAAAATCCGTTTTCCGTGGATGCTTGGAGTTTTTCTTATGCTTGTGGCGGTTCTTGTGGTTTTCGCTCTTTTGGCGACTTTCGTCGGAAACAGCGTCACTGCCTTCCTTTCCCAGTATTCAAGATACGAAAGAAAACTGCTTTCTCTGTACAAACTTTTGGCGGATACGTTCAGTTTCCAGTTCGATGCGGAAAAGAATTTTCTGCAGAATATGTGGGGGCAGCTGAAGGTAAGGGAAGTTTTGCAGACGCTTGCGTTTTCTTTGTCGGGAGATGTAATAACTTTCGGGAAGGCATTGGCGTTGACGCTTGTTTTTATGTTTTTTCTTCTGCTTGAGCTGAGGTTTGCCGGCGAAAAAGTTGACGCAATGTTCCAAGGTTCGATTCAGGGGAGGGTAAAAGGAATCGTCAAGAAGACCATTTCCGACACAGCCCGTTTTCTTTCGATAAAGTTCGTGATTTCGCTTGCCACAGGTTTTTTGGTCTTCCTTATGTGCGTTTTTCTGCGTTTGGATTTTGCTCCCATGTGGGCGTTTCTTGCATTCGTGCTTAATTTCATTCCGACTTTCGGCTCGATTTTTTCAGTAATCATGATGACGATATTTTCTGTGCTTCAGTTTTATCCGGCTCCCGCAAGAACTGTGTTTGTGCTTGTTTTCACGACGCTTGTGAATTTCATATTGGGGAACATCGTAGAACCCAAGGTCGAAGGAAAGAACCTTGGTCTTTCTCCGTTCGTGATTCTTGTAAGCCTTACATTTTGGGGCTGGATGTGGGGGCTTGTCGGAATGATTATAGCAGTTCCTTTGATGGTGATAATAAAGATCACGTGCGAAAACGTGTCGTTCTTGCATCCCGTCGCGGTTTTCCTAGGAAACAGACCGACTTTCTCTGAAAAAAAATCCGGCGAAAAGACTGAAGTCGCAAAAGTCAAAAAAAATCCCTGATGAAAGGAATCACGGCTTCTGCCTTTGCGATGTCTCTGCTATCAGCTTGAGAAAGAGGTTTCCGCAGACTTCGGCATCGTCCAAAGCTCTGTGGGCGCGTTCTTGGCTTATCCCAAGAAGTTTTGCAAGTTCGGTTTGCTTGTAGCTTTTAAGTTCGGGGAACGCCCAGCGTGAAAACTGAAGCGTGTCTATCACTCTGTTTTTTATAGGCGAAAAATTTTTCCGCTCGCATTCTGCTTTCAAAAACCTAAGATCGAACTGCACGTTATGCCCGACGATTATGCTGTCTTCAAGAAAAAGAATCAATTCGCCGAGGATTTCTTCTATCGAGGGCTTTCCCATTACCATGCTGTCCGTGATTCCGGTTATTTCAGTGACTCTATAGGGAATCTCCTCGCCCGGATCTACAAGGGTCCAAAATTTTTTGATTATTCCGTTTTTATCGAACTTCACAGCTCCGACTTCAATGATTCTGCAGTTTTCTGAGTTGAGACCTGTCGTTTCAGTGTCCAAGGCGACGAATGTTCCGCCTTGAGATATAAGGCGGAACATTCGTCTGTAGTCCTTCAGGAATTTATTTTCCAGCTTCATCAAGAAGCCTGTTAATGTCGTTTTCTATGGAATCGCATAGAATGGCGGCTTCCTTCTTTGCGTTTTCAAGATCCGAATCAGACTTTCCTCCGCCGACTTCAGTCCTTGAGTTTATGTAGAACTTGATTTTAGGCTCTGTTCCAGAAGGTCGAGCGGATACTACAGTTCCGTCCTCAAGGAAGAACTGGAGTACATTGCTTTTCGGGAATGTGACTTTTTCCTTGATTTCAGGTTTGCACGGATCGAATGATTCCGATGTCTGAATGTCCCTGATTTTAATGACCTTCTTTCCGGCGATGCTCTTCAGACCTTCCTTTCTGAGTTTCGCCATTATTCCGTTCATTATTTGCACTCCCTCCATTCCGGGGAAGTTCTTTGATATTGCCCTGTCTTCGAAGTAGCCGTACTCCTTGTACATATCGTCGAGGTGTTCAAGAAGGCTTTTTCCGCAGGATCTCCAGTACATCGTCATTTCGGCGCACATTGCGGCTGCCGAAACTCCGTCCTTGTCCATGATTTCCTTTTCGATTTTATAGCCGTAGGATTCCTCGAATCCGAACACGTATTCGCCTTCGTTTTTAGCCTCTCTTTCCTTTTCGACGGCAGCAATCCACTTAAAGCCTGTAAGACATTCGCAGAGTTCCACTCCGTATTTTTTGCATATGAAATCTGCGAAAGGCGAGGTTACAATGGAACGGACGCAGTATGCGCCGGGATTAAGTTTTCCTTGCTCTTTCCTTGAGATAAAGACGTATTCCATGAGAAGCGCTCCCATCTGGTTTCCCGAAAGGAGAATGAAATTTCCATCCTTGTCCGGAAATGCCGTTCCGAATCTGTCGGAATCTGGGTCTGTCGCCATAACGCAGTCGGCTTTTTCCTTTGCGCCAAGGCTGAGCGCCATTTTCATCGCAGGCTTTTCCTCTGGGTTAGGCTTATCCACAGTGGGGAATGTGCCGTCCGGCTCTCTTTGTTCGGGAACGGTTTTTACTGTAAGCCCAAGGTCTCCAAGGACTTTTTCTACGTGCATTGCTCCTGTGCCATGAAGCGGTGTGTAGACCACAGACACGTTCTTTGCGTATTCTTTTATGAGGTTCGGACGGAAAAGCTGCCTTTTGCACATAGCCCAATAAAGCTCGTCGATTTCTTTGTCGATAAGAACAAGTTTTCCGCTCTTTACGGCTTCGTCCATCGATATTGTGTTCACAGTCTTTACTTTGTTCACCTCTTCGATGATGAGCGCATCGTGCGGTTCTGAAACCTGAGCGCCGTCGTTCCAGTAAGCCTTGTATCCGTTGTAGATTTTCGGGTTATGAGACGCTGTAACAACAACTCCAGTGTCAGAGCCGAAATGTCGTATCGCAAATGAAAGTTCCGGGGTGGGGCGAAGACCTGTAAAAAGGTATGCCTTTATTCCGTTTGCTGCAAAAATAAGGGCTGTCGCCTTTGCAAAAACATCGGAGTTCAGTCGGCTGTCGTAAGCTACCACCGCGCTGAGTTTTCCGTCTTTTGCCTTTTCAGGATTCGCTTTTATTACATAGTTTGCAAGTCCCTGTGTGGCAAGGTTTATTTCGAGGGTGTTCATGCGGTTTGTTCCGCCGCCCATTATTCCTCTAAGTCCGCCCGTTCCGAATTCCAAAGTGCGATAGAAACGGTCTTCCAGTTCCTTCATGTCTTCTTTCAAGACCAGTTCCTCGACTTCCTTTCTGAATCTTTCGTCTTTTTCCGCAAGAATGTAATCTTTTGCTCTTTTTAGGATTTCCGCCTTGTCCATTTTATACTCCCTTGAGCCACAGTGTAAAAACGCCGCAACTTCTAATTATATCGCTGAATCGCAGGGAAAATTATACAGGATTTAGAGTATTTAATAAAGTTTGAACGTAAAAAAAATCTGAACCCTGAAAAATCTACAGGTCTTTTTTATCCTTGGAAAAATTCCGGGTAAGAAGCGGAACAGTCATTCCGCCTGCGGCGTTCCCAAGCACAACCACCAGTACCACCAAAGCGTTATGGATTGTGAATGCGGACGAAAATCCGTTTGCGACTCCGTTGTAAAAACTGTTGGCGATGGAATGGTCGAATCCTGCCATAATGAAGGCAGGTATATAGATGAACACGCCTATTTTGCTTCCCTGTTTCCATGAATCGACTGAAAGGAACATCAAGATTCCGCAGAAAATTCCTGATAAAAAGAGGCGGAGAAGAGGGGCTGAAAGTTTCGCTTCGTATATTTTTTTTGTAACGTCCACGATTGAAGGAAATGTGTAGGCAAAAAGAATCCCCAAAAGATATGTCGTAAGTAAATTGAAAAAAAGGATAAGGGCGACAAGTCCGTAGTATTTTGCATCTTTAAGTCTTAGGGCGATGTAGCCGACTTTTCCGGTGTAAAGGTTGAATCCGAATTGGCAGATTGTGTAAAGTCCGGCTGCAAAAAGGACAGAACCAAGCCATTTATATCCAAGGGAAATGCACGAAAGATATGCACAGCAGCCTATGCTTATCATCACGCCTGAAAGTATCGAAAGTTTTATATTCTTTATCATGGAAATGATTTTAATGCAATAATGTTTACTCTTCAAGATAACGGAGCCGTTCATAAAGCTTCAGATTTCTGACCCTTTCCTTGATTTTTATCCTGGCATTTTAAAATAAATCCTTTTTGCGTATGAAGAATAACCGCTTACCGGATTCCTGTTTCCTTTTGTAAAATTGACACTTGTATTGGAGAACACTATAATTGACCAAATATTTCCATATAAAGTCGATGAAAAATCAAGAGGTGTGAAAATGGCTTGTGAAAAATTACAGAAAATACGCCACTCCTGCGCTCACGTAATGGCGGAGGCTATAAGAAATCTGTTTCCCGGAACAAAGATAGCCATAGGACCTGCGATCGACAACGGATTCTACTACGATTTTGACTTTCCCGAAGGCACAAAATTTACGGAAGACGATTTCGGCTCTGTCGAAAAAGAAATGCGGAAAATTATTCTTGGAAACCACGATTTTGTGCTCTCCGAGGTTACACGGGATGAAGCTCTAAAGATTTTTTCGGATGAGCCGTACAAGGTGGAACTCATAAAAGCCTTCCCTGAAAATGAGACCATAACCACATACAGACAGAATACTTTTTTGGATCTTTGCAGAGGTCCGCACGTGGAAAACACAAGGGAAATCAACGCACAGGCGTTCAAGCTTGCAAAGATTGCCGGTGCGTACTGGAAAGGGGACTCAAGCCGCCCTATGCTTACAAGGGTGTATGCTTACTGCTTTGAAAAGCCCAACGAACTTAAAGAGTACATTTCAATGCTGGCGGAGGCGGAAAAACGCGACCATCGGAAACTTGGAGTTGAGATGGATCTGTTCCATCTTGATCCTGAAAATCCGGGGCAAATATTCTGGCATCCGAACGGCTGGACAATATACACTGTCATCCAGGATTACATGAGAGTGCAGGTACGACGGGACGGTTACATGGAGATAAGCACGCCTTCGGTGATGCCAAGGTCATTGTGGGAAAAATCGGGACACTGGGGGCATTACCAGAAAAATATGTTCATCACCGAATCCGAAAAACGCATTTTTGCCATAAAACCGATGAACTGTCCGGGTGCGCTGGAGGTCTTTAAAAGCCGTCTTCGTTCATACAAGGACCTTCCAATACGCCTTTCAGAGTTCGGCCACGACGTAAGGAACGAACCTTCCGGTACTCTTCACGGTATAATGCGTGTGCGAGGATTTGTGCAGGACGACGCACATATAATCTGCACGGAAGACCAGGTGGCTTCTGAAGTTGCAAGGTTCTGCAAACTTCTAAAAAATGTTTACCATGATTTTGGCTTTGACAGCCTTGTGGTAAAATTTTCTACCATGCCGGAAGACCATGTTGGCGACATAGAGACCTGGCAGCGTGCGGAAAAGGCGTTGGCTGATGCCTGTAACGAGGCGGGACTTGAATATGAGGTTCAGCCGGGCGAAGGCGCATTCTATGGTCCTAAACTTGAGTTCAAACTTTACGATTGCCTGGGAAGGGAATGGCAGTGCGGCACCATACAGGCGGATTTCCAGCTTCCTTCGGCGGAAAGACTTGATGCCACGTACATAGGTTCGGACAACCTGAAACATCACCCTGTTATGCTTCACAGGGCAATACTGGGCTCAATGGAGCGGTTTCTAGGAATCTTGATAGAGAATTTTGCCGGAAGTTTTCCCGCATGGCTTTCGTTCGAGCAGGCGGCGATAATTCCTGTCTCTAATTCCTTTGACGATTATGCAAGAGAGGTGAACGATGCCCTTCTCAAAGCCGACATAAGATCCAACGCATATTTAAGCGACGACAACATGAGGCAAAAAATCAAGGTTGTAACAAAGGAACACAAAACCCCTTACATACTTATTCTCGGCGAAAATGAAAAAAGGGACGGAACGGTAACCGTGCGCTTCAGGCAATCAAGCGGACTTGAACAAAGAACCATGAAAATCGAAGAGTTCACGGCATACGTTAAAGACAAGGTTGACACGCACTCAATCGAGATATAAACGGCTTGAAGCAGAATCGCAGTTTGGGATATATAGGAAATTATGGACGATTCGGAATATTATTCAACCATGAGAAGCCAGTATTCCCATCTACCGCAGGGACTTATAAAGGGTGGTGCGGTAAAAAAAATCCGTGAAACTGCTTCTGTACGGGCTTCAAGGCAAGGAAAAGATGATTTTGAAATGTTGAACGAAAAGGCTAAAAATTCATTTTTCCCGGAACATTCGGAACTTTCAGACAACAGTTGATTTTTACGAAATTACTGATTTTCCTTTGTACTTTTTTCCATATCCGACCAATACGGATAACTTGTAAATAATGATGCAGGTTTCTTTGCGCTGAAGCGCAGTTTTTTGTTGACGGATTTTTGTGCCTCTGCTATATTGTCTTCGGTGAAAACTTTCGGGGGTGCACCGGTTTCGACGGATGCGAGAAAGCATTTACTGCAAGTAGGTGTCAAGGCGCCTCAAGCTGAGAAAAACAATAACTGCAATCTTCGACAGAAAAGAAGAAGATAATTCTTCTGAAGAACAGTTTGCTCTTGCTGCGTAAGTAGCGAGCACGGAATCCATGCGGTGCTGTTCCTAACCTCATGGCATTCCGACGCCAACAGGGACTTGTCGCACGTTGCGTTCGACCGATGTGCGAGACATTCAGCCGGAATACGGAAAAGACGCTTGTCATGCTGCTACCTTTTCCCGACAAATACCTCGCATGACTAAACCTGTAGACGTATCTGGTTTACGCATTCGGACGCGGGTTCAATTCCCGCCATCTCCAAAAAGCCGCCTTCATGCAGAAGGCGGCTTTTTTATAAAAGTTCTCTTATATTAATTTTTAATCTGAAATTAAATATAAAGTAAAACAAAACAGCCCGATTCCAAATGTGATTAGGAAATCAGGCTGTTTGATGTTTTTCATGCGGGCTTTTCACAAAACAAAAAACTGTTTGTGCAACCAGCGGACGAAAACTTAATGCTTTTGACCGTAGCGTTTAAGCATAGCCACAGCGTTTCGTTTTCCGTTGTAGACAAAGCCGCCGTTCCAGTATTCCAGTGCGGCGAACAGGGCGTTTCCTCCGTCCTGTGCGTCCGACTCGTTTGTCTTGAACGACACATAGTTTGAAAGTTTATCATAATCTTGGTTCTGCAGGCACGAAAGTCTGTTCCTGTTGAATTCATTCCATTTTTCAAGATCCTTGAATCCTTCCCCTTCGTCCTGGACTATTACATGCGCATGGGTAGGGCTGAAAGAATACCATACGGTAACTTTCTTGTTCACGTCGCAGTGGTTTCCGTGTTTTACTCCGTTTTTTATGACCTCGCTGATTTGCTGTTCAAGAAGGTTCAGCTCTTTAATCTCAGAAGGCGCCGATTGAACTATAAGCAAAGTGAAATAACGGATCTGTCTGAAGTCCGAAGGAAAATCTTTTCTTAGCATATTTGTCTTGTCAAACAAAGGGTCGTTGTCGTCTGAACGCAATTCTTTAATCTCTGGCATTTCCATAGTATACTCCTGATTTTTTAGTTTTTAAGAGATTGGATTATTCGTTGACCATCAGCAATGCTTCGTCAACACTGTTTGCAATCGGGAAATAGCCCATGAGCTTTGTAAGTTCGATTACCTTCTTTACTGAGCCATGGATATTCGAGAGCGACAGCTTCAGGTTCATCTTCTTTATCGTGGAACTGATATAAATCAATGCACCGATTCCGGAAGAGTCTATATAGTCCACCTGCTCAAGGTTGATGATAAAGATTTTGATGTTCTTCTCAATCATTTTCATAACCAATTCCTTGAGTTTGTAGGAATTATAGAGATCCATCTCTCCATTCACATCTATGATGTAAACTTCTCCATTCTTACGTATTTTAAGTTCCATAACGAAGCTCCTTATCCCTGTATTTTAACGACCAAAAGGCTTTGGTCATCGTATTGTTGTGTTGTACCACAGAACTTTTTAACATTGTCTTTTATTTTATTGGCAATGTCTTTTCCGGACAATTTACAATTATCCTTTATAACTTTTTCAAGACTGTCGAGCGAGTATTGTACTCCATTTTCATTCAAACATTCAAGGATACCGTCGGTACATGTTACCAAAATATCCCCTGTGTTGAGCGAAATATCTATGTCTTTATAAGATGTCGATTTTTCTACACCAAGAGGTTCGCAATCAACGGAAAGTTTTTTTACACTTCCTTCAGATACGGAGTAGAGAAGCACAGGATTTGTTCCGCAGGTTGCAATCTGTGCAGTGTTGTCCGTACTGTTGTAATTGATAAGAGAGACGCTCGCGAAATGGTCCATGCTGTTGCTTTCGGAGCAGATGGCTTTGTTCACCCATTCAAGCAATGTCGCAGAACTTTGATTTGTGTTTGCGATTAGCCGGAGCATCGCCCTTATCATTATCATAATAACAAGGGAATTCATGCCTTTTCCGGCGACATCAGCCATGACAAACGTGATTCTGTCTTTTCTGTACGGGATTATGTCGTAGTAGTCACCGCACACATTCTCGGTTGCAAGCGAATACTTTCCGATTGACATATTGTTGATGACAGGAAGGCGTTTCGGAAACAGTGTCTTTTGGAATTTTGTGGCGATGTCGCCTTCCTTTGTGAGTTCCGTGTGTTCCGCATATGAAAGGAAACTTTTTAGAGGCACGAGTGCTGTAGATATTGCCTCGGAAAGAGAGATTGCTTCCTTGAAAAGTTCTTCGCTGAACGGCTCTCTTTCAGGTTTCCGAGAAAGACAGATGAGGGCGACATTCTCGCCGGACTGCGAGACAGGTATGAACATATAAGGCCCGCATTTTAGAAAATCCTCAGGTCCGTTCTGCACCACATAGCGGCTTTTCTTGGGTTCGGCGATATTAACCGCTTTCCCGTCCGTGAACACATCGCCGAAGCAGTTGCCTTTAAGAGCGAACTGCGAGAATTTGAAATTGGTTTCTACCCTGATTGGCTTGTGCGGAAGGTCGTCGGGGAGTTTGTAAGGCGGCGGAAAAGTTCCCGAAAGGCTTTTTACGGCAAGTATGTTATCGAATTCATCGTACTGAAGTATGGCGCATCCGTCCGATTCCGTTTTTTCCATACAGTATTTTGAAAGGAAAGCGTAGAAAGAACCCTGCACGTCCTCGGAGTTGAAAAATGAGGCCGTCTTTGTGGTGATTTCCTTTGATACTCCAAGCCTGTTCTCGAACTCCTGCTTGATTAGCGAGAGTGTTTCTGCATCTATTGCGTCGGGATTTTTGTTCTCGTCTTTTTCCTGTTGGGCTTTTCTTTCCTTCTTTTTTGGGATCGGAGACGGCAAGCACGAACGCATATACCAAAAGCAGAAATTCCGACGCAAACAGCGTGAATACAAGGTATGCGAGTTTCCGATTCATGTAAGTATATAGAAGACCTGCAGTCGAAATCCCTATAGCCAGATAAAATACAAAAGATACCCTTGACGTATTTCTTATTTTTGATATAAGCAACAAAGCGAACAGGACAAGACCCGCCGCCGCAGTGACAAGAATAGGAATATCCACGAACGAATCAATAGTGGGATTCAAATTTTAACTCCTTTCAGTATCAATTAAGGTCTTTAAATGATTCTAACACTGAAATATTCTGCCGTCAAGTTTTAGGTTTTCTATTTGCCGATGGCTTCCAGTTTACGTTTTAGGATAAGCCTTTTTATGACATTCTTTAGAATCTTTACTGGTCTTCGTTTGTATTCCCGTGTGATGTCGCTCACCAGCGTCTCAAGCTGTATCTCGTCTCCGAGCTTTTTTTTCAGGTCGTCCCAGAACGTTATTATCCATACGTAAAGTTCGCTTTCTGTTGTTCCTTTTACGTATCGGGTTATCCTGTGCCGTTCTATCGTCTTTATGACGGGTGTGTAGACTGTGTTGAACCAGGAGGTTATTGCGTCCTCCATGCTGATTTCTTCATCTTTCCCTTGGTTTATGAAATATTTGTGGGTGAGTATGTGCTGATATATTATGTCATACCTTCCGGGAGTCGAAAAGTCCAGACACCAGTAGTCGGTTATGTCGCCGAAGCTTGTTTCGAAATAGAAATTCTTTTTTTCCCAGTTTGTTATCTGCTTCATCATGCCGCCGAGAGTTCTTACCGGAGAAAGCCTTATTTCCGTCTGAAGTGATACTATGTCTGCGTCTATGAATTCGACTCCCTTGGACTTTGCGACTGAGACACGATGGTTTCCGTCCCGTACAAAATAAAGCCCTCCAAGTTCATATACCTTTATCGGGGGAAGGATTATTTCTTTTATAACGGCTTCGTCCACGTGTTCCCAGCGTTCTCTTATGAACGAGTTTTTAGGCAGGAATTGGTTGTCAAAGTCCTTGTAGCGTCCCTCGCTTCCGACAATCTTGGAGATTGGAATCGTCTTCATTCCGACGTAAATCTCGTTCTGCGGCTTTAACATCTGCTTTACCTGATTGAATGAGATCATCTTTGTCTCTTCGGGATTTAGAAGATGCTGCAGTTCGTTGATGAATGCCTTGTTCCTTGCTTTTGAAAAGTCTGTCTCTGTTTCTACTAACATTTTTTCTCCATGTTCGGGTCGATTTTATCCGGGGCGAAATCCATCACGTGATGGGCGTATGCGTTTGCGACTGTGGTGTCAAGATATTTTCCTACCCGTTCGGTCCTTTGGTCGTACAGATGGACGTGACCATGCACCATAAGGGCAGGGCGGAAGAGTTTCAGGAACCAGTTGAAGCTTGGAAATCCCACATGGCACGGATCATCCATGTCGTGGAAATGAAATGGCGTTGCGTGCGTAAGGAATATGTCAAGGTATCGTCCGTATTTAATCTTGTTGAAGATAAGATGCGGAATCATCCTTATAAGATGGACTTTCATCTGTGCGTCTGTGTACTGGCATAGCCCTCCGTTGTAGTTCCTTGAGCCGGACGCACCTGCGATAAGGAGCGGGGTGGGCTTTTTCCTTGCAGGGTGTTTTATCTTTATTGAAGAGGACGCTATCACCTTGAATCCTGCATAAACAGCTCCGTGTCCGCTATTCTGCTCCACTTGCGAGAAATCCTCCACCGCTTTTCCTATACCTGAATCCCGGGAGGAATTTGCGTTATGGTAGAATTTGAATTCCTTCAAATCGTGATTGCCGAACACAAAATATGTGGGCTTGTTGAACACGGATACTATGAAATCTATGTAATCCATGGGAAGGTCTCCCGCACAAAGTATAAGATCCACGTCGGGGAAATTCTTTTTTGCCCCAGTGCTATAGATGAGAGGATCTATGTAGTCGGATACGCAGAGAATCTTCATGGCTTTACAGTTTTCACTTTTTTGCTGACAATATAGTTTCCAGTTTTTCTTTCCCGATGAGTTCTACGGGTCTGTTTTCTGCGAATTTTACCGCCATACGGGTGAAGCCTGCGCTGTTTATGACATACGAATTTGTGCAGCCGAGGTTCTTTGCCTCGTCAAGGGCGTTCCTTATCACGGCATCTTCGATAGGCTCAGGGTCTCTGAAGAACAGCACTAACTGCGGCTGTTTTCGCACGTTACGCCAGTCGCTGTTTTTTGCCTGCACGCCCACCAGCTTCACGCCGCCTTTTCGTTGTTCTGCCTGCTGAACTGAAAGACCAAGCCCTTTTTCCGCTGCCTTCTTGCAGAGTTCAAGAAATTCCGGCTCGGAACTGGTAAGGTAGTCCTTCATTGCATCGTTTGTCTGGAAATCCTTGTACTCGTCCAGTTTTTCAACTACATCTCTGAAATTCTTGTTTCGCTTTGCTATTAACTCCCACTGTTCTATGGCTTTGTCGATTTTTCTTGTCTTTTCGTAGCAGGCGGCAAGGAAGTATCTTGCGTATAATGTGTCGCTGTTTGTGCCAGTTTTGTCAAAATCTATTGCTCTTTGCAAGTCTATCTGCGCTGCATCAAGCCTGTTTGCCATCATAAAGCAGGTGCTTCGTTCTATAAGGGCTTTCTGCTTGAACTCAGGAGAACGCTGGGCTTTTTCGAACGCCTTTATCGCATCTCCATAGGATTTAAGTTCCTTTAGTAATTTCCCAAGATAGTAATAGCAGGTGTATTCTTCGGAATTTAATGAAATGGCAAGGTCAAGTTCTTCCTTTGCCTCTTTATATTGTTTTCCCAAGAACAGTATATGTCCTATGGCGGCGTGCGCCTTTGAGTTCCTTTTGTCTATCTGTGTGCATCTTCTGTAAAGCCCAAGTGCAAGATCTTTGTGTCCTTGGTCTTCTTCAAGTTTTCCGGCGTTAAAAAAGTTTTCCGCATTTTTGGGGTCCATTCTTGTAAGCAGAAGATATTCTTTGAGCGCATCCTGAGTGTGGTTGAACTTCATTAAAAGAGCTGCGAATTCCTGCCTGAACTGCGCCTCCGGAAGTTTTGCATCGAAAAGGGCGTTTCCGCTTACTGTCTTGTATTCCATTAGGGCAAGTTCGCTTCTGTTGTCGGCGACGTATGCCTTTCCAAGGTAATAATGAGCGTGGAAATCCCTAGGATTTTTTGCTATAAGCTGTTTTGCAAGCTTTGCCGCCGCTTGGACTTTGCCCTGCTTCAAAAGACGTTTTACCGTATCAACCTTTTTGGGGGATACAATTGCTTTTGTTATTACGATAGCCAACGCCACGATTAAGCCTATTATTGCTGCTATGACAGGAATTATCATTCTTGACTCCCGGAAAAAGAATGTTTGTTTTTAAGATGATTGAATACTGCATCTGAAAAACATCTTCGAGTTTGCCTTGAGCTAAACTCTTTTGCTTTTATACAAGATTCTGCACTAAGTAGCTCAACGTAAAGAATTGATATTCTTTTTGTCTGTCTAATTTATTGTAGTGCATTACAAAGGATTATAATCTAATTGCAAAATCTTTGATAGCCCCATAGGAAGATGATTCAGGGAGTCGGAATGAAAACTTTTTTATATAGAAAAATCATCTACATTTACTTTGAGTTTTTAAAAAT
>CAJPOF010000044.1 GCA_905372235.1 uncultured Treponema sp.
AGTTGTCTAAAATCTCCTGTCGTTTTTCGCCAGAGATAATGAATGCATCGTTGAAACCTGTTTTAATTCCATAGTTTATGCTGATGTCCCAATCTTTGAGAGGAACACCAACGGCTTCAATTTTGCATTTAATGCTCTGTTCAATCGGGCTGAGAATCACCCAGCTGTCATTTGTGGTAAATCTACATTCACACAAATTCTGCCTAACAAAATCGCTCAAATTTGATAAGCCATCTTTTGTGATCGTGGTCGTTCTACAACTTTGCGTTTTTCCTTCATTTTTTCCTTTTTCAAAAAGCAGAATGTTTGTGTCTACAGTTGCGCTTTCAAAAACCTTTACACCTGCAAAATCAACGAGCAACTTAGGATTCACATTCTTTGCAAAGTAGTCTCGCAGTTTTTCGCCGTATCCGGAACGCATCCATTTGTTTGAAGTAATGAAACAAAGACTGCCTGTGTCATTTAAGAGCTTACAGCCTTTCTCGTAAAAGAGGCAGTAAATATCGCCAGTTTTTGCATAGCTTTTGAAGTTTTGCCTTTCATAAAGATTTGCCAGTTTTCCGCCGTCTTTTTGTAATTGGATATAAGGTGGGTTGCCTATAACCACATCAAATCCGTCTGAAATATTGAACATCCACTCCGGATCAAAGAAAGGTGAAACTGCGTTTTGATCGTAGGGATTCCAGCTTGCAAGTTGTTGTGCTTCCTCACGCTTACACCATGAGTTTTCTTGAAGCAACATTGCAAGTTCCTCTCGTAAAGCATTATCTCTTTTTCTGCACTCAGCTTTTGCTTCTGCAGTTGGTGCATTAAAGTGATTATGTCGTTCTTTTTGAATTTCTTTTTTCTTTTTTTCTATTTCACCTGCTGGGTCAGCAAATAGTGAATCAACATTTGAATTTTTTGCAATTCCAATTAGACTGTTTGCAGCAACAAATTTTGTTTCAAGGTTTGGAAGCGGATTAAAACCGTAATTGTCTTTTATGCTGTCAGTTTTTTCTTGCTCACAAATAAGGCTGATAAAGAATCTGAGTTTACAAATCTGAACCGCAATAGACTGAATGTCCACACCGTAAAGACATTTCTCAATAAGTTCAAGTTTTAGAGCATAAAGAGTACTTTGGTCAGCTGGTACTCCGTTACACTTTCTTACAAGGTGTACTATCCTCTGCAATGCTCCCATCGGGAACGCTCCAGAACCGCAGGCTGGGTCAAGAATCTTCATTTTCTTAAGAGCCGCAACTATTTCAGATCTATTTTCGTTCTCGTAAGTTTCACTACTATCATCAAAAAGCATTGCAAGTTGTTCTTCTGAAATTGACTTTACGGTTTTTAAAAGATAATTTTTTATAGCCTCATCAATCATAAAGCTTACAATCTGACGAGGTGTATAGAACGAACCCGAATCTTTACGAGCAGTTTCGCTTGTTTCTGGATTATAAGTTCCTAGCAAGTTTTCAAAAACTTTTCCCAAGAGTTCGGGATCAAGAGCAACCTGCACATCGGTAGGACTGTTTTCTTCAACTGTAAAATTGTAGCGGTTCAAAAGATGTATCAAGCCTTCGTGTTTGCCATTGTCTTTCTGCCAGAAAAGGATATTTGGAATAAAAGCCATCCATTCTCTTTCCCTGCTGAATCCGTCTGCAAAAACTTCAATATTCTTTTTGTTGTCTTTATCATCGACCAGACGGTCTAGACATTCAAACAGACCGCCATTAAGGAATGGAACGCTTTTAAAACGCTCTATAATCTCTTCGTTGCTTTCTAAAAAGAAAGAATGCTTTGCATCATCGCGATAGAAATTTTTGACGCCAAATTGCTCGTTATATAAAATTTTCTTGTCGTCTGCAAAAGTGCGGTCTTCAATCTTTTTGTTTAGCGTTGCAAAGAAAAGATTTTGCAAGATTGCATTGTAATAGTTTCCGTCTTTTTTGCTCTCTGGATTAAATTCTGAAAGCACCTTGCTCAGCTCCGCTTCATCAAAAATCCATGATGGAATCAACTCCTTTTGCTTTATGAACCAAACGAACATAAGGCGAGTGATAAGACGAATAAGATTAAGTTTGTTGTTTTCTTTTGTTTGGTGCACATTGTATTTGCCTTTGGAATCTTTTGTCGTGTCGCCTGTTGGAAAAGTAACATTTTCGCAAGCCCATGTGTACCATGTAAAAAGATTATTATAAAATTCTTTTGTAACGACTTCAATATCAAAACATTTTCTTAATTCTTCAAAACTCGATACCCTCTTTGAAAGCATTGTTTCAGGTGTATGCCGCTTACAATCTTTCCCTAACTTGAATGAGAATCGTCGTGGGTTAGAGTGTTCTGTCTTAAGTTTGCCGTTTTCTATGGAATAATCTGTTGTAATAAGAGACAATCGCCAGCTATGAGATTCTTTTGAATAAAAAGCAACAAGAGCATTAGGCTTGTACCCATATTTTTTCATACAAGAAACGACTTCTTTTATTAGCGTAACACGTGGGGCACGGCTTGATTTTGTGCAGAATTCAAAAATATCTAAATCAAGGCTATCACAAAAGCCAAGTTTTACACCTTTCTCAATATTCTTAAAGTCGAAATAGACATCATTGTTTCCCGGTTTATAATCATCAGGTAAAAAATCATACAAAAAAGATTTAAAATTTTCGCGGTTATAATCCTGCGATGCATCAAATGATTTCATTTTTTATTCTCCCTATATGTTTATTACAACAATTCTTCTGCAAGCAATATCGTTTCTGGTTCTGAACCAACTTTGCTGTCTTTTTCGATAATTGTTTCAAGATAATTGTTGGGGACAATTTCTTTCAATTCTGATAAGGCACTAGATACGGTTGGATTCAGTCTTGCAATCTGTTTCATATAATACGTCGGAATAGAATCCCAGCTTATTACATCTTGAACAGATTTTATGTATTCTTTTTCTTGTTCTGTTTTTGCCTTATTTTTGAGTATTGTTAGAATGGCAAAGGCTTCTTGGGCGATTTTGCTTTTTTGCTTCGATTTTTTTACAACGCCACTTTCTGCTTTCGCCTTTTCATACATTGAATAAAAACCATCAGAAACAGCAAATCCTTCATCTTTTTGGGAAGCTCTGAACAAAGTTAATGCCAGTTGCGGATTAACCATCATAGTACTTCCATCTTGGGCTGTAAAACAGAATCTGTAAGCATCTCCTTTTTTTGAGAAGAGTAAAACACCTTTTTCCTTTATATTGTTAAAAAGCTCTTGATTAAGTAAATCCTGTTTTGCAATTTTGTAATTGATATTTTTTCGGGCAATTCTACAGCGTTGTGGTAATTCCATTGCCTTTTGAAGAGCACCTTTATCTTCGTTTTCTATTCGGTATAGCTCATTTCTAAATTCAACATCCCAAGAAACTGAATTTGCTTCGTTTTCTGCCTCCGTAAACTCTTTTCCCAAGTATCCATCAATGGTTTCGTCATCGGTAAGAATTTTTGTGTCAGCTCCGAGAATTGCTTGAAACAACTTCATCTTAAATGTTGATATTGCTGCTGTATGGCTGATTTCTTCTCCTGTTGCAGTAGGAAAGAAGTTATAAATAAAAAGTTCATCAAACATTTTTTTATTGATACGGTTGATTCGCCCTACCCGCTGAATTACGCGAGTTGGATTATAAGGAATATCGTAATTATAAATTGTTCCAGCTCTGTGCAAACTGAAACCTTCTGAAATTGCATCGGTCGCAACTAGAACATCATAATCATCGTCCTGCATATTTTCGGGGTAGCCCGCATCAAAGTTAGAACGTATTGTCTCTCTTCCAGATTTACTTGCTGTCTTAGATGAATACATCATGCTTCTGATTTCAGCCTTTTTGAATTCTTCAGCCAAGTAATCAGCTGTGTCTGAAAATTCAGTAAAGATAATGATTTTTCGTTTCGGTTCTTTTTTTATAGATGATCGTATATTTGATTCTATAAACTTCAATTTAGGGTCTGATTTTACCTTAGCCCATTTTGAGAGGAAGTCGTCAAACAGTCTAATATCTGAAAGCAGGTCTTTCTTAAAATCTTCCGTAATATCTGACGTATCGATAAAAAACAACCCTTTTTCAATATCTTTTAAATAAGCATCTTGAAGCATATCGTCTAAGCCGAACAAGGAATCTTCAACGGCTTCGCTCAGTTCTTCCATTTGTTCAAAATCTGGAAATTTGCCTTTTTTATAGAGTGGAATCTTCTTGAAATCTTCTACCCATTTTAGAAGGTTTTTCATAGAATTTTGTACATTTTCAAGAGTTTTTACAAAACTGTATTTTGAACTTTCAAATCGCCGGACAAGGAGTTGCTTCATGAATTTAGCCATGTTTCTCTGTCCTGTCTGGAAGTTATCAATTTCAAAGTGTTTTGCATATTTTGAGATAATCGTTTTTTCATTTTTAAGATAAGTCATAGGTTTGTAACGAGTACCCTTAAACCCTTTTGATTCGTCTGTAAGAAGTTCCAGTGTTTCCTTGTACAGCTCTGTTAAATCTCCAAGTTCATAGTTTTGAGATTCAGGCGGTTTCACATCAGAAAACTGTATGCCTTGAGCTTTTAAATCTGATTTATATTTTTCGAGTTTCTCCAAATCAACACGAGTCCGTCTGATAACAACGGGGTCAAGGATTTCTCTTATTCGCTCTGCAAGTTTCGTTGATTCTTTGTTAAACATTTTTTCATCAGATTTTTTCTGTCTATATTCAGCTTTAAGTTTTTTATACTCTGTTACAAGTTTTTGCATCTGATTTCCTAGATTGTTTACTGTCTGAATCGTAGATTTAGCGGGAATCTGGAAAAGTTTAATGAGAGAGAAAATATCTTCTGGGCGGTTGTTGAAAGGGGTTGCAGAAAGCAAAATTACTTGGTTACCGACACAGAGCTGATGCAAACATCCGTACGCTTCCGTGTTTTCGTTTCTGTAGCGGTGTGCTTCATCAATAATGATTACTAAATCGTTATAATTCTTATTTTCACGTGCTGCTTCTTCAAGTTTTCCGGAAGTATAAATTTTGCAGTCTCGTAAGCCAAAATCTGAGGCATAATCCTCCCATTGAGATTTTAGATGTGGTGAAGTAATTATAACAGTACGTTTATTCAGATTAGCGGCTATTGCAGACGCTATTATGGATTTTCCAAGACCAACAACATCTGCAACTATTACGCCAGAGTGTTTTTTGATTTTTGCAACACCGTCACGTATTGCATCTGTTTGGTATGAAACATCAAAAAACTGATTTATCCTGTCGCGGGTTATTTCTTTAGGTGTTTTGATGTAATCGTTTGTTACTTTAAAATATTCGTATAGAACCCGGATATACATCAAGTATGGTGAAGGCATAACTTTAAGCCATGTATGTTCGAGAACGATAGATTTGAATTCGTCTTTGTTCTCCTTATTTATAAGAGGAATCGAGTCGTTCCATAATTCGTCAAAAATCTTTTTCCCATCATTAAAATCGTGGTCATCTGTCAGATAGACATTTATTTCATTTCGTGCTTTAAATCCTTGAATAGAAAAATTACTAGAACCAACAATCAGTTTGCTTTCATCAAGTCCTGATGTTGTCTTTTCTTGAGGTATATAAAAGAGATACATCTTTGCATGATTTGGCTCTTTTGTTTTTCTTACTTCCAGACTCCCATTTTCAAGTTTTTCAAGAAATACATGATAAGAGCTTTCAAAGCTTTCTGAATCTAAAATATCTGCTTTATTAATTATGTTTTTAAGATTTTCAAAATATTTCTTTCTAATTGAAAATTTTGATTCCTGAAAGTTATTGTTTCCTAAATTGGCAGTATATTCGACAATGCAATTATTTAAGTCTACTTCCGCATCCATTCCGACAAGAATTCTTAAAGGTTTGTTTTTCAAATCTTTATATACTTCGCAAAATCCGGAAAAGAAAAAATAGCCAACTAAAAAATCAAGTTTTGAACTGCTTTTTGTAAGTGCTTGCACTCGTTCTGAAAGTGAATTTGTTTTATCTGTGTTCGTCAAAAATTTAGATGCCATATCTATGCATTCCTATCCTGCCTGAGATAAATTGTAATATCAGAAGTGTTCATTCCGAGATTATTCAGTATTTCACTGATTCGTTTAGCAAAATCATTTGCACTCAGATTTGTTTCAACATAAAAATCATTCATAATTTTTACAGGCTTTCGTAAATCGCCTATTTCTGTCGAATAATATTTTCGATTCTGCTTAGATATGAGTTCTGGCAATTCTGCCATTTCTTTTAGTTTTGCAGGATTATTCTTGGCTGCGCATGCCGCAAACTGAATAAAAAAGTCAGTCCAGTTATTTAAATCTGTATAAGCGCAGCCATTAAAAATGAATGCAGTCGGACGCTTAAAAGTAAAATCTTCGGTTATTTTGTGCGGTTCGTTTTTATCCAGCTCTTTTATTAAACGCAGATTCTCTGAATCTTCTTTTTTAACTTCTTTTGGCTGTTCATCAAGTTTTACACCTGTAAACTGACTCACGAGGACACTGATATCGTTCTTATTTTTCTCAAAATCATCTAAAAAGTGGTTAAACTCTTTTTTGAACTGGTAACCTTCATCAAGTTTCTCTGGATTGTTGTGGTCGATACTGTTCCAGATGTCATTTGATAGCGAAAGAAGATTTTCGTGAACATTCGTTAAATCCTTAAGAATAGAAGAAATTGTTTTTTCTGATGCAGTCATTATCTCACCATCGTATAATTGATGAATGATTATACCGCAGATTTGTTAATTTGGGTTAAAATGGGTGTTTTTTATTCTTAAAATTCCACTATACATCAGCCGGGGTTTCAGCATGAAAGCAAAAGCAGATAGAATACTGTCATGGTGGATTTTTTTTGAACAGGTAGAAGACAATCGGCAAGACTGAAAAATAAAGCATTCGATAAGCTAAATTCTGACTGTAGTAATGTGCAGCGTAAGTGCCGGAGAACGAAGTATCTATGTTGAATCAGCCGGAGAAAAAACGCAAAATTTTCTACGAAAATAAAACGCCGAAAAATTGCACCATATGCAATTACTTTGCATATGGTGCAATGCTTTTTAAGCCTTAAAGCAGTTTTACACCCCCGTTTTCAACGCCGATAGGATAATTAGCGGTCAAGACTTCGATTTTCTCGGCTGTCTTTCCGTTCTGCGCGCTCATCGGTTTCGGCATTTTAAGTTCGATTTGATACCAGTTATTTGCTTCTGCAGCAACTGACAGCTGCTTGTTCCGGAAGGAACTCAGCAGGAATTTGCCCTCGATTTTTGAAAGCTGGTCCAACAGCGCATCAAAATCCGACTGCGAATAGCCGTCGTAATGCCCTTGATCCGAGCCGACATACGGCGGGTCAAGGTAGAACATGGTCTCCTTGCTATCCCGAGAACGTATAATCTTCAAGGCATCGCAACACTCAATCTGCACGTTCCGAATCCGTGCCGCAAGATCTTCCGTAAAGCGGTCTCGCTTGTTCCTGACGACTTTAGTCCGCATACCGCCCTTGTCGTATCCGAAACCTGCGGTCAAGTTGCACCCGAAAGAAACCTTCGCAAGATACCAGAACGCCCACGCCCGTTTGATACGGTCGAACATGTCAGGGTTTTCATAGATAACCCGGGCGTGCTGATGGAGTTTCCGGCTGTGTAGGCTGATTGAAATCTCGGACTGCAGTGCAGGGAAATCACGCTGAAGCACCTCGTAGAAGTTTGTAACCTCTGAATTGATGTCATTGATGATTTCCGCATGAGAAGCGGGTTTCGCGAAAAAGACCGCCGCTCCGCCAATGAAAGGCTCGCAATAGATTTTGTGTTCCGGAAAAAGGCTCACGATTTTTGAAGCAAGCTGCTGCTTCTCGCCATAGTAAGAGATTGGTGTTTTCATCTGTTCACTCCTGAAAATATTTTTTTCAAGCCTAAACTATGCGTACGGAAATCCCGATTCTTTAAATGCCTTGCGTAAGGTCAAGCGGAAGCGGGTTATCCTGTAGGCGGGGGCGACCGTCTGCCGCAAGATTCTCGGTCTTGCGGTTTCTGCTTGTTTTCATGATGCCAACGGCATACATATCTTTATAATACTCCCATAATTCTTCTAATGTGTTGTAAACACGATTAAAAAAACCTTTCAATTTATGTTATTGCGTTTCATAAAGTTGTTAAGCGTTGCCCATGTAACGCCTAATTCGCGGGCAAGGGATAATTTACTCCGTCCAGCAAGACGACTGCGCCTTATAAATGCCGCTTTGCCGGAAAGTTTATAGCGTTTGGGCTGTTGCCCTTTAAGCCGCCCTATCTGCTTTCCCTCTTTGCGGGCGCGTTCAAGCCCTTGTTTTGTGCGTTCCGATAGCAAAGTGCGTTCAATTTCAGCCGAAAGTCCGAACGCAAAGGCTAACACTTTCGACTGAATATTATCGCCTAATTCATACCCCTCTTTTATCGCAATGACTTTAACGCCGCTTTCCAAAAGCTCCTGCAGCACATTCAAAATCATCATAAGGCTTCGTCCTAATCGCGATAATTCTGTGCAAATTATTGTGTCCCCTGTTTGTACGACGTTTAATAACTTACCGAGCTTACGCTTGTCCGGCTTTTTTGTGCCGCTTATTGTCTCCGACACCCATTGAATGTTATGCAGTCTATGTGTTTTGCAATATTCTCGGATTGTTAATTTCTGATTCTTGACTGTCTGTTTGTCCGTGCTTAACCGCATGTAACCGTATGTCATGCGGCATTATAAAATAAACGAACCCTGTGATTGAAATTTAGGTTGGTTGTATTTCAATTCATCTTTAAAAAATGTCCGTATTTTATCGCGAACAACATCACGCCTACGCCGAATATCAGCTTTTTTAAATTCGGTTAGTTTTATCTTTTCATTAAAATCAATAAATGCTTGATGCAAATTTGCCATACACTACTCCTTAAAAAATTTAATTATATCGGCTTTATTTTTGGTGAAATCATTAAAACTTAATTCCGATAACAATTTGTACGTTTTCGGATTAGCAGAATCTAAAGATAATTTTTTACATTCCGGTTTATCCGGTAAATTTTGACTTTCAATCCGTAAATATTTATGAATTGAAAGAGCTTCATTTCTCGAAAGAAAATTGATAATATTATGTACGCCAAAAGAAGATATTTTCATCGGCATGGTCACCATTTTTGATGCCCATTTTATTAAACCTGATTTTCTTGTTTCTACCGAAACGGTTTCTTTGATTGCAGATAGAGGGTTTCCAATCGAAAGTATATTTATACTACCATACTCTTTGTCCTCGCCTACAAAATAAGTACACGCTTCTATTATCGCAAAGAGAGCAGGATTATTTTGCCATAAACCGCCATCAGCCAAGCCTCGATAATAGCCGAAACTATGCAATGGGAAATAGGTAGGTGCTGCAGACGTTGCAAGAGCAATATCTGTTAATTTTACATCAATGTCCCGTGTCAAATTTCCGTTATGATTTGTTTTAAAAATAATGGGCTGACAGTTAGATACATCAATTGCGGGAATGCAAATATTTGTTTTACAGTCATTAACTGTTTTATCACCGAAAAATTCGGTAAGAGCATTTTGTAACGGAAGAGAGGAATATCTATTGGTGAATATCCAATTTCTAAAAAGATAGTTAAAATAAGATTGATGAAATATTTCTTCTCCATGAAGTTTATACAGTTCCGATATTTATGTTGGTGAGTAACCTAATGAAAGTGCTAATGCAATAATACCGCCGGTTGAAGTACCTGCTATCAAATTAAATCTATTAGAAAATGTTGTACCTTTTTTAAATATTTCTTTTTCGATGAAAGTTAATAGCTCAGTAGAATATAAGCCTAAAATCCCTCCTCCGTCTATGGAGAGTATATTAAAAGTTTTATGCTTATTACTTTCCATACACCCTCCTCAATTTCGTATTTAATTAATATAATAAGATTTTATAGCTTTGGCAAATTTTCATAACAGCTTATATATTGATTATATCAAAAACTTGACACTTTTTGTCGTACTTTCTGTAAAAATTTATGTATCGTTCTACTTGCATCGGTTTTATCTTTGCCGAACTGTTTGGCAATATCTTCTTGCGTGGGGAAGCTTTTCGCTTCAAAAAATAGCCGGATGAGCGTGCGTCCATGTTCCGTATCTGAAAAGCGCGCATCGTGCAAGACTTCAAGTATTACAGTACTATCTATTTTTGTCGCATCAAGTTCGCATAACACTCTGTGGGTCAGCAATGCAGAAAGATACTGCTTTGTGCGCTCTTGCGATGCGACAAACGTTGCATCAATGAGCCGGAGGCAGTGCTCAATGCGGTCTTGTTCTATTAAAAGCGTATCTGCTGGTTTGTAACCGTTTTGAATACATACTGCCGCAGAATCAAACAGAGAATATCCATTGCCGTTTTCGAAATCGATATGTTCCGATTGTACAGCAGTCTGAGCCTTCCACTCCATGAGCTGAGCTATTTCATTCACCGGATAACCGGTTCGCTTTGCGAGCCATGCTTGTGTTTCAGCACGTTCGATATCTTTCCCGTAGTGTGCAGCAGCGGCGCACAGCCGATTCCATTTCCGCTGCTTGTTCTCCGGCAGCGGAATGATCTCAGACTGAAAAGTATGCAATTTTATATTTGCGCGGTTTATTTCTTGTTTTAAAGAACGTGCAAGATAGTTAATATAGTGTTCGGCAGTCCCTTCATAGCTGAGCACACTGCGGTTTACACATTCCATTATTTCAACCGCGGCATTTTTAATTTTTTTCGGATTGAATGTAAGTAACGTCCACCGCCATACGGCATCGGTGAGCTTCGTCCGCAAGGAGAGAAACTCCGCACAGGAGGTATTCTTCTGTTGAACAAACGGAAACAGTTCCGTTGCAATTCTGATAATCTTTGCTTCCTGCTGCTTTTTGTCCATCACTCTCTCCGCTTATTACGATTACAGTGCAAAAAAGGCATCCAAGGCTTTTAATGCTTCCGTTCCGTTGGGAGCTTCCATTGTCCCCATAAGATTATTTAAATAATAGAGCGGCGTAATATCATACAGTTCAGGATTTTCAGGATAGGCTATTCCGTCGGCATGTTTGATAAACTCAACTTTGCCGTATATGATTTTTTTTATATCAGCGTCAAAGAACCGTTCGGCAAAATGGAATGCGCACATCAAAACCATGGGGAGCGTTTTTTGTCCGAAGGTAATATCAGCATAGAGTTCAGCACCGTCTTCCATGAGCGGCAGCAGTTTGCGGAACCGTGTTTCATGGTTTGCTTTTGATTCAACAAAATCTGTTACGAGCTTCTCATACTCAATATGAGCACCGATAGCAGCATTAATCGAATTCAGTTCCTGCTGAAAAAGTTCGGCATTTTCTATTGAATGATCTTTGCCGGTGATGGTTGTGAGGAGTACCGCTTTTGCCTGATCTCCTTTCTGCAATTTTTCCGCAAGCACGGCATTGACAGGAAATACAACCTTACCAGTATAGCGGCAATCGGCATTTCCCGTTCCCGCGTAACATTGCCTGTTTGCGGCATCATCCATTTTTTTCATGGGGATATCAATAAACACAATCTTTTTCATTTTAAACCTCACTATCTCGTAGTAGCGTCATAATGCGGAAGAGTTGACAAATTGTAACGCGATTTCATCGCTTTTTAAAATAGAGTTTTTACCTTATTATAAAATTGCTCAATTATTGAAAAAGCAATAATTTAAATGAACGGACGAAAATCCTACTCTGGAATGGTATTTAAGAGCAATGAGCCTTATCTGGTTTCCTAAAACAAAAGAGAGCTAAATCACAAACAAACGACCTTGTAAACCCACAGCTTTCTAGGAAAGTTTTTTCTCTTCCGCACATATTAAAATTAAAAAAACAATTTTGCTTGGTCATTTTGCAAAAGCATCCTCCCCACAAATCACAATCCGCATAAAAAAACGCCCCTCGCTTGGCGAAGGGCGTTCCGTCTACGGACTTTCTAAATCCGGTTCACAGTCTTACAGAGAAGCGTGGCAGGTTCGGGCGATAACATCGTCCTGCTGTTCCTTTGTAAGGTTTATGAAGCGAACTGCATAACCGGAAACGCGAACAGTGAAGTTTGCATATTCGGGTTTCTCGGGATGTGCCTGACAATCCCTGAGTTTTTCCACGCCGAACACGTTTACGTTCAAGTGGTGCGCTCCGACATGACCGGAATCGGAATCTATATCAAAGTAACCGTCAAGCACGTTCACAAGATTTTCGATCCTTTCATCCTCGTTATGACCAAGAGCACTCGGATTTATCGTCTGGGTGTTGGAAATTCCGTCCAAGGCGTACTCGTAAGGAAGTTTCGCAACGGAATTCAAGGACTTTATAAGACCCTTCGTTTCTGCACCGTAAGATGGGTTTGCACCCGGCGAGAACGGAGCTCCTGCAGGGCGACCGTTCGGAAGTGCGCCCGTAGCCTTTCCGTAAACCACATTCGATGTGATTGTAAGGATAGATGTTGTAGGCTCAGCATTTCGATATGTGCGATGCTTCCTGATCATCGTCATGAACGTTTTCAGAAGCTCAACGGCGATATTGTCCGCTCTGTCATCGTCCTGTCCGTAGCGAGGATAGTCACCTTCGACCGTGAAATCCTTTACAAGTGTAACAGTGTCGATAACGTTTCCGGCCTTGTCCTTGACCTCGACAGTCTCTCGGTTTACACGAACCTTTGCATATTTCATTGCGCAAAGAGAATCGACTACATGAGAGAATCCTGCGATACCCGTGGCAAAGGTGCGCTTTACGTTTGTATCTTCAAGCGCAAGTTCCTCGGCTTCGTAGTAATATTTATCGTGCATATAATGAATTGCGTTCAGCACATTCACGTAAACACCGGCAAGCCATTCGAGCATAGCCGTATACTTTCGCATGACCTCAGGATAATTCGAAGCATCGATTACGTCCGCAGTGATTGGCGCATATTCCGGTCCAATCTGAAGACCTTTTTTCAAACATTCGTCCTTTCCGCCGTTGAAAGCATAGAGCAAAGCCTTTGCAAGGTTTGCGCGCGCTCCGAAGAACTGCATTTCTTTTCCGGTCTGTGTCGCAGATACGCAACAGCAGATAGAATAATCGTCGCCCCAGACTGGTCTCATTACCTCATCGTTCTCATACTGAATGGAAGATGTGTCTATAGAAATCTTTGAAGCGTATCGTCTGAAGTTTTCAGGAAGTCTCTTTGAGTAAAGAACAGTGATATTCGGCTCCGGAGAAGGTCCCATGTTCTCCAATGTGTGAAGGAAGCGGAAGTCGTTCTTTGTAACCATAGAGCGACCGTCCTGACCGAGTCCTGCAAGTTCAAGAGTAGCCCAAATCGGGTCGCCGGAGAAAAGCTGATTGTAGGATTCCACGCGGGCAAATCGAACCATGCGGAACTTCATTACAATGTGGTCGACAAGTTCCTGTGCCTCTTCCTCGGTGAGAGTTCCGTTCTTCATATCTCGTTCGATGTAAATGTCAAGGAATGTTGAAACTCGCCCCACGGACATCGCGGCTCCGTTCTGCGTCTTTACCGCACCAAGGTAGCCGAAGTAAAGCCACTGGAACGCTTCTCTTGCATTCTTCGCAGGCTGAGAAATGTCGAAGCCGTAGATTTTAGCCATTTCTTTCAAGCCCTTGAGAGCCTTAATCTGGTCAGCAACCTCTTCACGGAGACGGCAGACTTCTTCGGTCATCACTCCGTCGCCTACGTTCGCATGATCCTTCTGCTTTTCCTTGATAAGGAAATCGATTCCGTAAAGAGCGACACGTCGATAATCTCCGACAATTCGTCCTCTTCCATAAGTGTCGGGAAGTCCAGTAAGAATATGTGCAGAACGAACAGCCCTGTGTTCAGCCGTGTATATGTCGAAGACTCCCTGATTGTGCGTCTTGTGATATTCCGTGAAAATCTTGTGAAGTTCCGGATTCGGCTTGTATCCGTACATTTCCAAAGCCTGTTCAGCCATGTTGATTCCGCCGTAAGGCATGAACGCTCTCTTCAAAGGCTTGTCGGTCTGAAGTCCAACGACCTTTTCAAGTTCCTTTCCTTCCGGACAGATGTAGCCTGCCTCGTGAGAGGTAAGACCTGTAACGATGTCGGTGTCGAGTTCAAGAACACCGGAACGGTCTTTTCCGTCCAATCCGTGGGAAACCTTGTTGTGTTCTGCCTTCTGGAGTTTCTGGAGTTCCGCAAAAAGCTTTTCCGTCGCTTTTGTTGGACCTGCAAGGAAGGAACTATCACCTTCGTAGGCAGTGTAATTGTTCTGTATGAAGTCGCGAACATTGACTTCTTCTTTCCATGAACGACCTTCAAAGCCGTTCCATTCTTCTCTCTGGGTCATATTTGCACCTCTCGTTTAATTAGTTTATCTCTAGCTGGTTAAATAATACTCCAAAAAAAATTGAATTACAACAATAGGAAAATCGAAAAAACGCTATATTTAGCGGATTTTGGCATAGTTACCACCAAAAAAGCCCAAGAGGAAAGGGCAGATTTTCATAAAATGCATAAATTATGAAAATTCCGGATAAATATTAACTTTTTTGCATAAATTTACAAAAATCGAAAAAATGTCATTGGGCGAAGCAATTATTATTATGTTCAGATTGTTACGCTTCGTGCTTCGCCCTCAAGTTTTGTACACAAAACTTGTTTTAATGAGACGGTCAGTTTTTAGTTATCCAGGGCGAAGCTTTTATCGATTTGTTCAGATTGTTACGCGGAGTGCTTCGCCTTCTAGTTTTGTATACAAAACTTGTTTTAATGGGACGGGCAGTTTTTACTTATCCAGGGCGAAGCTTTTATCGATTTGTTCAGATATTACGCCTAGTGCTTCGCCCTCAAGTTTTGTATGCAAAACTTGTTTTAATGGGACGGGCAGTTTTTAGTTATCCAGGGCGAAGCTTTCATAGATTTATTCAGATATTATGCTTAGTGCTTCGCCTTCTAGTTTTGTACACAAAACTTGTTTTTATGGGACGGGCGATTTTTATTTATCCGGGGCGCACACTCGACCAATCACCGGATTAAGTATGCGTCAAAATGTCCCTCCCACAAGATGAACCCCCTAGTTTTACAAGTTTGCCATCGGCAAACTTGGGGCGGACATACAACCAACTACCAGATTTAGTATGCGTCAAAATTTCCCTTCCACAAGATGAACACCCCAGTTTTGCAAGTTTGCCATAGGCAAACTTGGGACGGACATACGACAAATTATTGGATTAAGTATAAGTTAAAATGTCCCCAACAAGATGAACAGCCCAGTTTTACAAGTTTGCCATCGGCAAACTTGGGGCGGACATACAACCAATTATTGGATTAAGTATAAGTTAAAATGTCCGCCCCCTTATATAAGTCTGTTCAGCGTGTTGTCGTGCTGCCGCCAGTTTTTGTCTACTTTTACCTGCAAATCAAGTTCCACTTTGAACGGAAAGACATCCCGTATCTTCTCCATCGAAGCAAGCCGAATTTCTTTTATCATGGAAGCGCCTTTTCCTATGGCTATGCATTTTTGACTTTCACGCTCCACGCACAAAAACGCACGCACCCAAATTTTGCCGTTTTCGCCTCGCTTTTCCAAATCTGCGATGTTCACGTAAAGACAATGGGGCAATTCCTGCGAAAGTCTGTTTATCGCCTCGCCCCGAATTATTTCAGAGATTCGGAATTCTATATTTTGGTCCGTGTACATATCTTCATCGTATAAAGGCGGATGAACAGGCGCAATCTTGTACAACGCTTTAAGAACGTCGTCTATGCCTTCGTCGTTTTTGGCGGACATTTCAAAAATTCTCTCTTCAGGAAGAGATGAAATATTTTCCATCACGAACGCTTTTGTCTCCGCAGCTTTTGAGCCCTTTGCATCGATTTTGTTCAATGCGACAACAAGCCGGTCCGCATACTTTTTAGCCAGCGAAATATTCAGTTTTTCTTCGTCACCCGGACTTCTGGTTGTGTCAAGAATGTACAGAACGCAATCCGCACCATCCAGCTGTTCTTCCGTAATGGATTTCAACCGGAGATTCAGTTTTTTTTCCGAATCGTGGTAGCCCGGAGTATCAACAAACACCAGCTGCCCAAAGGAAGTGTTCACGATTCCCCGGATGGCATTTCTGGTTGTCTGCGGCACGGGAGAAACGATGGACACAGGCTCGCGGCAAGCCGTATTCAAAAACGTGGATTTTCCGGCGGACGGACGACCTAAAATCGTTACAAGCGCAGCCTTGTCTCCTATTCCAAGAGCGGGTTTTTCTACATTCAAAGTATTGTTCTCATTCATGGAGCGGATTATAGCACATACACTTGCCAAACATAAATATACAAATCAGAAAATTAATTTTAGATTCGTTCAATAAAAAGCAAAAACGCTTCTTCCATATAAAGGATTTTTTCCGTCCGCATAAAACCGACATTCTAAAATTTTTCTAAAATTCATAAAAAACCGTTGCGCTTATTGTTGACGCGTAACGCTATTCGTAGTATAGTCAAAAACACAAAGACGCTATATATAGCGTCTTTTTTAGCAATTCTAACAGAACGTACGGATATCTGCCTTTGCGGCATATTTGTATGAAAATCATAGAATTAAAATAAAAGAGGTGGGAAAATTGAAAATCATCAAAAGAAATGGAGAGGAAGCCATATTCGACATCAGAAAAATCGAGACGGCAATAACAAAGGCGAACAACGCCATAAATGACAGCGACAGGCTTTCTCCCGAATACATAAGTGCGGTCGCATCAAAAGTAGCTGAACGCTGCATGCACAGCAAGGTTCAGATGAACGTGGAAGCGATTCAGGATCTTGTGGAAACAGAACTTATGAGAATAGGTGCGTTCGAGCTTGCAAAAGCCTATATCACGTACCGATACCGCCACGAGCTTATGCGAAAGGCGAATTCCACGGACAAGCAGATTCTTTCTCTTCTTGAATGCGCAAATGAAGAAGTAAAGCAGGAGAATTCAAACAAGAATTCCACCGTGGTTTCCGTTCAACGCGACTATATGGCAGGCGAAGTTTCAAAGGACATCACAAAAAGATTCCTTTTGGACAAGGACATAGTTCAGGCTCACGACGAAGGGCTTATCCATTTTCATGATGCGGACTATTTTGCCCAGCATATGCACAACTGCGACCTTGTGAATCTAGACGACATGCTGCAAAACGGAACTGTAATCAGCGGAACAAAAATCGACACGCCGCATTCGTTTTCCACCGCTTGCAACATAGCGACGCAAATCATCGCCCAAGTCGCATCAAGCCAGTACGGCGGTCAGTCGATTTCGCTCAGCCACCTAGCGCCGTTCATCGAAGTCAGCAGAAAAAAACTCGAAAAGGAACTGAACCAAAATATCGAAGAAACCGGCATAAAACTCACTAAGGATCAGTTCGACACAATCGTGAAAAAACGCCTTGCGGACGAAATCACACGAGGAGTTCAGACAATCCAGTATCAGGTTGTAACGCTCATGACCACAAACGGTCAAAGCCCGTTCGTAACGGTATTCATGTACCTGAATGAAGCGAAAAACGAGCAGGAAAAAGCGGATTTGGCACTGATAATAGAAGAGGTGCTAAAACAAAGAACACAAGGCGTAAAAAACGAGAAAGGCTATTGGGTAACCCCAGCATTCCCCAAACTTATTTACGTGCTTGAAGAAGACAACATAGAACCGGATTCAAAATATTATTATCTTACCGAACTTGCCGCAAAATGCACCGCAAAACGGCTTGTCCCCGACTACATCTCCGAAAAGATGATGTTCCAGCTAAAAGAAGAAAACTGCTATCCTTGCATGGGTTGCCGTTCATTCCTTACAGTCTACAGGGACGAAACCGGAAAGCCTAAGTTCTACGGACGATTCAATCAGGGAGTAGTTACAATAAATCTTGTGGATGTCGCTTGCTCTTCGGAGCGCAACATGGAAAAATTCTGGAAAATATTCGACGAACGGCTTGAACTGTGCCGACGCGCGTTGATGCTCCGGCACAAAAGACTTTTGGGAACACCTTCGGATGTCGCCCCAATTCTTTGGCAGAACGGAGCGCTCGCTCGGCTTGCAAAGGGCGAAAAAATCGACAAACTTCTTTTCAATGGATATTCAACGATTTCACTCGGCTATGCAGGTCTCAGCGAATGCGTTCGCCACATGACAGGAAAAGCTCATACCGATCCGGAGGCAACACCTTTTGCGCTTAGCGTCATGCAGCACATGAACGACAAGTGCGCCCAGTGGAAGGAAGAGACATCGATAGCATTCAGCCTTTACGGAACTCCGCTTGAGTCAACAACATACAAGTTCGCAAAAGCACTCAAACGCAGATTCGGAGAGATTCCGGAGGTAACCGACAAAAACTACATAACCAACAGCTACCACGTCCACGTTACGGAAGAAATCGACGCATTCACCAAACTGACGTTCGAAAGCCAGTTCCAGAAACTTTCTCCGGGCGGTGCAGTAAGTTACGTGGAAGTTCCGAACATGGAGCAGAACATACCGGCTGTCCTTGCTGTACTAAGACACATCTATGACAACATAATGTATGCGGAACTGAACACAAAATCCGACTGTTGCCAAGCCTGCGGTTATGTGGGAGAGATTCAGGTTGTCGAGGATTCCGACGGAAAACTGGTCTGGAAATGCCCTCAATGTGAGAACACCGACCAGACAACCATGAACGTAGCCCGAAGAACCTGCGGATACATCGGAACCCAATACTGGAATCAGGGACGTACACAGGAAATAAAGGAACGAGTTCTTCACCTTTAGAATCCTATTCGGACGACAGAACCGCACGCCTATCCCGAACGGCAATTTTTCCGCCTTTGCGATTGGTTTGCGGTTCATTTTTTAGCCGCCCTAAAATTGGAAAAGAAAATGTATTACGGAAATATAAAAACTGTTGACGTAGCAAACGGAGAAGGCGTTCGGGTAAGCCTTTTTGTAAGCGGCTGCAGAAACGCCTGTCCGGGATGCTTTCAGCCAAAGACATGGAGCTTTGACTACGGCGAAGAGTTCACCGAAGAAACGGAAGATTTCATAATAAATGCGCTTTCCCCGGCACACATACAAGGTTTTTCGCTTTTAGGCGGAGAGCCGTTCGAAGAAGAAAACCAAAAAACGCTCGCTCCCTTCCTTGAAAAAATCAAGAAAACATATCCGCAAAAAGACATCTGGTGCTGGACAGGCTACGTGCTAGAAAAAGACCTTCAAGAAGGCAAAAGAAAGAGAACCGAATACACAGAAAGAATGCTTTCATGCATAGACGTTCTTGTGGACGGGCCTTTCATCCAGGAAAAGAAAAACCTGATGCTGCAGTTCCGGGGAAGCGAAAACCAAAGGATAATCCATCTGCACAAATGAGATGTCGGAAGACGAACAGCAGGCGGAGGAGAAACTGTTCGTTCAGACTTTAAACTTCCCCACTTCCCCTGCAAGTCCTTCAATGCTCTGCTTGTTCTTCATCGCAAGCTCGTTCACTTCGTTTACGGCGTTGTTTATCTGTGACACCCCGGCTGACATCTCGTTCATGCTATCCTTGATGACCGCCGTAAGACTGTCAAGTTTCTGCATCTCGCTCGCCACTCCCTTGCCGCCGATGAGCATCTCCTCCGAGCCGTTCTTTACCTCGACCGTCACGGAATTTATGTTCTTGATGGCGGCAAGCACCTCGCGGCTACCGTTCTCCTGCTCTCGCATCGCTGAGGTCAGTTCGGCACTCATGCCACGCACGTTTTCTGCAAGTTGGAAGATTGCGTTGAACTTCTCCTCCACGATTTTCGAGCTTTCGGCAAGCCCCCGAATGTCATCGCTAAGGTTTTTGAGCGTGTCGGTGATGGTCTTTCCCTGAACGCTGGATTCTTCCGCCAACTTGCGGATTTCATCGGCGACGACGGCGAACCCTTTACCCGACTCGCCTGCGTGTGCCGCCTCAATCGCGGCGTTCATCGCAAGAAGGTTCGTCTGGCTTGCGATGTTCTGTATGACGCTGGAAGCCTCTATAAGTCCGCCGGATTCGTCGGCGATTTTCTGCGTTACCGTGTTCGACGTGAGAAGCGTGGTCTTACCCTCGGAAGTCGCCGTCGAAAGAAGGCGAACCATGTTGTCGCTCTTTTCCAACGATTGCGTAATAGACGCAATGTTAGCAACCATCTCCTCTATCGAGGCGGAGGACTGCGTAACACTCGCCGCCTGCGTTTCTATGCTGCCGTTCAGCTGCTCGATTGTTCTGATTA
>CAJPOF010000045.1 GCA_905372235.1 uncultured Treponema sp.
CCCCGCAACGCCCCCCCCATTCCTCTTCCGCTAAAAAATCGTTCGAGGTGCTGTTTTTCGCTTATCCAAGAGATTTTCTTCCGATAGTTCGTACCTTGCAAAAACTGAACGAAAATCTTGGCGGAAACCTAAAATTGAATCTTGCAAAAGAAAAGGGCGGCGCTTTTCAAAAAGCCTACGAAAAGCAACAAAAAAATGAAAACCGCAAACCTTTTTTATTGAAAAAAATCGAGTTTTTGCCGCAAACCGCTTGGGATGAGCTGCTTTTTTCTTGTGATTTGCTTTTTGTTCGTGGCGAAGACAGCCTTAGCCGCGTCGCCCTTTGCGGTCGCCCCTTTGTGTGGCACGCTTACCCGCAAACCGAAGAATACCAGCTTGTGAAAGTCCGTGCGCTCCTGCAAAGGCTTAGCCAACATTTTTCAAAAGACGATTTTGAAATCGTAGAAAAATGCTGGCTAACCTACAACCAAAACGAGCCGAATGCGACCGCCTTGGAAGAAACCTTAACGGATTTCCTTATTAATTACGAAAAGTTGAAGGGCGGATTTGAAGATTTTTCATGCTCGCTTTTTCAGAACGGCGATTTTGCCGCAAATCTTTTGGAATTTATCTTGGAACGGCAAAAACATTTTGCAGAAGGCGAAAATCCTGATTTTCCGGACGGCAAATAACCCGAACAAGCAAAGGATTTATTTTAAGCGGCAAAATATTGCCGCCTAAAAACACTGCGAGCTTGCCATGCGGAAATTCGTCAATTCTCACCATTTGAAAAAGTTTTGCGGCTGTCAAATCTTACGGAAGGATTTTCAGATTCGCACGAGCCATTAAAGCCCTGCGATTTTAATTCCGTTCGGATTACGTTGTGGTTCGGTTGATGTTTTAGTGCTTTAACCAGCCCATTTTGACAGCGTGGTCGATGTTTTTTTCTACCCAAGTCCACAGTTCGGGAACGGTCTCTTTTGCTACCTCTATGCGTTTTAGAACGTCGCCTACGCTCGGATTGCCTTCAATCCATGTGTGTCCGGCGGTCAAAGTGTTGTGCAAAAACGGCTGCAACCGATCCATGGTCGCCGCATATTTTGAATCGAGCGTGTCCATTCTGTCGAATTCTTCCCATAAAGAACGGATTTCAGCCGCAACTCCGCAAGGAATTTGGCTGAAGAGCTTGTCCGCCGCTTGCCTTTCCCGTTCTTCTTTGTCCTTGTTTCCGTCCTTGTCGAATGCGAACGTATCTCCGGCATAGATTTCCACCAAATCGTGGATTATGCACATTTTTACGGCGCGTTCTATGTTTGTTCCTTTGGGCGCATAATCCTTGAACAGAAGAGCCATCAGCGCAATGTGCCACGAATGTTCGGCATCGTTTTCTCGCCTGCTTTTATCGATAAGGAGCGTGTGCCGCATGATTCCGGTCATTTTGTCTACAAGAGCGGTAAAGCGCAAAAGCTGATCAATTTCCAAGATTCCGCACGGGATAAAAGATTCCAAAGCCATGGCGCAATGTTATACCGATTTTTTGTGCGTGTATATGGTTTAGTTTTCTGCTTCCGTAATCAATCCGTATAAATAAAGCGCGCTCTGTCCGTACAATCCCATTGAGTCGTCTTCCAAAAGAGGCGCGAGGGGAGATTCGTAGATTGTTTTCAACGCGGCATCTTCCGATAAGCCTTTATTTTTTATCAACAATTCCGCTACCTGAGGAATCAAAATCGTCTTTATAAGATGATGTGTGTCAGCCATAAAACCGCCTAATTCATTTTAGGGAGGCATCCAGCTCGGAGTTCGAAGCCCGCAGTTTTCTCCCTTGGACATCACGAGATGCCTTTTACGCAATTTTGCTGCATGGCAAAATTGCAGCGGACGGGGAACCCAGTTATACTCTTTAATGTATCATTTTTCCCGTCCGCAGCCCTTTGGAATCCCGCCTAATTCATTGAATATACCGTATAACTTTCTTTGAAAGAAAGCAATTTCAAAGAGGTTTTCGTGCAGAAGCAAATCTGATTGTTTATTTTTTCAAAGCGCAAACGTTCAACTGCGTCTTCTTTTCGCATAACGCCGGCAAGTACGTATTCAATCGTCTCTCCGACTCTGTCATCGGCAATTTTACCGGAGACAATATCAAAATTATGCTTGTAAGCTAAATCCGAACGGCAATGCACAATAAATTCAAGCCATTCTAAATCCGCATTCTTAAATTCTTTTGTGTTTAGAAGTTCCGATTGTTTTTCGTCAAAGTAATAGATGTTCACGATGGCAGCTTTCCGATTTTTTGATTTGAACGAATTAAGTCTTGCCGTGCGAAGTGCCCAGCGTTCCGCTTGTGCTTTTACAGTCGTCGTGTAAAAACCGAATCCGAAATCTCTGCCTTTTTCCTGAATTATGATTTTAGGGTTTTCAATCTTAGTTGATGAGCCGTGATACACAATCATTTGCCGTCTTCTCCGAGCCATATGTCAAAATAATTCATCAGGTATTCTTTTCCCATTCCGTGCAAATCTTCATAGTCCGTTTTAATGTGATCGAGCAATTTCGATTTTAAAAACTGCTTGAAAACACCCGAAGACGATTTGTTTTTATATTCAGCGTAATTCTCTATGCAATAGACTTTGAACGAAAGTTCCGACATAGCCTTATTATACAATATTTTGCAGGAATTCAATAATCGGAAAAAATTGTCGGCAGCCGGTAAAATAAAATCTGCGACAAAGCTGTTTTAATCGTTAGGGCAGAAATTTTCCTTGACACATATCAAGAAAATGCCGTATATTAAGTAAGCAATCTTTATGATTGGTTTGAACAGACTTGTAATGAAAAAGCCTTCCGATATAAGGAAAGTGCCAAGATTACAGGTCTTTTTTTTCAAAAAAAGGTTATTTATGAATACGGCAATTCTTGTCGATGGCGGATATTACAGAAAGTTGGCGCAATATTACACAGGTGAAAAATCTCCTGAAGAGCGAGCGAGAGAACTTATTCGTTATTGCAAATACCACTTGAAAAATATAGATTCATTTTCTTTTGATGAACTTGGTAAAAAGCAGTTTGCCTACAGCAATTTATATCGTATTTTTTATTATGACTGCGAACCTGCGGAGAAGACAATATATCATCCTTTTTTGAAACAAAATGTAGATTTGAAAAAACAACCTACATACAAATGGATGAAAAGATTTCTTGAGGAATTAAAGAAAAAGAGAAAGGTTGCTCTAAGACTTGGTTTTTTGCCCGCAGATGAAGCCTCCTATGTGATTAATCCTGACTGTGTAAAAAGACTTTTCAAAAATGAGATTTCTCTAACGGATGTAACCGAATCGGATTTCAGAATTTCGCTTAAACAAAAAGGTGTGGATATGAAAATCGGAATTGATATTGCATCCTTAGCTTACAAAAAGCAAGTTGATCAAATAATTTTAATAGCAGGAGACAGCGATTTCGTTCCTGCCGCAAAACTGGCAAGAAGAGAAGGCGTGGACTTTGTGCTAGACCCTATGGGGAGGTCTATAAATAACGAATTATTTGAACATATCGATGGGCTTAGGTCTTATTATAAAAAATTGGAAGAAAAAGCAATTCCCGAACTACAGACAAAACCGGACGAAACTCCTACAGAAACAATAAACTAAGAAAAACAATTCAATTAGCAAAGTCTAAACCGAAACGCCTTTTTTGAACTCTCTCAATAAATTTAGCGCAATCTAGGAAAAATCTGATGTATTTTCATGATTTTTGCGAGAAGCGGAAACCCCTGCCAATCCCCCGAAATATTTTGAAATCCCCAAAACAGTTTGTTAAAATCTGATGATTTTTGAAATTGATTGAAAAGGGAGCGAAAGGTTGGTAAAATTTTGAAAAAGATTACATGATTTGGAAAAATATGTTTTAGGCCGCACTTGGGACGTACGTTTGTCAAGGATTGTTTTTGGTTGAACGGCGTGTCTTGTGTTCCTCTTGTTGAAAAATATAAATAAAAAATTCTTTTTCTTTTTGAATGATTTTGCTTCTTAAAAACTTGACGCTATTCAAACTTATGATAGAATTAGCGATGTATGCGGATTCTAAATGGGGTGCATGTCTGCAGACGGGTTGTTAAAAAATAAGTGATGACTAAAAGTTACAAACTTGAAAAATCATTATTTTTTAGACAGCGTTTTCTGTGTTGTATTCCTGCGGTTCCGCAACATAATCTATTTATTAATTTTGGAGGAATTTGATGAAAAAATCATTCGCTTTCATCTCTCTTTTCCTGATGCTTGGCGTTACGACACTTTTCGCCGAAGTTTCAGTGAAAAAACTTCCTGATGGCAACGCAGAAGTTCGATTCTTCTACGGAAATCCTCGTGCGGAGGAGGTTCTTGTTGCGGGAACTTTCACCAACTGGCAAGCCGCTGCCGAGGCCATGACCAAGACGGAAACTGGCTTTGAGCTCACGAAGGTTTTCAAGCCTACGGAAGAACTTTCTTACAAGTTCATCGTTGACGGAAACTGGACTACAGACCTCAAGGCTCCTGAGTTCATCGATGACGGATTCGGTGGAAAGAACGGAAAGGTTGCAATTGCCGACCTTTTGGGTGGAGACGGCGACGGAGCTCCTCGTGCCAAGATAAACTTCATTTCTTGGACAATGATTGGAACTCAGTCTAAGTTCACTACGCAGTCCTATAGCGATCCTAAAAAGAAGGGACTCGATTTGGACAACGTTACTATAGGAATGAAGAGTTACAACAAATTTGCAGGTAACTTCCTTCCGAACTGCCCTGTGTATGTGGAAATCGCTCTTGCTGAGACTGAAATTGACGATGCTTTCGGTTCAAACAATCCTATTTACCTTGTAAAGAAGGATAAGTTTGGTCGCCATGAGATTGTCGTTAAGGATTCTTTTGCAAAGCTTTTCAACGATTTGTTCACAAATCCTGTGGCTTACTTTGCAAGGTCGACCGACAATAAGGGCGGCGATGCAGGTCCCGGAACAAATCCGTTCCTTGGACACCTCAAGTTTGGATTCAACTCTCCTTATGTAAACTTTGTAACTGGTTTCAACTATGCTAAGCCGGACGTTCGTTCTGCAATCCTTTGGACTACAGTAAGCGGTTCTTGGGATGCCGGTTATCAGCATGTCGGTGGTTACAGCGTATTCAGCCTTGGTGACAAGCCTGTTGCCGCTATCCAGGAACTTACAGGTCTCAAGTTTGACATAGGATTCGCTCCTAACAAGACTGCAGACCGAAAAGGTAAAAAGTACGGTTACTGGGGATGGTTCGGAGTTTCAAACGACTACTTTGCGGTTGACTTGCAGTCAAACGGTATGTATGACGGAGATACTTTGTTCAGCAAACCTGTTGAGCATGACTTTATCATCGGTGGTAAATCAGCTGACATCAAACTTGCAGAAGCGAGCAAACTTAACGTCGCGGCTCAGGTTTTGGTTGCAACACATCAGAAGAAATTCACACCGACTGAAAAAGGTTCAACGGACTACTTCGGATATTCAACCGATGTTTTCTACAGAGACGGTGAATTCGGACTTGGAAACATTGCAGGTCAGTTGAAAGTCGGTTTTGATCAGGGATACAACGAATACCGAGGATCTTTCCAGGATTCTATCGGAGTTGAAGCAAGCTACCGTATGCGCGGTTACCAGGCTTCAATGCTCTACGTCAGAGAAAATCATGACGACGGAACGTTCGACCTTTCTGAAATGCTCGGTGCTTTGAACAGCCAGAACATCGACATTGCGGTTACGGGAACTCTTCTTGAAAAGAAGATTGAGCTTGGCCTTGAAGCAGGACTTTCTATGCCGCTTACAAAGACAAGCAAGTTCACGGAAGACGATTACTGGAAAGCGTCAGACGCTGAAGGATGGTACAAAGACCGCTGTGGAAGCAAGATGGCTCCTATGTTCGGTGAAGAAAAACCTGAACTTACATTGACACCTTCGGCTACATTCGATATCGCAGGTTTTGTCGATAACCCATTCGGAGGAACGATTGGTGTTTACGGCGAAATGAACGCAAACTTTGGCGGCGAAAAATACGATGTTTCAGAGTCTTATTTCCGATTCAAGAAAGCTGGAATTACCTATGCCTATGCGGCAGAGGACAAGGATGCATTCCTCAAGGGAATAAACGTATACTACGGACTTGACAATGGAAACGCAAAACGACTTTTCAACACACTTGTTGCAGAGTGTATGCTTCCATATGACATCAATGTTGTTCTTGGCGGCGGTATAAAGACCATCAATAACAATGCTAAAGGAAAGACCCTTAACGCTGCCGAAAACAACATGTTCGGTGCTGTTGTGGGAATTTCAAAGAAACTTTCAAGCATGAAAAAGCCTATTGTATACGCTCAGTTTGTGTACAACATGGACACATTCAAGGGCTTTGGCGACGGACAGGAAGGTCTTGCTCTTAGCGGAGCAAACGTTTCAGGCCGCTGGGACAGTTCGGCAAAGGTCGGAAGCATTTCTGCTGTTGACTTCTACGACGGAAAGGCTGCTTTGCGCGTTGGTATCCGCTGGGATATATAATCCGGCAACATGAAAGCGAATTGAAATAGGGGCTGCCTTGAAAGTGGTTGCTTTTTGGGCAGTTCCAGTTCTTGGGCTTTCAAAAACAAAGGCTTCTTTACGAAGCATAATCCTTAGAAATAGGAGAATACGATGAAAAAACTTTCATTTTTAATCGCAGGTCTTATGGGATTGGCTCTTATGGGCTGTTCCGGAAACTTGCACGACGTTGTACCTTCTCGTGTTGACCTTTCAGCTGGAGGCGCTCCGGGTGCATTCAATACTTGGAACAAGACTACTCCATGGACTACAATGGACAAGGCAAATGGTATATACACATATGAATTTGCGGCTACTGAAGCTGAGGTTCAGTGGAAGGTATTAGTCAAAACCGGCGACTGGAACGGCGGCGCATACGGCGGCGAAGGTACAGAGCTTGAACTAAAAGTAGGCGGCAAAGAAACTCTTGTATATGACAACAAAACTGGTGGCGGTAAAAACGTAAAAATCACAGGTCTTACAAAGGGTCTAAAGTATAAGATTACTGTTACGGCAACAGAGTCTGCAACTGTAGAGGCAACTGTAGAGGCGGCAGGTTTGCCACCTGTACCGTATTACCTTGATGGCGAATACCTTGTGGGTGATATTTTCAAACTAACTGGAAAGACAAATGCATTTGATTTTGATAAAACAAACCTTATTTACAATGCAAGCGTTGACAATAACACTGGTTATGTAACATACACAAAGGACATTGATGCTATTGCTTCTAATGGCGAATGTGGCATAAACGACTGCAACTGGAAACACAAGATGATGGGCAAGGGTGTTGAAGTTCCTGCGGACGACAAGTTCTATGAACTAAATGGCTCAGAAGAAGATAACTTCAAAGTAAATGGTCTTACCATAGGAAATCCATACCGAGTTACAATCCAGACTCACCCGGACAAAAAGGTTTTTGTGAAATTCACTCTAATCACCAACTATACTTTGGCTGTCGAATTTGTACATGCTACAGCTACTACTGAATACTACATAAACGGTAGTCCATGGGGCTGGAAAGGTGGTTGGCCAATTATCAGTTGGTCTAACAATACAACTACTGCATATAATGATTGCAAAGCCGCCAATGCTGATCGCTTCTGCCCTTGCGCTAGTGATGGCACCGGAATTTTCAGCAGTAAGCCAGCCTTTATAGGAAAACCGGACGACAAGGTAACTTATGAAGTTAAGGTTGTAAGTTGCACTTCTGACGGCGCAGACCCACAGTATGACTCCGGAAATCTGAAGTTTGATGTGACTGTCAAATCAGGCGAAATCAAAGTAAAAATCGACATTGCCGCAAAAACGGTTACGGTCAACTAGTAGGCTCTATTTTTTAAGCCTGCCTTTTTAAGGCAAAAAAGACTGCGGTATTTTACCGCAGTCTTTTTTTTGTGTTTATACTGTCAATAATTTTTGTTACTTGACCGGAATTATAAGGTGGAGTATATTAAACAAAAAGGAACACCGCAGAATTGTGGCTGTCTCCTTTAAGCTTTTGTGAAAAGCCTACTCAGATTCGCAACACTGGGGTAGGCTTTATTTTTGCTCTTACAAGAAATACTTGAGGAGAGCCAGTGCGTTTATAAGCAAACTGAGAAATGCGATTACAAGCATCGCTTTTTCGTATTTTGTCATATCTGCACGAAATCTCCCTTTCATTTAAGATTAGGAGACAGCCACCCTGTTCCACGGTGTTCCAGCCGCTACAATACACTATTACTTTGCAAATAACAAGCGGATGGGGCATACACAGTAGCTATTCACTTTGTGGCAGAAACCGCTTCTGTAATGTAGTTTTTATTCTTAAACTTGCCCGTTTTATGGGGTAGGGAAAGTTGCGGTATTTTGCCGCAGTCTTTTTTTTGTGTTTGGGCGGACATGGTTAGGCTTTGTTCACTTTTTATTTATCGTGTGTCCGCCCCACGAATCGAGCGAAAGCTCGATTCGTGCAAGGGGGGTGGTGGATATATATAGGCTTTGTTCATTGTGTAGTGCTTTGTATGTCCGCCCTGAGAATTGGGCAGAAGTCTGATTCTTGCAAGATGTTTTATGCGAGTTTTGCCGCCCAGCAGAACTCGTGCAGTCGGACGGACATTTTTATTTGGCGTATGTTTGTCCCAAGAATTGAGTAAAAACTCGATTCTTGCAAGGGGGAGTGTTCATTATTTTTTGAGAGATGGTTTTTGGGAATCACGGGGATTGTATTTTGGGAGAGCGGTGTTTTTTGGGGGCTTGGGGGATAACCCCCAGGGGAAGGGGGTGTGGTGAAGACCGAAGGGCTGAACCCAGGGGGAAGGCTTTCCCCCCCTGCGTGAGATAGAGAAAGGGGGCGTCAGTAGCAGGGGGTATTTTGAAAATTCACGGAGTTTGTTTGCACTTCGATATAGTGTGTGCTGGATACCGATAGCGAAACGTTTTCAAAAAATCCGTTGAGGTTCTTCTGCGCCGCTTAGAATATACGGAATGGATGACAATTTGCAAATACCATCTATACATATTTCCTTCAAGAATGTAAAATCACCGTATCAAATTTGCAGACAGTTCGAAGTCCTTCCTGTCTTAAAACAAAACCAGGTAAACTCTTGTTGTTCGCAACACAAAAGTTCCCTAATTATTTCGGATTTCCTGCTGCGGGAGATATGTATGAATGAATTTTTGCTTCTGGGTTCGCTTCTGATTTCCTTTGGAGCTACAATCCTTTTCTTAAAACTTTTTGGGAAAAGCGGACTTTTTGTTTGGATAGCCGTTTCCGCAATTTTTGCAAACATCGAAGTTACGGTCTTGGTTCAGGCGTTCGGGATGGAACAGACGCTTGGAAATACGCTTTTTGCATCGAGTTTTCTTGCAACGGACATACTGAGTGAACTGTACGGGAAAAAACATGCCGACAAGGGCGTTCGAATTGGAATAATCGTTACGCTTTTTTTCATTATTTTTTCATCGATGTGGCTTCATTACATACCAAGCCAAAACGACCGGGCAATGTCGTCTATAAAGGCTCTGTTTTCGAACACGCCTCGAATTCTAATTGCGAGTTTGGTGGCGTATGCGATTTCGCAAAGCATTGACGTGTGGCTTTATCATAAATGGTGGGCGCTTACAAAAAAGAAAACCGGAAGCACAAAAAAAATGCTTTGGTTCAGAAATAATTTTTCTACGCTCATTAGCCAATTTATCAACATTGTGATTTTCAATTTCGGTTCGTTTTTGGGCGTGTATAAATTCAAGGAATTGCTTTCTATCACTGCCGCTTGCTACATAATCTATCTTGTAACAAGCATTTTGGACACGCCGTTCGTCTATCTTGCAAGAAAAATTTGTCCCACAACATTCGAAAAATCTTCCCCAGATGTTTCCGCAAATGATTTTTGAAAATACAAGCGATTTTATTCTTTAAAAGACGATTTTTAAGATATTATTGGGCGGTTTTTCTTCCTACCGGCGTTCCAGGGGTTCGCCGACTAACCGCGGGTGGGGATGTCTCAAAAGTTTGTTACTTTCGAGACATCCCCGACGAGTTTAAAATTAAGTCTTTATTCTGGTAATGACTTAATTTTAAACATCGCACATAAAATCAAGGAAGCTGTCCAAAAACTGAAGTTTTTGGACAGCATGGGCGAAAGGACTTAGTATTTTTATAAATCGCCTGGATTACAAGTTTTCTTGAAAATTTTATGGATTTTTTTATGTTTTGCCCGCCCTTCCATGCCGGCGTCTAGATTTTTCTTCCACGAGCCATTTCTTCTCCCTCAAAAAAACACAGTCCACCTATTTTGTGCTATACTTTAATCATGAAAATCATCTCTTGGAACGTAAACGGCATTCGTGCCGTAGAAAAAAAAGGTTTTGTGCAATGGCTTACACAAACTGACGCAGATATTCTTTGCGTTCAGGAAACTAAGGCAAATCCGTTGCAACTTTCGGCGGAACTGCTTGCGCCACCTCAAAAGAACGGCGGAACTTACGTCTCATATTTTTCAAGCGCAAAAAAGCCCGGCTATTCTGGAACGGCGATTTTCTGCAAGAATAATCCGGATTGCGTAGAAAACTTGGGCGACTCTCTTTACGATGACGAAGGGCGAGTTACAATCGCCAAATTCGGAAAAATCGCTGTAATTTCCGCATATTTCCCGAACAGCCAAGATGCCGGCGCACGCTTGGACTACAAATTAGGTTTTTGCGCCGCAATTCTAAAAAAATGCGACGAACTTGTTTCGCAAGGATTTGATATTGTTCTTAATGGAGACTACAATATCGCTCACAAGCCGATTGACCTTGCAAATCCTAAAGCAAACGAGCATAACGCCGGCTATCTACCCGAAGAGCGCGCTTGGATGGATGCATTTACGAGTGCCGGCTATGTTGACGTTTTCCGCCATTTTTCTAACGAACCGAATCAATATACGTGGTGGAGTTACAGATTTCACGCAAGAGAAAAGAACATCGGGTGGCGTATAGATTACCAATGTGTGAATTCGGCTTTTTTGTCCAAAGTAGAGTCCTGCAGAATCCTAAGCGATGTAACAGGAAGCGATCATTGCCCTATCGAAATCATAATTGAATCATAATTCAGGAGAAAATATGGAAAATACAAAGATTGTAAAACATATAATTTTGTGGCAGTTGCATGAAAATCTCACAAATGCTGAAAAGGAAAAAATAAAATCCGACATAAAGCAGGGCCTTGAAAATCTGAAAGGAGAGATTCCTGAAATCCTTGATATAAAAGTACATGCAAACGGACTTCCCACTTCCAATGCGGACATCATGCTTGAAAGTTCCTTCAAAGATGCCGATGCGCTAAAAACATATGCGGAACATCCGAAACATGTGGCTGTGGCGGATAATCTGATTCGTCCGTACGCAAAAACTCGGGTCTGCTTGGATTTCGAGGAATAAGGCGGCTTGCAGTTGGATTTTCAAAGCGGAGGAGATTTCATTATGGATGATATGCCGAAAATTGCAGTGTTTTTCGATTCGGAAAATGTCCAACCGAGCAAAGTTCCTTTATTGATAGATGCGCTTTCGAGCAAAGGAGATATTTTATTTCAGCGCGCTTATGCCGACTGGTCGATTCCGAACATGAAGTCGTGGAAGGAGCTTTTGAACAAAATCCCCATTACTGCGATTCAGCAATTTCATCATGATGAAAAGCAAGCCGTCGATAAACTTATCATAATGGATGCTATCGAGATGGCAATCATGCACGCTGAAATCGAAATTTTTGCGATTATTACGTCCGATAACGGCTATCATACGCTTGCATTGAGATTGCGGGAGCTCGGGAAACGTGTGGTAGGCTTCGGCGAGCGTTCAAAATGCAATCCGATATGGGTAAAATCCTGCAATGAATTTTCATATTTTGATGATCTTGAAGAAGCCGATGAAGATGTTTTGCTCGATGACAAAGACAAAGCAGATGAGAGCTTAAAGGATTTTTCGCTTGAAAAGTTTGTCGAAAAGGCGTTTGACTCGACGAGGCTTTACAAAAATACCAATACCGTGCTTTTATCCCAGCTCTGGGAGTCGATTCTGCATCAAAAACCTGATTTTAATGTCAAAGAATACAATGCAAAATCTCCTCGTGAATTGATTGCAAGTTTGAGCAATATTTTCAGATTGAGCGACGACGGTAAGCCGCAAAGAACTTTTTTTGTTGAAAAAATCGAAGCGAAACAGAAGTCGGAACGCAAAGACGGTGTGATAAAACGCTGGATTCAAAATTATCGTATAATTTCCGCAGACGACGGCAGCGGCGACTATTTTTTCTACATGGGCGAAATAAATCCTGCATTCAAAGCCGATAAACTTGACAAAGGCACAAAAGTGAATTTTAAGGTTGTAGAAATGCCTAAAAACACCGACTTTTCAAACGGCAACGGCAGAGCGACGGATGTGAAAGTGATTGCGTAGCCGCTAAGAGTGTCTGCTTTCCGCCGCAGCCGAAACTGTAGAAATTTTGCGGAAAATGCGGTAAAAAATATTATGCATTCGGCAAAACCTTTTATAAAGTGGGCGGGCGGAAAAAGCCGGTTACTTGATGAACTAAGGGAAAAATACCCTGCAAAAATCGAAAAGTATTGCGAACCGTTTGTCGGCGGCGGTGCGGTACTTTTTGATATTCTCAATAGATTTTCGCCGGAAGAAGTTTTAATCAATGATATAAATAAAGAACTCATAAACACTTATGCTCAAATCAAGAATAATTGCGGAGCGTTAATAACAAAACTTTCCGAAATTCAAAATCTCTATCAAAGCCAAGATTTTGAAAAAAATAAAGAATTTTTTTACGAAAAGCGCAATCGGTATAACGAGATAAAAATAAACGATAACGAGCAGCAGAATCTCGAAAAAGCCGTTTTATTTATTTTCTTGAACAAGACCTGCTTCAACGGATTGTATCGTGTAAACTCAAAAGGATTGTTCAATGTGCCGTTCAACAACGCAACAAATCCGCTAATCTGCGATGAAGAAAACCTCAAGGAGTGTTCCGCACTTCTTCAAAATGTAAAAATGAAAACCGGCGACTACAGGGAATGCAAGACTTTTATAGATAACGGCACATTTGTCTATATAGACCCGCCTTATCGTCCGATTACGCGAACTTCAGCGTTTACATCTTATTCGGAAAACAGATTTTCAGATAAAGAACAGATTGCGTTAAGGAATTTCCTTGCGGAGATTTCGAACGAAGGTGCCATTGTTTTGGCGAGCAATTCCGACCCTAAAAACACGGACAAAAATGATAATTTCTTTGACGATTTGTATTCAAGTTTTAAGATAGAAAGAGTCTCCGCTTCAAGAATTATAAATTCAAATGCAAAAAAACGGGGTTCGATAAACGAGATTTTAATCAGCAATGTCGCGAATGTATTTTAGGAGAAAAAAGTGCAAAAGAATTTCGATTTATTTATATCACAGCTTAGTGAAACGAATGCAACTTTGGATTATTTTACCGATTTTGAAAAAGTTATCCGTAATACAAATAAAATTGCGATAAAACTCAATCAGTTAAACTATTTAATCGGAAAAAATGATTTACGAAATGCAATCAAAGAGCTTTACGAAGAAAATCCCAAAGTTTTTGAAATTCTGGATATTCTGCTTGCAGTAAGGACAAAAGACAAAAAGAAGACTTTCAGCGCAGATGGAAAATTTATTTTGCTTGAAAGCTATTTTACATCTTTGCAAGGCGTTATTGATTTTATAGAGCAAAGCGGACTTGCAGAAGTTTTTAAGAATAAAAATATTACAAGTCTTGTCGATTACGTTTTCGGAGTGGAAGTCGGTCTTGATACGAACGCCAGAAAAAATCGAAGCGGCAAAAATATGGCTCAGACAGTAGCATTGAAATTTAAAAGTGCGGAGATTCCGTTTAGAGCAGAGGTAAACAGTTCTGAATTTGAAGAGATAAAATCGCTCGGACAGGATTTAAAACGCTTTGACTTTGTAATTCCGACAAAAAAGAAAACTTATCTTATCGAAACTAATTTTTACAATGGCGGCGGCTCAAAACTGAATGAAGTTGCACGTGCCTATAGCGACATTGCGCCGAAAATCAATCGCTATGAAAAGTTTGAATTTGTCTGGATTACGGACGGACAGGGCTGGCTTTCTGCAAAAAATAAATTAGGTGAAGCATATTCGTTGATTCCAAGCGTCTACAATCTTGCGAATCTGGATGATTTTATTTCAAAAATAAAATCGGAAATATAAAAGAGTATAAATATGGCTAAAAACTTGTTTAATCATATAAAATAAAATGCTGAATTCTTTCTATAAATCCGATAATCACGATTTTACTCTTGTGCAAGGCGACTGTACGAAAATCTTGCCGAAGTTCGATTTCCAATTCGACATGATTTTTGCAGATCCGCCCTACTTTCTTTCCAACGGCGGTATTTCTGTCCAGTCCGGAAAGCAAGTATCTGTAAACAAGGGCGACTGGGATAAGTCCCACGGTTTTAAAAACGATAATGAATTCAACCGTCAATGGATTTCTTTGTGCAGGGATAAGTTAAAAGAAAACGGCACTATCTGGATAAGCGGAACATACCACAATATTTTTTCGGTTGCACAAATGCTAAATGAACTGGATTTTCGAATTCTTAACTGCATAACCTGGGCAAAAACGAATCCGCCGCCGAACCTTTCATGCAAATTTTTTACACATTCAACGGAGTTTATATTGTGGGCGCGGAAAAACAAAAAGGTTCCTCACTATTACAATTACGAATTGATGAAAAAAATAAACGGCGGAACTCAGATGCGGGATTTATGGACGCTTCCCGCAATCGCAAAGTGGGAAAAATCCTGCGGCAAGCACCCGACACAAAAACCGCTCCCGCTGCTTGCAAGAATAATACTTGCATCGACAGAGGAAAATGCGTGGATTCTTGATCCGTTTACCGGCTCAAGCACAACAGGAATTGCAGCGAGTTTATTGAACCGGCGTTTTCTCGGTCTCGACAAAGAACAGCCGTTTTTAGAAATCTCGAAAAACAGAAGAATTGAACTTGATGATATTGCAACAAAGCTTGAATACCGAAAAAAGATTATGAATACTTCAGCAGAATCTTTTAAAGGAAATCCGGAACTTCATGTAAATGCCCCGTACTACGGAAGTGACTTACCGATAGAGTAACGACAGTGCAAACATTGATTTTATAAACGCTTCCCAATTGGTTTTGAAATTAAATTTCTACTTCCCCTCGCCGCAATAACACACCGAAAATAAAAATCGTCCTCAAAAACGGGACGGTTTTACAAAATTCGATTTACGAAAATTGTTTCAGTTCTTTGCTCGCTTAACGAATGAGCCGGATAAAATAGAACAGGCAATTCGCCAAAAAAACTGAGCTGTTTCAAAAGTCGGTTACTTTCTTGGACAGCCCAGTTCCTTTGGCTATTAGAACAATTTGTAAAAATCGATTACTGTCTGCTCAGCAAACTGTTCAGCGATTTTACAAATTCTGCCGGTGCTTTTAGTTCTACCCCTGCAATAAGCAAAGCCTGATCCAAAAGGACTTCTGCGACATCGCCAATCAAATTTTCGTCATCGGAATCTTTTATTTTTGCAAGAATCGGATGTTCGCCGTTGATTTCCAAAATCGGTTTCATTTCCGGACCGTTCTGTCCCATCGCTTTCATCATCTGGACCATCTGCCAGCTCGGATCGTTTTCGTCAACCACAATGCACGACGGGTTTTCGTCTGTCAGGGTTTTCGAAAGTTTTACTTCTTTTACTTTGTCTCCAAGGGCTTTCTTTATTTTTTCTGTTATCGGTTTGAACTCTTCTTCCTTCTTCTTTGCCTCTTCCTTGTCGATTCCAAGGTCTTCGTCGCTACCGCTGCGGTTTACGGCTTTCAGTTCGAAGTCTTTGTACTTTCCGTAGCCGCCGATTACGACTTCGTCAATGTCGTCGTCCAAAATTAGAACTTCAAAACCCTTGTTTACGTAGGCTTTAAGCAAAGGATTCGCTCGCATATTTTTTTCATCGCTGCCGGTGATATAATAAATCGCTTTCTGTTCGCTCTTCATGCGCTTTACATATTCGGAAAAACTCGTGTAATTGTCTTCGCCTGTTCCGGATGCGTCCGTGCTTTTAAAACGAACAATTTCTGCAATTTCGTCACGATTTGAATAGTCGCTGTAAAGTCCTTCTTTCATCGGGCGATTGTAGTTTTTCACAAACTTGTTCCATTTTTCGATTGCCTTTTTCTCGTCCTCGGAACGGTTGGCTTCTTCTGTCTTTTTTGCTTTGTCCGCATCTTCTCCCATCTTTTTGAATTCGCCAAGAAGTTTTTTTACTGATGCGCTTCTAATGTTTTCCAGAATTCTGTTCTGCTGCAGGATTTCACGGCTTACATTTAGCGGCAAATCTTCGGAATCAATTACGCCGCGCACAAAACGCAAATAGGCTGGCAAAAGCTCTCTATCGTCGTCCGTGATGAAAACTCGTTTTACATAAAGTTTTACACCGCTTTTATAGTCCGCCTGATACATATCGAAAGGTGCGGTCTGCGGAACAAAAAATAGTGTTGTGTATTCCTGAGTTCCTTCCGCATGGGTGTGGATGTAATCGAGCGGGTCTTGTCCATCATGACCAATAGTTTTGTAGAATTCAAAATAGTCTTCCGGCTTGAGTTCGCTTTTTGATTTTTTCCAAAGCGCGCTGGCACTATTAACTTGGTCGATTTTGTTTTCGGTTGATTTTACGTTTCCTTTGTCATCGTATTCGTTTTTTTCGTAATGAAGATAAATCGGGAAAGCGATGTGGTCACTGTATTTTTTGATGAGTTCTTCTATCTTCCAGCGGGAGGCGTATTCTTTGCTGTCATCGTTCAGCGTCATCACGATTACAGAACCGCTTGCGTCTGCATTGTCGAATCCGTATTTTTTTGCGCTCTCGCTTTCCGGCTGAATTTCATCCAAATCGTAGGAATTTGTGCCGTCGCTTGCCCAATGCCAGATTTTTCCGTCACCGGCAGCTTTTCTTGTATAGACATCGATTTTTTTTGATGCCATGAAAGCGGAGTAAAATCCGACTCCGAACTGCCCGATAAGGTTTGAATCTTTTGAAGCTTCGTTTGTAAGTTTTGAAAGGAACGCCTTTGTTCCGGAGCGGGCAATTGTTCCAAGATTGTTCTGCAAATCTTCCGAATCCATGCCGATTCCGGAATCCTGAACGGTAAGAACGCCTGCTTTGTCGTCAAAAGAAATGTCCAGCCTAGGGTCAAACTTGATGTTCTTGTAGGAATCATCCGAAACCGTAAGATATTTTAGTTTGTCCAAAGCGTCGCTGCCGTTAGAAACGATTTCGCGAAGAAAAATATCCTTGTTCGAATACAAGGAATGGATAAGCAATTGCAAAAGTTGATTCACTTCGGTCTGAAATTCATGTTTTGCCATTTTAAAAAATACCTCTTTGTAAAAAACTGATTTGTTTAAATATAAGAAAAATAAACACAAAAAGGCAAGAAAACTAATAAAACAAATGGACAAAAAATATACATTTTGTTACTATTCGCAGAAACAAGCGGATAAGGCGAACTTAAAAATGACGACAGAATCTTAAAATTTGTTTTCAAATTAACGTAAGATAGAGCCGGTTCGATTTTAGAAAACTGAAATTAAATGAAAATCTAAAAGCCATTCAAGGAGGTTTTTATGGCACAGGAAAAAGATAAAATCCCTTACAAAATTTATTTGAGCGAAGAGGAAATGCCGAAGTATTGGTACAACGTCCGTGCTGATATGAAAAACAAAACAGCTCCGCTTCTTAATCCTAAAACATACAAACCATGCACCCCTGAAGAACTTTCTCACGTTTTTTGCGATGAGCTTGTAAAGCAGGAATTGAACGAGACGGACAGAAATATCCCGATTCCGCAGGAAATTCTTGATTTTTACAAAATGTACCGTCCCGCTCCGCTGACTCGTGCCTATTGCCTTGAAAAAAAATTGGGAACACCCGCAAAAATCTATTATAAATTCGAGGGACAAAATACATCCGGTTCTCACAAGTTGAATTCCGCTATCGCTCAGGCCTTTTACGCAAAGGAGCAGGGCTTAAAGGGCGTTACCACTGAAACTGGCGCAGGTCAGTGGGGAACAGCGATGGCGATGGCAACCGCATATCTTGACCTTGACTGCCGTGTGTATCAGGTTCGTTGTTCATACGAGCAAAAACCGCAACGCCGTGAAGTGATAAAAACTTATGGAGCGGTTGCGATTCCGTCTCCAAGCATGGAAACTGAGGTCGGAAGAAAAATTAATGCGGAATTCCCGAACTGCACGGGTTCGCTGGGTTGTGCGATTTCGGAAGCGGTCGAGTACGCTACGCTTCATGAAGGCTATCGTTACGTCCTTGGTTCTGTGCTTAATCAGGTTCTTCTTCACCAATCCATAATCGGACTTGAAGCGCAAATCGCAATGAAAAAATACGGAATAAAACCGGACATCATAATCGGATGCGCCGGCGGCGGTTCGAATCTTGGCGGGCTTATAAGTCCGTTCATGGGAGAAATGCTCCGTGGCGAAAATAAATATCGTTTCATAGCGGTTGAGCCTGCAAGTTGTCCAAGCCTGACCAGAGGTGTTTTTGCCTACGACTACTGTGATACGGGAAAAGTCTGCCCAATGCAGAAAATGTACACTCTCGGCTCTCAGTTCATGCCGAGCGCAAGCCATTCCGGAGGACTTCGCTATCATGGTATGAGTTCTGTTATAAGTCAGCTTTATCATGACGGTTATATGGAAGCATATGCTGTTGAGCAGACGGAAGTTTTCAAGGCGGCACAACTTTTCTGCAGAACCGAAGGAACGCTTCCCGCTCCGGAAAGCAGCCATGCCATCAAAGTTGCGATAGACGAAGCCCTAAAATGCAAGGAAACCGGTGAAGAAAAAACAATCCTGTTCGGACTTACGGGAACCGGCTATTTTGACATGAAGGCTTACGAGGCTTTCAACAACGGAACGATGAGCGACTACATCCCCACGGACGAAGAGATAAAAAAATCGACAAATCTGATTCCCCGCTTTGAAGGAAACGACGGATTTTAGAAAATCTCCGGATTCCGGAAAAATCGCTGGCGGACACAATCGCCATGCGTGGAATTTTATGCAACGTCGGCTCGGCTTTTGAGCCGATGTTGCGAACACGATTCCGCAAAAAACAACCGCTTTTGGAAAGGTGAAACAATTTTTCTAAGCGGTTATTTTTTTGCGAAAATCACCTTATTTTGACATTTCCCCGAAAAACGGGGGCATTTGACTTTTTAGCGTCAGTTTGTTATATTACTACCATTCTTTGCGGAGTTAGCTCAGTTGGTTAGAGCATCACGTTGACATCGTGGGGGTCGGTGGTTCGAATCCACTATTCCGCATTTTCAAAAATCTACAGCATTTTTAGCGTATTCGCCGGATTTTCGCCGGCGTTTACTTTTTCTTCCGCACGGATAATCACGCCGTTCTCGTCGATAAGATATGTAGTCCGCACAACGCCCATGAATGTTTTTCCGTAAAGTTTTTTTTCTTTCCAAACGTCATAGGCTTTTAGAGTGTCAAGCGAAACATCGGAAAGCAGCGTAAACGGAAGCGAATATTTTTCCGCAAATTTTTTGTGGCTTTGAACGCTGTCTTTGCTTACGCCCACGACCTCAGCGCCCTTTTCCCTAAACGCCGGAAAAAGTTCCGCAAATGAACAAGCCTGCTTTGTGCATCCCGACGTATTGTCCTTTGGATAAAAATAAAGCACAAGTTTTTTCCCCGAATATTCTTCAAGCGAATGAAATACCCCGTCCTGATCCGTCAAATTAAAAGAAGGCGCTTTTGTTCCTACTTCCAGCATTGTAATTCCCCCGTAAATTTTATTTTTTTAATTTTATACCCTTTTGGGCGGCACCGCCAACTTAAAAGTTGGCGGTCGCTATGTCCGCGGTTCCCCTACG
>CAJPOF010000046.1 GCA_905372235.1 uncultured Treponema sp.
CCCCCCCCCGATTTTCCTGTAATCTAAAAAAAAGCCGAAAAATCCTTTTCATTTTTAACAGTTTCACATTACCGTCCACTCTCTTTCCATGAAACAAAGCTGATCGTAATCTTTTTGCGGTCGCTTAAAAATTAGATTTATACATTCCACTTTTATCAGGAGATTCTAAAATGCAGAAACGCTTTTCTATAAAATTAAAACTATTGATTATATTCGGATTGCTAATCGCACTGTCTATTCTTGTTCTTGCGGTATTCGCGCTGCAACTTTCAAAAAAAGCCGTAACAGAAAAAGTCCAGACACACCTCATCGACAAAGCAGATGATGTTGCTGAAATTATTGAGGCTAGAATAAACACTCTCTTCCAATTTGCTGAAGGGCTTGCCCGTATGCCAATATTTCGAGAGCCTAACGTTTCTTATGCAGAAAAACTTACCTTTTTAAAAAAAGAAGTTGCCTATAATGATCTTTTGGTTGAAGCAGCATTAACCGATGGTCAGGGCAATATGTATCATACGGTTAATAAAGAAATAATTTCGGTTCGGGATAGAGGTTGGTTTAAGACAGCTGTTGGCGGCGGCAAATTTGTTATGGAACCGTATATTTCGCGTGCGACCGAGATGATGATTATAACTCTTTCGATTCCCATTTATGACGATAACCGTAACGTAATCGGTGTTTTGGCTATTGCAACTACGGCTAAATGGCTGAGCGATCAGATAAAAGACATCGTTGTCGGTAAGAGCGGTTATTGTTATATTTTGGGACTTACGGGCAACACAATCGCTCACAAAAAGACAGAACTTGTAACAAAAGCAGCGAATGCAATCGAAATGGCAAAAACAAATGCCTCGCTTCGGGATTTGGCAAATTTTCAGGCACGGTCTCTTGAAATAGATGAAAGCGAAGTGGGATATTATTCATATGAGGGAAGAAAAAATATATCCTCTTTTGCTGCGATAAAAACTACCGATTGGACGGTTATTATTGCCGCCCCCATCGAAGAATTCATGGGAACTGTAAATGCACTTCGACTTTCAATGTATATAATCGGAGTGATAATCCTGGTCGTTGCCCTCGTGATTGTGTTTTTCACGGCGGCGGCGATTGTAAAACCAATCGGCGTTACTGTGGAAGCCTTGCGCAACATAGCCCAAGGCGACGGAGATTTGACGGTTCGCCTTCCAATCCACGGAAACGACGAGGTTACGGATTTGTCAAACTACTTTAATCAGACAATCGAAAAAATCGGCTCGTCGATAAAAAACGTTGGGGCGAGTTCCAACGTCATGCAGTCCATCGGCGATGAGCTTTCCTCAAATATGACGGAGACGGCAAGCGCGATAAACGAAATAACGGCGAACATCGACGGCGTTAAGCAGCAGACCATGAACCAAGCCGCAAGCGTTACCGAGACTTCAAGCACTGTGGAAGAGATTATCCGCACTATCGAACAGCTGAACGGCAGTATTGAAACGCAATCCGAAAGCGTGGCGCAGTCGTCCGCTTCGATAGAGGAGATGGTTGCTAACATTGCGTCGATAACGCAGTCGCTCGAAAAAAGCGACAACATGGTGCGTCTTCTTTCAACGGCGACTTCCGAGGGTAAAACCACTTTGCTTACATCAAACACTGTAACGCAGAAAATCGCCGATGAATCAGGCGGCTTGATAGAAGCGTCAAGCGTTATTCAGAACATTGCAAGCCAGACGAACCTTCTTGCTATGAACGCCGCCATCGAAGCGGCTCACGCAGGCGAGTCGGGAAAAGGATTCGCCGTCGTCGCCGACGAAATACGTAAGTTGGCGGAAGAATCCAGCGTCCAGGGGAAGACGATAACCGACACGCTCAAAAACCTTAGCGACGACATTCGGGGACTTGCGGAAAGCTCGAAAATCGTGGAAGAGAAGTTTAACGCAATCTTCCAGCTTGCTGAAAACGTGCGGGGAATGAGTTCGGAATTGACCTCCGCAATGAGGGAGCAGGAAAACGGCAGCCGAGAGGTTCTTGCCGCTATCAAGAATATCAATTCGGTTACGGTTGAAGTAAAAAACGGCTCTGAGGAAATGCTCATCGGCGGAAAAGGTGTTGCAAATGAAATGCAGAAACTCGATAGCCTCACGGCGGTCATCAAGGATTCGATGAACGAGATGAGTGCCGGCGTGTCGCAGATAAACAACGCCGTGAACGAGGTGAACGAACTTGCGATGAAGAACAAGCAGAGCATCGAGGGACTTGCAGGAGAGGTGGGGAAATTCAAAGTCTAGGGACGAGCATATTTAGGCTTTCTTCAGCGAATAACGCTCCGTATGCTCGTCTCGCCAAACGGACAAATGCCCGTTTGGCGCAAGTGGGCGGCGGGACTCTTTCTTTTTGTAAAAACTCATCTTGCAAGAATCGGGCAAAAGCCCGATTCTTGGGGCGGACATGCGAAACGTTACACGATGAACGAAGCCTAGCCATGTCCGTCCGCCCGTGTGTGAATGCCACATCCGTCCGAGTGGCACAGGCACACTTGCCTTGGTGGGACATACCCACCCGAACGAGTGGCTACACCTCACCCGTTCGGGTGAAGCTGGCAGATAGCATAAGGCGGCAAGAATGTCACATACAAGTTTGGCAACGGCAAAAATTGGAACGGATATACGAAACCTAAATATGTCCGCCTTCCACAATGAACACTCTATCTTGCACGAATCGAGCGAACCGCTCGATTCGTGAGACGGACATACGAGACGTTACTCAATGAACAATACCTAATCATGTCCGTCCGACTCCCTACACAGAATAAATCGAGGCGTAGTTTTCCATCAGCTCGTCAAATTCTGCGCTGTTGTCGGCGCATATTGCGCAGGCAAAATACAGCGAGACCGCCGATTCTGTTGTCAGGTAGCCCATGGGGACTACACCTTCGCGCCAAACATCGTGGCTTGTAAGAAGATTTGAAAAATCTAGGGAAATTTTTTGTTGGGATGTGCAATAAAATCTGACACCTTTTTGGTTTCCGAGCAATAAAAGAGGTTTTAGGGAAAAGTCGCTGTTTTTCATGTTGCCGCTTCCCAGTCCGTAAAGTTCGATGAACACCGAATGGACTTTTGTGTATGCTATGAGGTTTTTAAAAAGGTCGCTTCTGAATCCGGGGTACAGTCTGAACATGAACATTTTGCCGCTGGCTTCGGTGATAAGGCGACTTATCACCTGCTTGTCCAAGTCGGAAATTCCTGAAAATTGTGATGCGATAGGTCCGCTTTCCGTGAAAATCGGTTTTTCCAAATTCCAGTTGCAGAAACTTCCGGGCTTGTCAAAATGCAGGTTCAGCGGTGAAAGGATTTTTCCGCCGAAAGCGACAAAAACTCCGCCTTTTTCTTTTTCCGCTGTTTCGAGGGCAAGTTTCAGGTTGTCGGAAGCCTCTGTTCCTTCCGCCGGAATCGAGGACGATGCGGTAAGCACTATCGGAACTCCCGAATCAGAGAACAGCCAGAAGAGAAGCGCCGATGTGTACGAAAGCGTGTATGTTCCGTGGGTTATGACTATTCCGTTTGCCGTTCCGGCGTTTATTTTGCTTGCGACTTCGGAAATCAGTTCCGCCCAGTTCGCAGGCTCCAGTTCTTCGCTGAAATATTGACCTGCTGAAATCACTTGAATCGGCATTTCGGGTGCGAGCCGTTTTACCATTTCTTTGATGCCCGAAGAATCTCCGCTTGAAACAGTTCCGTCTGCGTGCTGAACCGCAGAAATTGCTCCTCCCGTGGTGATTACGTAAATCACGCTGATGTTCAGTTCTTTTTTTATGAGGCTTTTTACTACTTGGGGAACGGCTTTTCCTTTTGTATCTTTCATTACAAGTCCGGTAAGAAATTCCAGTGGGGGCATTTCGCCGTTTTTTAGTGTTTTGCAAAGCGACGGATTTTCTTCGATGACTTTTTTCACGTATGGAAGCAGTTCTTTTTCAGTTCCGATTTCAGAAATGTTCAGCGACTTTATAAGTTTTTCGGGCGAAGTTCCCGTTTCGAATGCAGCCCTGATTAGGGTTTTTGCCGCCGCGCTATGCATTTCTCCCGAATCGAGTTTTTTTATTATGAAAGCAAAGTTTTCTTCGCTGATTTTTGATGCGGAAACGGAAACGTTCTTTTTGTTCAGAAGTCTTGTCAGTTCTGACGCTATCCAATGTGCGGTGTTCAAAGGTTTTGCGCCAAGGGCGATGACTTTCTCAAAAAAATCCGCCCTGTCTTTATAGTCGCAAAGGAATTCCGCCCTTAGTCTGGAGACTCCGTATTGTTTTTTGAACCTTAGCCGTCTGTCTTCGGGGAGTTCTACGTCTATGTTTGTCGGAAGGAAAGCGAGCGCTTTTTCTATGCTGAATGTTTGAGGCGGCGTAAGTTTTTCGAAAACGGATTCTTTGTCCTGTCCTTGAAAAAATTCCGTGCAGCCTTTGTGCTCGTTCCAAATGCGGCTTTCGCATTGAACTTTTTCTCCGCACGAGAGCATGTTTTCTTGGCGGTTAAGTTCCTCGTTCACGGCTTTTCTTGCGAAATTGAACGAATTCAGGTTTCTAAGTTTTACGAAATTTGTGCCTTTTTCGGGATAGAGCGCAAGCGCGACGTAGGCGTTGCATTTTATTGCCGAATCGGCGGCATTTTCTTCCCAAAGATGAAGATATTGAGAAAGTCTTCTTAATTCTTCAAGGAATATCTGCACTTCTTCGCCAAGTTCGAACGATGGGGCTGTAAGTATCCTTATGATTGGGAACGAACCGTGATTCGGTTTTTCTATTCTAATCTGTTCTATTTTTATGGATTTTTTTCGTGAGTGAAAGGAAAGTTTCATGAATCCGTCTTCCGCCATTTTTATTGAGCAGCACGAATCGTTTTCTTCGTCCGTTGAAGCTTTTCGAATTCCCACAAATCGTTCTATGTCGGCTAACGGAGGAATCCTGCAGCCAAGAGCCTTTGAAAGCATTACGGTTTTTTTTAGGGCATCAGGATGGATTGCAATTTTCCCTGAATTTTTGTCGGTTGTGAATATCTCGCCGACGGCTGGAAGTTGAATTCTGACTTCAATGTAGACGAAGGACTGATACATAAATTCTCCACAATGAAAATAAAGAAAAATTCTAGATATTGTACCTCTTTTATCTTATTTATGATATACTGGCGAAAAGCTTTTACTTCTATTGCATATAGAAAAGTTAGTGAGTCTAGGAGTTTTTGTGAGCAAGCATGATTTCCCTAAAATCCATTTTTATGATCAGGATTTTGTAGATATTTATAACAAGTCATGGAATATGCTGTCTGATTACTGGATCGACCCGAAATCAGGGGAAAAATCTTCAGAAGGTTACTTCATTTATCCAACCAAGGACGGTTTTGTTGTCGATCAGTTTGAATCTATTTTTTCTTCGTTCTTTCTTGTTTATTCAAACCGCAATTACGATGCGAACAAGAACATCGATTATTTTTATAGTCATCAGGAAGAAAACGGGGCAATCCGCTGGAAGTACGACATAAATACGGGAAATCCGATTTTTATGTCAGAAAATCCCGAAGGAATAGGTCTTCCGTTGTTCGCATGGGCGGAATTCAATCTCTATCATAAATCTGCGAACAAGAAACGAATAAAAGAAGTCATGCCGATTCTAAAAAAACATATGGAATGGATAGACAGCACTTTCAAGATGGAAAACGGTCTTTATTCTGTTCCGGCGGCGGCAAGCACGATGATGAATTCTCCCAGAGAGAATGCGTTCTATCCTATAGATTTTAACGCTGCCATGGCTATAAATGCTTCGCATATGTCTGCTCTTGGAGACATTCTGAACGACAAGGAACTGAGTTTCCAGTATCGCAGGATGTATTTTTCTATAAAGACGCGCATAAATTCGATGATGTGGGACGGCGAAACAGGTTTTTACCATGACCTTGACAAAGACGGAAACAGACTTCCCGAAAAAACGATTGCGGGATTTTGGCCTCTGCTTGCGGAAATTCCGAACGTTGACAAAGCCGAACAGTTGATATCACATCTTACAAATCCTAAGACCTTTGGCACGGAGCATCCGTTCCCGACTCTTTCTGCGGACAGCCCCAATTTCAGCGAGAATGGAGAAGGCTTTAGAGGAAGCGTGTTCCCTATGCTCAATTTCATGGTGATAAAGGGTCTTGAAAAATACCAGCAATATGAGGTTGCTAGGGAATGCGCAATCAGGCATCTTTATTTCATTTTGGAAGGACTTATGCCTAACGATGAACGGGAGATGGGAGATGTTTATGAAGCCTATCTTCCATGCAAGGAAGGTAAGTCTTCTTGGTCGGGAGTTCCCGATTTTCCTAGAGCGCATTTTCTTGCGGGAACAGGACTTTCGGCGATTGCGCTGATGATTGAAAACGTGATAGGGCTTTCAATTAGCCTTCCTCGCAAGACAGTTGATTGGGTAATTCCGAATCTTGAAATCATGGGAATAGAAAATCTTTCGTTGAAGCGGAACTTGATAACGATTTTGAGCAATAGAAGCGAACGCGGTTGGGAAATCCAAATGGAAAGCGAAAAACTTTATTATTTTACCATTAATATAATCGACCAGAAGAAAAAGACGCTTCCGATTCCATCCGGAAAATGCTCCATGCTCATAAATAAACTTTAATCTGTAACGAGGAGGCGACCGTGGCGACACCGGAAGCGGTTATTGAAATCGGCTCTACGGGTGTACGCCTGCTTGTTGCCGAGTTTACATCAGATGGAAATCGAAATGTCCTTGACCGTGCGGAAATGCCGGTTTCCTTGGGCAGGGATGTGTTTACAACCGGAATCATAAGCCGGGAAACGCAGGCACTTTGTCTTCATGTATTGTCTCGCTACAAAGAGCAATTGACCGGTTGGGGCATAGTTCCTTCCAATACGACTGTCATAGCTACGTCCGCATTCCGGGAAGCAAAGAACAAAGATCCGGTGATGGATAAAATCTTGAGTTCCACGGGATTCAGGGTAACAGTCATAGACGGAATCGAAGAAAATCGCCTTATGTACATGGCTGTAACCGACATCCTGAAAAAAGAGGACGTTAAATTCGGCTCGGAAGACACTGTGATTCTTGAAGTCGGCGGCGGCTCTACCGAGATGATGCTCATGAAAAAAGGCAGAATGGTCGGAGCTCACAGTTTGCGTCTTGGTACAGTGCGCCTTGAGTCCAAGATGAAAAGTTCCGCAGAGCCGCTTACGGATGTCAGAAGTTATATTGAAGAATACACCGCCGAAACAAAAGGTTCGATTGAAAGCGAAATAGATTTTTCCGAGGTGCAAAGATTCATCGCTGTCGGTTCCGACGCGACTCTTGTTGCCATAAATGCCGGTAAACCCATCTCGACTTTTTTATGGTCAATAGACAGGGCTGCGTTCGACAGTTTTGTTGACGAAATCCAGGAATATTCCGTGGACGAATGCGTTGCCCGGTTCAAGATTTCCTACAACGATGCGCAGGCGATGCACGTGAGTCTTCTGATTTATAAAATGTTCATCCACATGACGAATGTGCAGACAATCATTGTGCCGGAAACGAACATTCGCGATGGACTTATAGTCAATAAACTTGGAGAGCCAAGCGAGGAACTCAAGGACGAATTTTTCCAGCAGATAAAAGCATCCGCAATGAGTCTTTTGAGAAAATATCACGGAGATGAAGAACATGCCGAGCGTGTCAGATTGTACAGCCTGAAATTTTACGAAGCCCTGTTCGGCGGCACGGTTGACGAAGACCGCTCAAGGCTTCTGCTTGAGCTTGCGGCAATCCTTCACGACATCGGAATTTTTATCCGCATGGACGAGCATAATCTTCACAGCGAATACATAATCCGGCATTCAGAGATTTTTGGAATAACGCATACGGAAAACATAATTCTTTCGATAATCGCAAAATATCACCGCGGCAAGGCTCAGCCGCAGGACAACGAGCAGTTTCAGATACTTTCAAGAAGCGATCGCATGAAGATTCTGAAACTCACTGCCATTCTTAGGGTTTCGGATGCGCTTGACAGGGGGCATGGAAAAACTTTCGAGGATTTCAGCGTAGAAATCAACGGCGATTCTCTGATTGTGCGCACAAAAGGAAGCAAGAACGTCGCATTGGAAAGACTTGCGCTCAAGGAAAAGGACAGCCTTTTTGAATCCGTATTTGGCTATAAATTGATATTGGTTTAGAAGAGAGGAGGGAACGGTGGAATCGCGATTTTTTAACAGAGAACTTTCATGGATAGAGTTCAACAACCGTGTGCTTTATCAAGGATTAAGAAAAGAACTTCCGCTTATGGAACGGATTCAGTTTCTTTCGATTGTCACCAGCAATTTCGATGAGTTTTTTCAGGTTAGAGTTGCGTCTGTAAAACATCAGATGCTTGAAAATCCCGATTCTGTTGACATTTCCGGTCTTACGCCCAAAATGGTGCTTAGACAAATTTCTTCCCGTTGCCATCAAATAATCAGAAATCAGCATGAATGTATAATCAACGATATTCTTCCGGAGTTGGAAAGCAAAAATATCGTATATGTAAAACCTAAAGATTTTACGAGCCAGCAGACAGAGTATGCGCAAGACCTTTTCAGGAACGAGATGCTTCCTCTGTTGACTCCGCTAAGGACGGACACTGAGATTTTTCCTACAGTCGCAAACCTTTCTTTGTACGCTGCGTTCCTTTTGAAACCTATTTCAGGAATCAGGAATTCCAACGAGGAACTGAAAGGCGACGATGATTTACCGAGAATCGCTTTGGTTCAGATTCCACAGGGAATAGCGCCGATAGTTTGGCTTCCATCCGAAAACAAAAAAAAGATGTTTGCCTGTTCCGGGGAAATAATAACGGAATACGGAACGCAGCTTTTTCCCGGATTTGCGGTTGAAGAAACTCTCATCTTCAAAATATCGCGAGACGCGGATTTTGCCGTGGAGGAAGATTCCGGAAACAACTTCATTCACGAGATGGAAAAAGTTTTGGTTCAGAGAAAATCGTCGTTTGTTGTCAGAATGATATGCAATAACACGAGTGATTTTATCTGCCGGTTCTTGATAGAAAAATTTGCCCTTACGGAAGACGATGTTTACCTTGTGGAAGACTTTGTTGATCCTTCCGTGCTGCAGGAACTTAGGAGCGTGGACGAAAACGGAAAAATGAGTTTTCCAAAATGGCAGCATTTTTTTCCTTCGGAACTTCCTTGCGACGCGCCTTACTGGGACGTTCTAAAACAGCACGACGTGCTTCTTCATGTTCCGTATGAATGTTACGATCCTGTGCCAAATTTCATATCCGATGCGGCGGACGATCCTGACGTTCTTACGATAAAAATGACGCTTTACAGGACGGGAAAAGATTCCCCGATAATAAAGGCGTTGGAGCGGGCGGCGCAAAACGGAAAGCAGGTTGTCGTTCTTGTTGAACTCAAAGCCCGCTTTGACGAGGAGCGAAATATCGCTTGGGCAAATGAACTTGAGGCGGCTGGTGTAACTGTAATTTACGGGCTTGTTGACCTTAAAGTTCATGCAAAAATTCTGATGGTAATGCGCCGTGAATCCGATTCGATAGTTCGCTATGCCCATCTTGCCACGGGAAACTACAATCCCAAGACAGCCCGACTTTATTCCGACCTTTCCATATTTACGACGAATTACGATTTGGTGAACGATGCCACGCAGTTCTTCAATCTTGTGACGGGATATTCTACATTGCAGAACATGAAACAACTGGGAATGGCGCCAGTCACGCTGAAAGCAAAACTTCTTTCGATGATTCAGCGGGAAATTGACAGGCAGGCATTGGAAAAATCCGGGCTTATCATCGCAAAGATGAACAGCCTTACACATTCCGAAATAATTTCTGCATTGTACAAGGCAAGTCAGGCGGGCGTAAAAATCCTTCTGAACGTAAGGGGAATCTGCATGCTTGTTCCCGGAGTTCCGGGGCTGAGCGAAAACATCAAAGTCATCTCGATAGTTGACAGATATCTTGAACATTCAAGAATATTCTACTTTCAGAACAGCGGTGCGGAAGAAATCTATCTTTCAAGCGCCGACTGGATGAATCGAAACCTTGACCGCAGAATCGAACTCATGTTCCCCATTTTGGACAGAGAAGTTTTCAAGCAGGTAAAAAACATACTGAACTCGTATTTTGAAGACAACGTAAATGCGCAAATTCTTCAGGAAAGCGGAGACTGGATTCCCGTTCCTAGAAAAAACGGCGAAAATCCGTACAGGGTTCAGGAAGTCCTTTATAAAAAATACAAAAAGCGTTTCGATTCGGCGAACAAAGAGCCTAAGATAGATTTCCAGGTGCGCAGAAAGGATTGAAACACAGTGATTCAACTTGAGACAAAGATAAAACTCCCATTTCTTTGGGGAAAGGCTTCGTTCAATAAGCGCATATGGAACAGCATCAATCTGATAGTCGGGCCGAACGGTTCTGGAAAAACTCTTTTGGCGGAAGAACTGAAAAATCAGTTTGAAAAAAAAGGCTACGATGCGACTTTTTTACGGAGCGACAGGACGAACGAGGAAGAACTTTTGGGTGTTCTTAGGACGGATTCCGTTGTCAGAGAAAAAATCGAGGGCGTTCTTTCAAATATGTTCGGAAAATCCATACGCTTTGAAGAAAAAGAAGACGGCTCTTTTGTTCCGATAGTCGTGAACAAAACAAGAGGCGTGGAGTACAGCCTGAAGGAAGGAGAATGTCATGGACTTAAAGAGATTCTAATCCTTTTGATTGCGCTTTACGGACGCTCCACAAAATTGCTCATCGTTGACGAACCCGAACTTCATCTTCATCCGCAGTTCCAGCAGTTTTTTATGAATGAAATCAGAAGAGTTTCAGAATCCGAGCCGGAACGGATATTCTTTCTTGTGACCCATTCTCCGTATTTCATAGACCTTCGGTTTGCCGAAGACCTTTTGGGTGTCGTTGTGTGCCACGTAAATCGAATCCCTACATTCATCGACGAACTTTCCGACAACGACGAAAACCTTTTGCGCAGATTTTTGCCAAGGTTCAACACATACCACAAGCAATTTTTCTTTTCCGACAATCAGGTTTTTGTCGAAGGTTACACGGATCAGCAGATGTTTTCGAATCTTCTTTCGTGCGTGGACAACAGAAACGGAACGGCTGGAACTGGAATAATCGATGTGGGCGGAAAAGATGAACTTGGCGTGTTTTTCAAAGTGTGCGCTCTTTTGGGAACGGATACCAGAATCATAACGGATTTGGATTCGCTTTTTTGCGGAAAACTTAGAGAAGAGGCTTTTGAAGATTTAAGACCGACAAATTGGCTCTACGCTCAGGAAGAAAAACAGGAAACTTTTTACGCATCGCTTTTTACCCGTCGGGAACTTGAAAGTTCCGTGACTTTGGAAAAACTTGTGCGCCGCCTTGAAATCTTTATCGTGAACATAGGAAAATTTGTCTCCGGCGTGGATGGCAGCGTTTCTTCCGAGGTGGATACGTTTGTTGAAAAAGTCCATGAACTTTACGACAAATATGAAAAACCTGAATCCCTTGACACTTTTAAAACCATCGTGCTTCAGGCTGTGTTTTTGCTCGGAAACAAGCTGGACGTTTTCCTTCCGCAGCATTTGGCAGAAACAATTCCGGTGATTGTGAATCTGACAAATCTCATACTTGCGGCTTTTGAGAGCGCAAAAATATTCATTTTGTCTAAGGGTTGCATAGAACATTATTACGTGGAATCCAAGGTTTTATACATGCCGATTTCAGGGAAAGACAGACTTTTTCATAACGAACTTGAATCCATGGTAGAAAAAAATTCCAATGAACTGAAAAAAAACTATGCTCAGCTGATTTCTATACTTAACAGGGCTTGCGCAAGAAACTGAAATGTCCGTCGCAATTTAATACCGCGCGGCGGATGCTTTTGAAGTTTCGGTTATTTTTTTAGTATTTTGTAAGAGTAAAGTTCAAAATATCCGTCTTTTGAGCCGTTGTACGAAAGTTTTCCCGGCTGGTTTGCAATCACTTTTCCCTTAAATTCAAAAACTGAGGTGGCGTTTTTCTTGATTTTGTTGACAGTTTTTTCGTCAGCAAGAATCGTGTATATCTTTTCGTCCTGCGTTTTTATGCACGGATATTGCAAAGGCATATTTCCTTGATAGCGAATAGTTCCGATAACGGTTTCAAGGTCGGTTTCCGTGTTTTTTGCCATGGACACAAAAATCGTTCCACAAAAAAGAACCGAAAAAATCAGCGAAACACATTTAACTGCGTTTTTCATGATATGCCTTCTATTTTAGCAAAATAAACATTGCGATGTCGGAAGTTGTAGGAAGTGCAAAATCATATGAACTTCCATTTATTCCGATTTTTCCAAGATAATGCACGGAAATTCCGTATGGCAAAAGAGGGATTCTATCTTTTGCGTACAATATGTACGGAAAATCCTTGTTTTGAGTTTTTTCTTGCGCCGGGATAATGCTGTTCTGCACCAGCTTTTTATATGACGAAAACGAATCTTTCTTCACTTTTGATAAATCCAGTTTGTTTACAAAAATGTTGTAATTTGAATCTTTGGCGATTGATTTGTTCAGAGTGTTAATGTTTTTTGCCGCACCGTCAGCATTTGCCACAATCTGCCCGAACTTGCAAAGAACGGTAGAAAAATCTTCGTAGCGACCATTTTCCTCCGTGTACCCAAGCGTTTTCAAAGCTTCCGAGATGGCTTTTTCTTCGTATTCCGAGTTTGTCGCAATCTCGTGGATTAGCGGAATCCCTCCGTAATTGTGCATCAAATAAGTTCCGAACGTGTACGTGTTTCCATAATCAAAAGTACCGGAAAAATCGTTTTCCGCAAAATAGTTCCACGAATAAGAACCGAACCCGTAGAAACCTCCGGTGGCGAACCACGGAAGCCTTATATAGGCTGAATCATCGAGCGTCGTGCCTATTGTTCCGCCGAGGATTTCTTCGGAAAGTGTCGAAAGCATTTCCTGAAACCAAACCGACATTCCGGAGCCTATCTCGGTGTTCATGTTTTTTTGCACAAAATTCAAAAGATGCTGGAACTCGTGTACCGCAGTCGAATAAATCAACTCAGGATTGTTCTGAAAAAGCCACGAATCTATGTTCAGAAGTTGAGACCGGTTTGACGTTTTTACCGAATCGCTGGCAAACAAGTCAAGCGGATTAAAAAATCCAAATACCCCGGATTTCTTGAGGCTCTCTTCCGCATCCGAAAAAATATCGTAGACTATGAAATTAACCTTGTCTTTAGAACGAACTGAAATAACGTCGGAATACTTTACCGTCGCTTCATTCAGTCCAAAAATGGCAGTCTCAATGTCATAGGCGGAATCAAACTTTTTCGCAAGTTTGGAAAAGTCCATTTCCGATTCGTGTATGAAAGATTTTTGCGAAGGAACATACCAAATTAAGCAGTGCGAACCGATTGCCTTTAGGGTAGCGGTTCTCTGTTCCCTGGCTTTCTCCGCTGTCGCAACAAAGAATTTGCGTTTATCCCCAGGCGTATATATCGTATCGCCGAAGACGGCTGCCGAATCTCTTGAAATATTTTGAACCGCGCCAAAGGGGATGTCCACGTTTTCGATAGGCTTTCCTGAAATCCCAAGCAGCCCGCGGAGATTTTCATTCGGTTCAAGTTCAGCGAAAAAATCATCTTCCAAAACGGCATCCCGCGCCATAGATTTCAATCTTCCGGTATCTTTTGCGTTCTGTACGGAAGAGCCGCCGTTCACCTTCACAAGATATGCGGTTTTTCCCGCATGTTCCGCACCCAACGTCATGAAAGGACTGTCAACAAGGATATAGTTTTCACCGGCGGCTTTTTTTGCCGAATCAAAAAATGTTTGCGTTTTAGGCGATTGATTTAGAAGCCCCTCGCAGCCCGAAAAAAGTCCAAGAGCCAAAAGAGCGAGCAATATCGATAACAAAAAAGATTTTTTCATTCTTCACCTACCGTTTTAGATTTTTAATATAGTATTTTAATTCAAAGTAAAAGTAAATAACAGATTTCGGGCGCAAAGGCATCGAGCAAACCGGCTTTTCGGGGTTCCGCTTTCGTTCCATTCCTGCATTCGCTCCGCTCACTCCGGAACGGCTACGCCGCCCCTACAATCCGGCGCAAGTGTTGTCGTCTGTACACAACTGCCATTCCGCACGGGAACGCTTGGAGCGTGGTTTTGCGTGTTACTTCCGAGGATTGCATCGGTGTTGCAAGGGGTGTCGTTCGGATGTAGATGGTGTTCTGCATTGGAAGGTTTTGGAGCGCAGGTTTGGGGATATTTCATGATTTGCGGACAGGCGGACATAGTTAGGCTTTGTTTATCATGCAACGCTTCTCATGTCTGTCCCGGGAAATGGGTGCGTACAAGCACCCGTTTCTTGCAAATGCCGATGGGTTTAAGCTCAGGCGTTCTGACCGTGTACATCACCGGTGGCGCAACCGAGTCGATGCATGCGGTTACGACGGACCAATTTCCGACCTGCGAAATGCCCCTGAAATGGTCGCCTGAGATGACTTGGATGAGCAGTGCGCCGAAAACGCCGAAGTTCTTGAACTCGAAAGCCTTTGAAACGTCGGCAGATGCGTCAACCGTCAACGGTGACGGCTTCGCTTGTAAGACCTGCGGAAACTTGCACGCTTCCGCCGAACGCAAGCATAACGCCGACAAAAAAACAGACAACCCGCATGGCAATTTCAAGTATCCGCATCATGGTGCATCCTGCCAGACGATCTCTTTCGGAAAGCCCTGCTGCTCCGGAATGTCACGCAGGTGCTGCACGTACGCCAACGCCGATCTGTACCATTCTTCCGTGTCGTTGGTCTTAATTCCGAGCGTCTTTTGCTGCTCGTAGCGTTCAATCCGCCATTGAATTGCCGCGATTAGCGCATCCCGCTTCTGCCGCGCCGCCTTTGCAAGCTCATCATCGGACGGGGGCGACGGCTCTTCAAGCGTGGGCTTTTCGCCTTTGTGAAAGACGATGACCTTGCCTTCTGCCTGGGCGTCGACAAGGGACATATGCTCCTCGTCGGTAAGCTCCACAACGTCTTTCAGCCCGTCCCTCTCAAGATAGAAACCGTAGTCCTTCCCGTCTTTTGTCCCGGCAAAAATCATACCGTCTCCTCCCAGTTGAAAAGAGTTTCCGGCAACTCCTTTATGGGGATTCCGAGAGCCGTCGCCGTCCTTATCTCGTGGGCGACACCCGAGCTGTCCTCCCATCCGGGAATGAGAAAAAACTCGTCGCAGACGCTTATCATGGCATCGTTTATCGGCAGGTACTTTTCATGCGCCATGCCTTCCGGAAGCACCACGGGATTAAGTACTACATAGCCTGAGTTTTCAAGATGGTTTTCCGCAATAACGAACTGCTCAAGATAACCGGGATTTTCCGTTATCGCACCCGAAATATAGGCGATTCTCTTTCCGTTTCCTTCGTAGGTCGGCTGTTCTTTCATAAGGCTGTCCTCCAAAACGGCGGCAAGATTCCGCTCCTTGCCGCCAAGCACCTTTCTCTTACTTTTTTAACTGCGAAGTCAGTCCCCGCATCCGCCGGTTGCGGTCGTGTGACGCTTTGTAAAAATGCCCGGATTCATGACCGGAACCGCAAGCGACAATGCGAAGACTACGATCGCGAACACGATGGCGAGCGGTCTTGGGACTGTCCTGACCACCGCCAGCACGAACATCATGAACGAGCTGAGCATGATGGCAATCCAGCACCAGAAGCTCACAAGAGCCTTTAGCATTCCGTTGAATTTTCTCATACCTGCCTCCTTAATAAAAAATTGATTGTAACGCGGCGGGAAGAGTCTCCCGCCAAGACATCCGAAAAGAAGTAAGCCTTTCGAGGTATGTTTGAATAATAGCGGGAAAGCCGGAGAGAACTGATATAACCGTGATTAAAAAAGGATTTGCGCTAATACTTTTTTTGGAGTAGACTTGGGACAAGTGATGAACAAAGGAAGACACCCAGTATAGGAGTAAGGGCAGGTTCTTGCAGCCTGAGACAGTTGTTTCAAATCCAACCGCCTTTGTTCATCTTATTTTTTTTAATTCCAAGATGCGTTTATATTCATCAATGCCGGAATCCCCTTCCATATTCAAATAATACATGGAGTCGATTTTAGGAAGCTTCAAGAATCGTTCCTTAGCCATGACATCGACGGCGATTTTTACATATTGCAAGTCAGAAAGTTTTTTTAGAAAAAGCAGGGTAGATTTTTCTTTTTTGAACTCCCAATACACATCAGCGTCCGCCAAATAATCCAAAAGGTTTTTCCAGTCCTGCGGAAGCGGAGCGTTTCCGGCAGCCGTATGACGTTTCAGAAATTTCTCGCTGGTTATTAAACTTTGCTCAAGCACAATGACGTTCCGCACGGACGCATCGATTCCCTTTGTGCGCAAAAAGTCGGTTATCTTCCTGTCAAAGAACCCTACCGCCGTTGTGTTCGTTTTGTCGATGCGTTTCAGAGACTTGTTCCTGTACGCCTCGTCTACGAAGGCAGAAAGCTCGTCCCGGTAGATTGTCGAAGTCTGCAGCGTCTTTATAACGCCGTCGACCGCTTGCGGCATTTCAGACTGCGCTTTTTTCAGGCACTCCTGAAGCACTGGTATAATGCGCCCTGTTTGCCCTTGATTCCAGTTAAAACCCGGCGTGATACCTTTAGACAGTCTTTCAATCGTTCCTTTTCGCTCGTTAAAATAATTTCGATAAATATCCGGAGGTGCTTCCGTTTTTATACGGAGCGTTCCGCCGCCCGAGCCGTCGGTCGCAGGAGGAACATTTATGCCCTCGCTTTCATAGCGTTGTTTTCTAGCTTCCGTAACCGCACGGGTAAAGCACTTGCACCCGTAACCGTTCGGCGGAAAGTGATTATTCCAGAATGGGTCATTTTTCGGCAAAATAAGACCATCCCACGCAAGGTGCTGCTCTCGATGCTTTTGACTGTTGCCGACTCTGTACATTAAATACGGGTGAAGCTCGCTTGTCATCGTGCGCTCGTACTGCGCCTTCTGGTATGCGCTTCGTAGATTGACGCTGTAGATAGTCCTAAGCCTTCGGTCGCTTCCAAGTTGCGCATCGACATTTCGCCCGGTCAGCGGATCAGTCATCGTCCGCCGACCCCACCAGCCTTTTTTCATAAGGGTTGGCTTTAAGTCCTTCTTGAAATGCTCAAAAGATTGCCCGCCCCCTCCCTTATTACAACTATACTTTAAACTTCCCAACCTCCGACGCAAGACTATCTATGCTGCCTTTATTTTTTCTTGCAAGATTGTTCACCTCTTGCACTGCGTTGTTAATCTGCTGAACGCCCGCCGCCATTTCGTTCATGCTGTCTTTGATGACGGCGGTAAGTCCGTCGAGTTTGCGCATCTCTTCGGCGACTCCTTTTCCGCCGACCAGCATCTCCTCCGAGCCGCTTTTTACTTCCGCAGTTACTGCGCTGATGTTCTTGATAGCCTCAAGCACTTCGTGGCTGCCGTTCTCCTGCTCGCGCATTGCGGCGGTCAGTTCGGCACTCATTCCTCGGACATTTTCCGAAAGCTGGAAGATTGAGTTGAATTTTTCTTCCACGATTTTTGAACTTTCGGACAAACCTTTTATATCGTCGCTAAGTTTTTTGAGCGTATCGGTAATCGTTTTCCCTTGGACACTCGATTCTTCCGCCAACTTTCTGATTTCGTCGGCGACCACGGCGAAACCTTTTCCCGTTTCGCCCGCATGTGCCGCCTCGATTGCAGCGTTCATCGCAAGAAGGTTCGTTTGCCTTGCAATATTTTGAATAACGCTGGAAGCCTCAATCAAACCGCCTGATTCATCGGCGATTTTCTGCGTAACACTATTCGAGGTGAGCAAAGTAGTCTTGCCTTCCGAGGTGGCAGCAGCAAGCGCTTTTACCATATTGTCGCTTTTTTCAAGCGAATTCGTAATCGAAGCAATGTTCGAAACCATCTGTTCAACGGAGGCGGACGACTGCACCACGCTAGCCGACTGCGTTTCTATGCTGCCGTTTAAGTTTTCTATCGTTCGGATAATTTCTTCGATTGTGCCGGCGGTTTCGGTAACGCTCGCAGCTTGCGTCAACGCCTGCTGTTTTCGCCCACGGAACGAATGGATGTGCCGATTTTTGAAATCGTTTCGTTAAAATACGAAGCAAGGTCCGCGATTTCGTCATTGCCATTTATCGGAAGACGAACGGTCAAGTCGCCCTCGCCTTGCGCAATATTTTTGAGCGCAGCGACAATCGTCTGAATAGGTTTTATAATCATCCTAGCGACAATATATACGGCTATAACCGCAACAATTAAAATTATCGCGCCGATTGCAAACATCGAAATACGCAACGTGTTGACGGTATCCATAAACTCGTCGCGGGGCGCATTTATGATGACCGTCCAGTCGGTGGTTTTCAGCGTGGCATAAGAAGCGATTTTGTTTACGCCTCCATATTTATAAAAATCTATCGAAGGGTCATCGATTTCCACTGCCATTTTTTCAAACTCCGCAAGAGAAGCAAGTTTTTTGTCCGTCCTTGCCATTTCCTGCGCATTTTCCATTTTTTCTACCCTATCGGTCAGCCTTGTGGCTATTGTCGTTCCCGTTGCGCCAAGAACATAGCAATAACCCGTCTTTCCAACAACAATGTCTTTGATGCTGTCGGACAACCACAAGCCCGGAATAGTAGCAACAATACTTGCAATGCGGTTGTTGTTATCGTCAAGCACAGGAACTACAACCGCCATAACCAACTGGTGCAGAATTATCGAGACAAATGGTTCGGAAAAATATTCATTTCCGCCTTGGGAATTTTTATACCAATCCAAAGATGTAATATCTTTTTTCGTGCCATCTGTCAGATAAAGGAATCCCTGCGGATCTGCAATATTAAGCTGCAAAATATCTTTGTTAAACGAAGCTTCATGATCCAAAAGCGCACTTTTCGCCATATAGGATATTTCAGGATTTCTGAACGCCGGCATACGTGCGATTCCGTGAAGGAACTGCCAAAACGCCGTGATACGACCATCAACGATTTCCGCAGTGTCGGTTGCTTTTTCAATGAGCTGCGCCTCCACCTTTTCCGTGACGGCTTTGCGTGCAATGCGGACCGCAAGCAATCCTTCAACAAGAGAAGCCATCGCAACCAGCGCACCGAAAATAAAAATCAACTTGTTCTTTAATGAAGATTTCTTTGCCATAACCATAAAACTCCTTATCGGACTTTTGGCTTTATCCGATATTCCAATTTTAACTCTAAATTTAGAGTTTTAGTTTGTCAATTATACAACTACTCTAAATACAGAGCAAATAAAAGAATTTTTTAATTCATTAAAATGACTAAAGACGTAGAGAACGTAATCGATAAAATACGCAAATTCCGCACTGAAAAAAACATTTCGATAGTCCGACTTTCGGTTGAATCCGGCATATCCAGAAGTCATCTTTTTTATATAGAAAGCAAACGCACAATTCCGTCTTTGGAAACATTAAGCAAAATCGCAGAAGCCATGCAGCTTCAACTGAAAGATTTTTTTATTTAGTACGGGAATCAATATCGTGCGGAGAAGATAGTCTAAATGTTGAGTTATTTTATTTTTTATAAATATCTCAAACATCTTTCCTAAAAAATTAAAATATGAAGATACCCCTGGATTCCAAAGGATGGTAATCCTTTGGTCGTGCCCAAGGAAGGAGGGTTCTCAAGGGAGGAAAACTGCGGGCTTCGAACTCCGAGCTGGTTTCCTCCCTTGAAAAAAAG
>CAJPOF010000047.1 GCA_905372235.1 uncultured Treponema sp.
CCCCCCCCGATTTGCAATAGGGAAAGCATGAAAAATGGGAAAAAAATGTTTCTTTTATAGGTAGGAGGCGGACATTTTTAGGCTTTGTTCAGTTTTTTATTCTTCGTATGTCCGCCCCACAAATCGGACGTTTCGTCCGATTTGTGATAGGGGAGGTGTTCATTTCTTTGAGGGGGACATGGTTAGGCTTTGTTTAGTTTTTATTTCTTGGATGCTTGCCCCATTAATCGGTCGAAACGTTCAATTCGTGATATAGGGAAAATGTCAGTTTGTTTTACTAATTTTTGGTAATTATTCCTGCTTGATAGAGCCTTTCTGTTCCACGGCTAGAAGAAACCCGCGGCATTGCTATTTACCGGATAACGAAATGAATGGCGGGCTTAAAAACTTGATGGTTTTGCTTTATATGTGTATATTATTCCCAAGGGTCAAGAGTGCTGCCTTTAAGTGGTGCGTCGAGGTTTCTCGCTTGGCTCTCTTTTTTTTATCTAATGGGGTTTTTATGTATCTTTTGTATGCAGATGATTCTGGAGTAGTATCAGACCCAAATGTAAATTACAGCGTTCTTGCAGGTTTTGCAACATTTGAAAATCAAACATTCTGGATTCAGAAAGCTGTAGATGACATCATGTTGAAGTATACCGGTCGTTCAGACCTTGAACTCCATGCTAGTCCTATAAGAAGTGGAAAAGGAATATGGCGTGGTTTTACAAAAAGTAAACGCGAAGCTATCCTAATTGATACTCTTAATTATATAAAAGAGAATTATCCTCGTCAGTTTATTTTATTTGGTGCTGTTATAAGTAACTCAAATGATGATGTACCTGAAGAACTTTTCTCTCAGCTGACAAGCCGTTTTGATAAATATCTTAAACGTAAGTTTTTGAAACATGATGAATCTGCCAGAGGTCTTGCGATTTTTGATAAATCGAAAATGGAAAATCAGTACCAAAACTGGTCAAAGATTTATCAGACTCTTGGAAACAAACTAAATGAAAAATTGAATAACTTTGCTGAAGTGCCTTTGTTCTTGGAATCTTCAATTTCTCGTTCAATTCAAGTTGCAGATTTGATTGCATTTTCTTTATTCAGAAAATTTGAATACAATGATGATGCTTATTATTCAATAATCAAAGACTGCTTTGATAAAGACAATAACAAACAGCACGGTCTTTATGTTCTTGAAAAGAAATAAGAAACTGTTTGTTTTCATAATTCTTGGGTAATTGTTCTTGCTTGATAAAGCCTTCTGTTCCACGGTTTAGGGCGATTGCTTCGGCATGAAGAACGGCTTCAACTTAGAACATAATGGTTCGTCTGAGAAAGTATTGTTGATTTTTACGGCTTATTTATGAAAATCAGTCTATGTTGACTTTTTTTATTTGCGCTCCAAGTTTTCTGAGCCGTTCTACAAGGTTTTCGTATCCTCGTTCTATTTGGTAGACGTTGCTGATTCGGCTTTCTCCGTGGGCAGTCATCGCGGCTATAACCATTGCCATTCCGGCACGCACATCGGGGGAGACAAGGTGGTCTCCGTGAAGTATCGAAGGTCCGACCACCAATGCCCTGTGAGGGTCGCAGAGTGTAATCTGCGCTCCCATGCCTATGAGCTTATCCACAAAGAACATTCGAGATTCGAACATCTTTTCGAAAATCAAAACGGTTCCTTCGACTTGGGTTGCGACTACGGTCATTATGCTTGTCAAATCTGGCGGAAATCCCGGCCACGGTGCGTCGTCGATTTTTGGAATTTTAGTCCCGACATCTGCGTTGGTCTTCATTTCTTGAATCTGGGAGACTATTATCGAATCTTCTTTCTGCGTCCAGTTAATTCCCAGTTTTGCAAATCCGACTTTCAAAGGACGCAAGTCAATGTTTTTTACTCCTTCGATGGTTATGCTTCCTTTTGTGGCAACGGCAAGCCCTATGAAAGAGCCGATTTCCATATAATCAGGTCCTATTGAAAAGTCAGCGGCGTGGAGTTTTTTTACACCATTTATTTTTAGGATATTGCTTCCGACTCCCGATATTTTTGCTCCCATCAAGATGAGCATATTGCACAGGTCTTGAATGTGCGGTTCGCTTGCGGCATTCGTGATTGTGGTTTCCCCTTCGGCAAGCACAGCTGCCATGAGCGCATTTTCCGTGGCGGTGACGGAACATTCATCAAGGAAAATATCCGTGCCTATGAGTTTGTTTGCTGTGAATGTAAGATGATCGCTTATCTCTACTCGGACTCCCAATTGTTCGAGCGCAAAAAAATGAGTGTCAAGGCGGCGGCGACCTATCACATCTCCGCCGGGAGGGAGCATTTCGGCTTTGCCGCATCTTGCAAGCATTGCCCCTGCGAACAATATCGATGCCCTGATTTTTTTTGAAAGTTCCGAAGGGATGCAGACGGGATTAATATCCTTTGCCTCGATTTTCCAGCTTCCGTGTCCGATATTTGTTGTTTTTGCTCCAAAAGATTGCAAAATGTTTAGCATGACTGCCGTATCTTCAATTTCCGGAATATTCCGCAAAATCATGGGCTCTTCCGTGAGCAGGCAGGCTGCTATACAGGGGAGCGCCGCATTTTTATTTCCGCTGGCGGTTATTGTTCCCTTGATTGGAAAGCCGCCTTCAATCACGTATTCATGCATTTTTTTCCGAGTCCTTTCTCTATTTCTTTTTATTTTTGTGTCCGTTTGTAGCTATTATTTCCGCAAGAGATATTAGCACGTCGCAGGCGGCGCACATCTGGCTTAGGGATGCCCATTCGTATCTTGAATGGAAATTGTGTCCGCCCGTGAATATGTTCGGCGTGGGGATTCCCAGTTCTGTAAGCCTTGAGCCGTCAGTTCCGCCACGGATGGGGGTGTGCAATATTTCTACATCCGCTTCTTTGTATGCATTTTCGAGGTTTTGAACGACTTCCGGATTTTTTTCAAGTTCGCCCTTCATGTTTTTATACTGAGCCTTAAATTCGACATCGACCCTTGCACCGTAACTTTCAGCACTTGAAATTGCAAAATGCTTTAGTTTTTCGATTCGAGCGTTCATGCCTTCCTCGGAAAAATCCCTTAAAATAAGATTTACGATTGCTTTTTCGACAGAGCCTTGGATTCCAAGGACGGCAAAAAATCCTTGATAGCCGTCTGTGGTTTCGGGGCGTTCTGCGGGCGGAAGATTTTGCACGAAAAGAGAAGCTGCGCAGATGGCGTTCACCATGCCTTTTTTTCGGGCATCTCCGGTGTGGGTGGATTTCCCGATGAAGGTGACGGTCGCTCCGTATGCGTTAAAACATTCCGATTCAAGTTCTCCGATATGACCGCCGTCTACGGTGTAGGCGAACTTGGATTTTATGAGATTTAAGGGGACTCTATCCATGCCGTGTCCGGTTTCTTCATCCGGCGAAAAAATTACTTCGATAGGACCGTGTTTTATTCCCTTGTGCGAAACCAAAAACTCCAAGGAAGATACAATTTCCGAAAGTCCCGCCTTGTCGTCCGCTCCCAAAAGGGTGGTTCCGTCCGTGGTGATTATAGTGTCGTTTTGCTGTGCGGCTTTTGCCAAACATTCGTCTTCTTTGATATCAAGGCTAACTCCGCATTGAAGGTCTATCTTTGCTCCGTCGTATGAGGGATGGATTATCGGCTTTACGTCTTTTCCGGTAACTTCTTCTACCGTATCCATGTGGGAAAGCAGGCAGAACGGAGGCACGTCCTCAAATCCTTTTGAAGCCGGAAGAACGGCGTAAACATAACCGAATTCTGTTACCTGAACTTCTTTCAACCCGATTTCCTTGATTTCTTCCGCAAGATTTTTTGCGAAGGAAAGCTGGCGTTCCGTAGAAGGTTGAATTCCCTTGTCCGCATTTTCGCTGGAACTTTCCGTCCAAACTTTCACATATTTTACGAAGCGATTTAAAAGCGTCGTCTGCAAATCAGGCTCATTGGAAAAATATTTCATGCAAATAGAATATGCTATAAACGGAAAAACCTCAATTGCCGTGATTGCGGGAACGGCGGTTTGGAAAAGCTTGGAGAGTTTGGCATGAGTGCATTAATCAAAAATCTTTTTAGCGACCACTTTATTTAGATTTTCATTCGCTTTATAATCCACCTATGACAAATGTTCAGAAATTCATGGCGGATGCAAGGCGGATTTTAAAACACGTCCGTGCAGAGGGCAACGGGCATTTTGATACCGAGCGGGCTTGTAAAGATGTGGCTTCGTTGTTTATTCGTTCGGCATCCGTTCCCGGAGACCTTCCTTCTTCCGTTGCGGAATATTGGCAGCGAACTTATATAGAAACATCGAGCGATTTTTCCGAAGAGCCGACGGAGAAAAATCTTGAAAGGCTTTCGGCGTTCCTTTCGTTTTTGGAAAATGCAGATGAAAACGAAGATTTGCTTTCCGATTCGGATTGGCGGACGCTCGGCGAGCTTGTAAATTACGAGGCAGAAGATTTGCCTGTCGATGTGCTTCAGTATTTGATGGCAAAAATAGTGGAAAAAGGTGCGCTTCTCTAGCGTCAGATTTGCCTCATTCTTTCTATGATGGATTTTTGTTCTTCGTGTAGTCAATGTCCGCGGAATTGCGCAGTTTCCCGAAATCTTGGGAAAACCGGCTTTTGCGGAGAAAGCGATGCTGTTCGGGTCGCCTTGGCTTGTCTTCATTTTGGCGAAGAGCCGTTGATTACCGTTCACGGTGGAAGCGGAACGATTTTTTTTACGGGTTGCACGCTCCGTTGCGCTTTTTGCCAAAATTACCAAATTTCGCAGGACGGGTTGGGGCGTGCCGTCGATTCAGACGAGTTTTCCAAAATATGTCTTAGACTTCAGTCTTTAGGTGCGGAAAACATAAATCTTGTTACGGGAAGTCATTTTGTTCCTTTGCTTGCGGATTTTATCGCAAACGCGCAATCAGCCGGCTGCTCGATACCTTTTTGCTGGAACAGTTCCGCCTATGAGTCCGTGGAAATGCTTGAACTTTTAAAACCTTACGTAAAGATTTGGCTTCCCGACCTAAAGACTCTGAACGGTTCTCTTTCAAAATCGCTTTTTGCGGCGGAAGATTATCCTCAGGCGGCGACAAAAACCGTTTCGTGGATGATACAGAACTTTCCTCCAAAAATCACGGAAAGAAAAGCGGAGTCGTATTACGTGGACGCAAATGGAAATCCTGTCAAAAAAGGCGAAAAAAAAGAAAAACTTACCCAAGGCGTGATAGTCCGCCACTTATTTTTTCCGGGGCATTTTGAGGACACCGCTGAAGTTCTGCTTTGGCTAAAGGAAAACGCAGACGGAAAGGCGTTTGTTTCGCTTATGAATCAATACACGCCCGTTCCTTTTGCGGAAGACGAAAAACGCCTTGCAAGACGAAAAAAAAGTCTTTCTGTGATAGAAAACCGTCTTGTAAACGGCACGGAAGACGGAGACTTAAAAGACTTGATTGAGGCTTTGGACTTTGAATGGCTTTTTTATCAGGAATTAAGCGATGACGCAAGCTGGCTTCCCGATTTTACAAGAATCCAGCCTTTTTCGAACAAACTTGCAAAACCGGTGTGGCACTGCAATTTCGGATTTGTGGATTAGCTCTTTGAACAGAAATCTTTTTAAGAAGCCATAAATGTTGCGCCAAGTCAACGCAAGGAAAAAACGCTGTGTTGCGGAGTTTTTATTCTTGGTCGCTGGATTGAATCTTCTTTGAAAAGGCTTTGAATTCTTCCCAGTTGTCAAGAAGCGCGGCAAGGACAATCGGGTCAAATTGCTTTCCGCTTTCAACCGACATTATTTCGTAAGTTTTTTCAAAACTAAACGCAGGTTTGTACTGCCTTTCGGAAAGCAGGACATCTACAACATCTGCCACCGACATGATTCTTGCGCTCAAAGGAATTTCATCGCCCAAAAGTCTGTACGGAAATCCCTTCCCGTCAAAATGTTCGTGGTGGTTGAGCGCAATTTCTCTTGCAACCTCAAGATAAGTGTTTGTGCCGATATGTTTTAGAATGTCGTCCAGCATTTCGAACCCGTAAATCGTGTGGTTCTGAATCTGTCTGTATTCCTTGTCCGTAAGTTTTCCGGGTTTTGTAAGAATCGCATCGGGAACTTTGACTTTTCCGACATCGTGAAGCGGGGCTGCCGTGGCAAGTATGTTCACATATTCGGGAGTCAGGATTTCTTTGAATTCACCTTTTTCAAGCAGTTTGTTCCCGATAAAACGCACGTAATTCGAAGTGTTTTTTACGTGCGCGCCCGTCGTTTCGTCTCTGCTTTCGATTACTGAAGCCAAAGTAAAAATCACGTTTGTTTGGATTTTTTGATGTTCCATCACAAGCTGAAGATTTTTTACGGTAACGTCGATGAATTCCTGCTGGCGGTCAAAATTGGCTTTTACTATGTAGTCTACTACCGTGATTGTCATGCACACAAGGAAGACAAAAAGGCCGAATCCCGTAGCAGTTCCTCGAATATAGTTGTCCCTCGTCCATATTGAGACAATCTCGTAGATTATGCAGAACATAAAAATCAGTATTCCGATTGAGAACGCTTTTCCAAGATAGGTCGGGTTGCTTTTTATTTTGTCCCTTACGAACGTGAAAATCATTGTCGCAATCATTATTCCTATTTCGATGTGATCGATTTTCAGAATACTCGTAAGTGAAAGCCAGCCGAAACCGTAGGCAAGGACGCTGAAAACGGTCGTTGCAATGCTAACAACCGCAATGGAATAGTAAATGTGGCTGTACCGTTTGTATTGCATTTCGCACATGAAAAGCGCCCACGGAACGCAACCGAACGCAAGGCTGAACACAACCGTATACATGGTGGCTGTAAGATTCGAAAAAAGGAATTGGCGCAAAACGGATTCGTTCAATATCCAAAGCGAAATGCAAAGCATGAACGTTCCTATGTAAAGCAGGGAACTGACGTTTGCTTTTCTGCCGTAGAGTACTCCTGCGACAAGAAGGCAAATTCCAAGGACAAGCCCGCCGATTGCGAACATGACGCTTGTTCCGGCGACATGAAGAAGCGTGGAAATTATCTGCGAGTATGTCCCGATGTAAATCATTCCTATGCGGGATGCGTAAGCCGGCATATCGCTGTCAAAAGAAATTTCAACGGATTTTCCTGCGTCGGTTTTTTCTAGCGGAACAAAAAGGCTGTAATTTGAAGGAGCGTTTTTCCAGCCGTATTTAGGCGACCGAAACGAGGTGCGCTCCGTTCCGTCTATAAGAACCGAAACATTTTGATGAGCCATATAAAGTCTCATGTAATCGTGAGAATTTATGTAATCGGGCAGCGTTCCTACAATCGTTATGCCTTTTGAAAAAAGTTCAGGCTTGCTTTGCGCAGGAATTTCCACCGACATTCCGGTAGATTTTTCCACGAATCCTGTAGAAAATTCTTTTGCTCTTCCTTCAAAAAAAGACAAATGTTCCCAAGGGAAAACTTGCGCCACCGCCGAGTACAAAACGTATATGGAAAATAAAATCAAAAATGTTATTTCAACAATGCGATAAAAATCTGATTTTCTATCACTTTTGATATAAGGTTTTTCAGTCATTTTTCAATTTTTGCAGATTTCTTCTATTTTGTATAGGTCAAATCTGATTTCATGATATATAAACGATATTTATTTCTCATTATAGAATATGAAAATCCCTCGCTTTTGAACGCACGCAACGGAAAACAAAGCGGCGTATTTTTCTGAATGTCGGAGACAAAGTTCCGTGTTATCCGGGAATCAAACTGTCAAAGTTTCGGAAGTTTATGCCGATAATCGAATATACTCCCTTAAAATGCGGCAGTTGCGAGAATATCGATTCTCTAAAACCGGGTTGTTTAAATTCGGCGACTTTGAATGCCGAACTTAGTCCTTGGTCGAAAATATTCAGGTAAGGTGATAAAATGAAATCCATTAAAAACTTTAGAAGAACAATTTTTTTTCTGTTTGCGAGCGTTTTTTTGTTCCCTATTTATGCCTTGTCGTATCAGGGATTTGACATTCAGGTTTTGGATTCTGAGGAAAGCGACGCAGACGGCTTTATCGTCGTCGGGTACAACGGTCAGGATGAAATCGTTACGGTTCCCAAAGAAATCGGCGGAATTCCGGTTATTGAGATTGGAGACCGGGCGTTCTCGGAAAACAGACTCGCTTCTTTTGTGATAATTCCCGAAGGCGTAAAAAAAATAGGATTGCGTGCCTTTTACAACTGCGCAAATCTTGAGATTGTAAAAATTCCTGAAAGCGTTACGGAAATCGGGCAGAATGCATTTGAACACAGCGAAAAATTAAAGAAAATAACGCTTCCTTCTAAGCTCAAAACCATCGAAGAAAATCTTTTTGCAAACTGCTATTCCTTGAGCGAAGTAAAACTTCCCGAAGAACTTGAAAAAATCAAGGAAAATGCTTTTGCGCATTGCGAAAATCTGGTTGACATCACGCTTCCGTCGTCCGTCTCCGAAATTGAAAAAGGCGTGTTCATGGATTGCCCCAAAATAAATGTCAAAGTTTCTGCCTTGAACGAAAATCTAAGGGCAATCCAGCAGGGAAAAGGCTTGATTTCCAAGGACGGGAAAAAACTCGTGGCGTATTTTGGCACAAAATCCTACCTTATAGTTGCCGATAATTTTACGAAAATCGGAGCGTTCGCGTTCTACGAAAACAAGTCGCTTAGAAAAATAGAATTTCCACGGACGATTAAAAACATTGGAAAAGACGCTTTCAAAGGTTGTGAAAATCTAAAAGACGTGGTGGTCGAAAATATTTCCGCATGGAACAAAATTGATTTTGAAAATCAGTACGCAAATCCGCTGATGCATGCGGATAATTTTTATCTGAACGGTGAAGTTGTGAAAGCCCTTGCGTTCGGAGAATCGATAACGGAAATAAAAAATTATGCTTACGCAGGCTGCAAATCCTTGGTGGGCGTTTCTTTTGAAAAGAATTTGGCTTCAATCGGGGAAGGGGCGTTTGCCGATTGCAAAAATCTAGCCTACATAAAGAATTTGAGTTCTGGTATAAAAGTCGGAAACGATGCGTTCAAGAATGTTCCGGTTTTTGGGCAAATGCAAAAAGATTTTAAAGACGGCGATTTGAAAAATCGTTTTGAAAATCAGAATGAAACTGAACCTGAAGAATTTCACGAATCCGTTGTTGAATATGATGAAAACGAACTGGATTCGCCCTATGATATGTCAAAAAAATCGGAAGCGGTGGATTCAGATTTCGATTCCGCAGAATTGATTTTTGAAGAGGAATAGTACCTCCATTAAAATGCTGCAATTTAGAGAATATCAATTCTCTTAACTGCTGCGTTCGTGCGCAAAAGCGCACACGTAAATCTGCGAGTTTTCCGAAAGGGAAACTCGCAGTGTTTTCCGCCGCAAAAAATACTGCCGAAGCAACCGCCCTGACTTGTGGAACAAGTGGACTTTATCAAGCAGGAGCAATTACCCAAAATAGGAAAATCAACGAACATTGCTTGCCTGTTTTGACAATTTGGAAGAGAGATAAACTTTAGACTGCCTAAAAAAATCAGTTTTGATACAGCATTAACTTTTTTGCCGTGTTTTTGAAAGTTTTCAAATAGATTGAGAACTTTCAAAAGAAATTCTATAATTTCTCGGAGAAGCTTATGCTCACGAGGAGGCAATTCATCTATGAAAAATAAAACGGATATTTCCATCGACACAAAATGCATTCATGCGGGCTATGAGCCTAAAAACGGAGAGCCTCGCCAGATTCCGATAATTCAGTCCACGACTTTCAAATACGATACAAGCGAAGACATGGGCGCTTTGTTCGATCTTGAAAAGAGCGGATATTTTTACACAAGGCTTCAAAATCCCACGAACGATTTTGTCGCGGCAAAACTTGCTTCGCTTGAAGGCGGAACGGCAGGAATGCTCACGTCGTCGGGTCAGGCGGCTAATTTTTTTGCCATTTTCAATATATGCGAGGCGGGAAGCCATATCGTCGCTTCCTCTTCGATTTACGGCGGAACGTTCAATCTTATTTCCATCACATTGAAAAAAATGGGAATCGACGCGACGTTCGTCGAACCCGATGCATCGGAAGATGAATTGAACGCGGCTTTTAAAAGCAACACAAGGGCGGTTTTCGGGGAAACCATCGCAAATCCTGCACTTACTGTTCTCGACATTGAAAAATTCGCAAAAGCGGCGCATGACCACAATGTTCCGCTGATTGTCGACAACACTTTTCCGACTCCGATAAATTGTCGTCCAATCGAATGGGGGGCGGACATCGTAACTCATTCGACGACAAAATATTTGGACGGACATGGCGCGTGCGTCGGCGGAGCTGTAATCGATGCCGGAAAATTCGACTGGATTTCGCACAAAGATATGTTTCCCGGACTTGCGACTCCCGATGAAAGTTATCACGGAATAACTTATGCGGAGCGGTTCGGAAAAGAAGGCGCTTTCATCACAAAAGCCACGGCGCAACTCATGCGAGATTTGGGGTCGATTCAGTCGCCGATGAACGCTTACATTCTGAATCTCGGACTTGAATCTTTGCATGTAAGAATGCCCCGTCATGTGGAAAACGGACAGGCGGTCGCAGAATTCTTGGAAAAGCAGCCTCAAGTAAAAGGCGTAAATTATCCCACCTTAAAATCGAACAAATATTACGAACTTTCGAAAAAATATCTTCCGAACGGAAGTTGCGGCGTGGTTTCGTTTGAGCTGAAGGACGGACGGGCGGCGGCTGAAAAATTCATGAAAGCGCTCAGGCTTTTTTCGATTGAAACACACGTTGCCGACGCAAGATCGTGCTGTTTGAATCCTGCGACTTCAACACATAGGCAGATGACCGATGAGCAGCTGAAGAACGCCGGAATCCCTGCCGGACTTGTAAGGCTTTCGTGCGGACTTGAGGACAAGAATGATATGCTGAACGATTTGGCACAGGCGTTGAAGGCAATTTAGCCCGAACGATTTTCCTCGAAAAGGACGAGCAAAATGGATACGCTTACAAAAGAGCAACGTCATAAAGTAATGTCCGGGATTCGGGGGAAAAACACATCAATCGAACGAAAAATCCGTTCGGTTCTGCACAGAGCGGGCTTTAGGTTCAGAATCTGCGACAGACGGTATCCGGGAAGTCCGGATTTGGTTTTACCGAGATATTACGCCGTGATTTTTGTGAACGGCTGTTTTTGGCACGCCCACGAAAATTGCGATTCATTCAGAATGCCAAAATCGAACGTAGTTTTTTGGAAAAAGAAATTCATGCGGAACAAAAGCCGCGACAAAATCGTAAAAGAGCAATATTTCGAAAAATGCTGGCGTGTCTGCACAGTCTGGGAATGTGCGATTCGTGGAAAAGATTCAAAAAAGAAAATAGAAAATGCGGCGGAACAAATCGTTCAGTGGCTTGACGAAAGCGCAGATTCGGAACTTGAAATCCGAAACTGAAAAATCTAGTTTGCCGAGTTTGGCAAAACTTGTGCAGGCGGAAATGCAATTATGTCATTCAAATAAAGATAGCAACCGCCTGCACGAAAACTTGGGGCAGCGGAAGAAGCGTAAATAGTTGTAAGACCGATTTTTCCACCGCCATCCTAGTCTGACGGGATTTTTCTAAGGATGGACACCTGCTGGCGCAAAATGGGCGGTTTCGCCCATTTCGTGGGATGGGCATACGGAATACTGTATGATGAAGGACGCCTAAATATGCCCGTCCCCTCCCTTATTACAACATTATTTTGCATGTTCCTGTATTTTGTCTTTTTCTTTTTTGATTTTGTTGTCAAGAACGTCCATCATTTTGTTCAGTGCGGCGGCAAAGTCAAAATCTTCGCCGGAAACGTGGGCGGAAGTTCCCCATCGAAAGTTCACCGTGGTGTCCATTACGTAGGCTTTTTCGTGCTTTATGTTCAAAAGCAAATCGATAATCAAGTCGTCCGCATATGCGATTCTTTTTATTTTTGAATCAATCATATCAGACTGCTTCTGTTCCAATGTGAATCCGACCGCTTTTATTGATGTTGTCATAATTTTCTCCTTGTGCCAAAACGGCGTAAAAATTATTTCTGCCGTCTTTTGCAGAACCTTCATCTAATATACATCTGTAACGGACAAAACGCAAATTATTCCCGTCCGTCCCAGCAGTATGTGCAGAGTTTTGAATGTTCCAGTCCTGTGGAATCGAGCATATCGTCCAAGCGATGGAAACGCAATGTCGTAAAATGCAATTGTTTCCGGATTTCCTCTAGCATTCGTTCGTATTCTTTGCTGTTCGGGTCGCAATATTTTTTTATTGTGTCGGGATTTTTGTCCGTTCCTTCCAATTTTCTGATTACCTGTCTGGTTATTAAATCCATCTCGTTTTTTGAGCGGCTGAAATTCAGGTATTTGCAGCTGAATATTATGGGCGGACAGGCGGGGCGCACGTGTACTTCTTTTGCACCGCTTTTGTAAAGAAAATCCGTGGTCTCTCTAAGCTGCGTTCCTCGGACGATAGAATCGTCTATTAAAAGAAGTTTTCTTCCTTGTATTAATTGCTGCACGGGAATCAGTTTCATGTGGGCGATGAGGTTTCGCTGGTCCTGGCTTGTAGGCATGAACGACCGCGGCCATGTGGGCGTATATTTTATGAAAGGACGGGTGAACGGTATTCCGCTTTCGTTTGAATATCCCACTGCGTGCGCCGTTCCCGAATCCGGGACTCCGGCTACGGCATCCGGCTGAACGCTTGCTTCCATGTCGCGTTTTGCAAGGCATTTTCCGCAGTTGTATCGCATCTGTTCCACGTTCACGCCTTCGTAGCAGGCTGTGGGGTATCCGTAATAAATCCACAAAAAGGTGCAGATTTTTAAGTTTTGCGACGGAGGATTTAGCGTTTCCAGTTTGTCTTTTGTTACGTACACGATTTCGGCTGGCCCGAGTTCTCTGTAATCTTTGTAGCCAAGGTTTATGTATGCGTGGCTTTCAAAAGAAAGGCAGAAACCCGAATCTTTTTTTCCGATTTGAAGCGGCGTCCGTCCGAATTTATCCCTTGCGCCGTAAATCCCTTCAGGTGTCATAATCAACATCGTGATTGAGCCTTTTATTTTATCTTGCACGAACTTGATTCCGTCTAGGATTGTGCGTTCGTGGTTTAGCAGAGCCACGATTAGTTCCGTTTGGTTTACGTCTCCGCCGCTCATCTCAAGAAAATGCGTATAGCCGCCGTCAAGGACTTCTTTTATGAGTTCCTCTTTGTTTGTTACGATTCCGACCGTTGTTATGGCGAAACTTCCAAGATGGGATTTTACTAAAAGCGGCTGGGCTTCGTAGTCGCTTATGCATCCGATTCCAATATTGCCGTGCATTTCGCCTATGTCGTCTTCAAATTTTGTCCTGAACGGAGAATTTTGAATGTCATGAATGGACCTTATGAATTGTCCGTCCTGTCCTAATACCGCAAGTCCGCCTCTTCTAGTTCCAAGATGGGAATGGTAGTCCACTCCAAAAAACAAGTCCAAGGAACAGTCGTCGCAGCTTACGACCCCGAATAGTCCGCCCATTTTTAACCTCGATTGGATATCTTACCAAGATGGGGGCATTTTTTCTATACGGATGATTTTCATCGTGATTTTCATTGCGGTTTTTGAAGGCACGGAAAAATATGACCGGCAGATTTTTTTGTTTTCACTGTGTCAGAAATCATGTATAGTTACGGCATGACACATTTTTTTCTTTCGAATTTCTCATGGCTTTGGCTTACACTGATGATTGTGTTTGTGCTGATTGAGGCATTCACGATGGCGTTTACCACGATTTGGGCGGCGATTGCGGCTCTTACGATGATTTTCATCGCAAGGACTTCACTTCCGTTCCGATGGCAGATTTTGATTTTCCTTGTGCTTACGATTTTTCTTGTGCTTTCGACAAGACCTTTTGCGATAAAAAAACTTAAAATGGAAAAAGAAAAAACGAACATAAATTCCATAGTCGGAGAGGAAGTCATTGTTACAAAAGCCGTCCGGAAATTTCAGAAAGGAGAAGCCAAGGCTAAAAATGGCGTGATTTGGGCTGTCTCATCGGAAGATTCATCTGAAATCCCTGAAGATACGGTCTCTGTCGTAACGGGCGTTCAGGGAAATACATTGATAATAAAACCTAAAATCAAAGCAATATAAATAATAGGAGATATAAACATGATTTACTTGGTTATTGGAATACTTGTGGTGGTGTTGGTTCTTATCGTTAGTAACATAAGGATTGTTCCGCAGTCGTACGCTTACGTTATAGAACGGCTCGGAGCGTTTTCCGCTTCATGGCAGGTGGGACTTCACGTGAAGATTCCGTTCATCGAACGAATAGCAAATAAGATGTCCCTTAAAGAAAAGGTGCTTGACTTTGAACCGCAGCCCGTTATTACAAAGGATAACGTTACAATGATGATAGATACGGTCATCTATTTTCAGATTACAGATCCTAAACTTTATACCTATGGCGTGGAACGCCCCATAAACGCCATCGAAAATCTTAGTGCTACAACGCTCAGAAACATAATCGGTGAGCTTGAACTTGACCAGACTCTTACAAGCCGCGACGTAATCAACACAAAGATGAGAAGTATTCTTGACGAGGCGACAGACCCTTGGGGTATAAAAGTGAACCGTGTCGAAGTCAAGAACATCATGCCGCCGGAAGCCATAAAAGACGCGATGGAAAAGCAGATGCGTGCCGAACGGGAACGCCGTGAGTCTATTTTGAAAGCGGAGGGTGAAAAGCAGTCGGCTATTCTTGTTGCGGAAGGAAAAAAGCAGTCGATGATTCTTGAGGCTGAGGCGCAGAAAGAAGCCGCAATTCAAAAGGCAAAAGGAGAAGCGGAAGCAATTCTTGAAGTGCAGAAAGCAAAAGCGGAAGGTCTAAAGATGATAAAAGAAGCGGGCATGGATTCCGCCGTTTTGAAACTAAGAAGCCTTGAAGCGTTCGAAAAAGCCAGCAACGGACAGGCGACAAAGATAATCATTCCTGCCGACATTCAGAACATGGCGGGCTTGGTTTCAAGCCTTTCAGAAATTGTAAAAAAATAATTCGTGAAAACGATTGTCTCTGCAAAAATGCGGAGACAATTTTTCGAAGAAAATGCATTTAAAAACCGAATAAAGTCTTTACATAGCCGTTGCGATTCCGGGCGCACGAATACGGAATCCAGCGGATTTCAAAATATCTATGTTCCGACGGCAGTTGCATTTTGCACACGGAAATATATAATCCAGTCATGCTTAAATATTATTCGATGATTTTTTTGATTTCTATGGTGCCTTTGGTTGAATTGAGAGGCGCAATTCCAATCGGAGTTGGCTGGATTCAGAAAATCCTTAGCGTTCAGGACGGCATCTCTGTTCTTCCGTCTTTCTACATATTCATGATTTATGCTACGGCGATAGCCGGAAATATGATTCCCGTTCCCGTGATATATTTTTTTGCAAGAAGATTTCTTGAATGGGGAGCGGACAAGCGTTTTATCGGAAAAATATGTTCGTTTTTTCTTGTGAAAGGAAAATCGGCGGGGCAAAAACTCACTTCCAAAGCCGGACGGGGAATTTTTGTGGCTCTGCTTTTGTTCGTTGGCATTCCGATTCCGGGAACGGGCGCATGGACGGGAACTTTGGCAGCCAGCCTTCTTGACATGAATTTCAGAGACACAGTAATTGCCGTAACTTTGGGCGTTCTGCTTGCAGGTCTTATAATGATGGCTGGAAGTTTCGGGCTTTTTTCGGCGATTTTTTCGATTTCAAAATAAAGTGAATAAAAAAAATTGCGTGTTTATTTTGTCAAAAGGCAGTTTACCCATGCCTCAATCGCTTTTCCTTCGCCGATACTTTCAAGACCTTCTGCGGTTTTTGCTTTCACGAAAATTTTTTCTTCTTCGACTTCAAGAATATTCGCAATCGAGGATATTACTCGGCTTCTGTACGGAATAAACTTCGGCTTTTCAAGTTTTATGACGCAATCGATGTTTCCGAGTTTCCAGCCGGATTTTTTTACGTCTGACCAGCACGCCTTTAAAAGGACGGCGGAATTTACGTCTTTCCATTTTGCCTCTTCCGGAGGAAAGTAAGTTCCGATGTCTCCAAGCCCGCTTGCGCCCAAAAGTGCGTCTGTAATCGCATGAAGTAGAACGTCTCCGTCGGAGTGGGCGGCTTCACCTTTGTCGAAAGGAATTTCAATTCCGCCCAGCATAAGTTTTCGCCCTTCGACAAGCCTGTGAAGGTCGTAGCCAAGCCCGCACCTTATTTGCGTTCCCGAATCCTGAATTCCGGCGAACGATGTGCAGTCTTTTGGGTAAGTGATTTTCATGTTGTCGCTTGAGCCTTCTACGGTTTTTATTTTTTCGGAACGAAGTGCGTATATTTCCGTGTCGTCCGTGAAAACCCTTGATTCTTTGGCGGCGATTTTGTGTGCGGAAAGAAGCTTTTCAAAATCGAAGGCTTGCGGAGTCTGTACGGAAATCATACTAGAACGCTCCAGATGTTTTTTTATGAAGCCGTCCTCGTCCACGATTTTTTGCGTATCGGTTGGAGGAATTCCCGGAACAGCCGCTCCGTGCAAAAGTGCCGCTTCCGCCGTTTCCAAAATGGTTTTTGTCTCTACGAAGGGACGCGCTCCATCGTGGATAAGCACGATTTCAGTTTTTTCAGGCATTTTTGAAAGATGGAGCAATGCGTTGAAAATCGATTCCTGCCTTGTTTTTCCGCCGTCCACAAAAAAAAGCGGAGTACTTTTCAAAAGTTCAGGGATTTCTTTGTCTGAAAAAATAGCTGCCTTTGCAACGCTTTTTTCGCCCTTGGGAATCGTGATTGTGACGGAAAAGCAGCTCACGGATTTAAGGAACGCCTTGAGCGATTTTGAAAGAACGGTTTCGTTTCCAAGCGGCAGGTACTGTTTTTTTACGCTGCCCTTCATTCTTTGGGACGAACCTGCGGCGGCTATTATCACGGCGATTTTTCTATCCGCCAAAGGAATTTTAGAATTCCTCGTCATCGCTGTCGTCGAATTCTTCTTCGCCCATGTCCCTTGAATCGTCAGAATCGTTTTCGTTGTCCGAAGAATCGTCGTTGTCCTTCGGCTTTTGGTTTTCGTCGTCCATCAGCGGATCGTCTTCGTCCTCGTCGTCTTCGATGATTTTCTTGATTTTGGGCATCGCTCCCGGAGGCTCAAGTTTTGTATGTATCACGGATTCTACGTCTTTTCCGTCTTTGTCCATGGCGATTGAAACTTCGTCTTCAAGGAGTTTTTTAGCCGAATCGTAGAGTTTCCGCTCGAGAATCGGAAGTTCCTTTATTTTGCTTCTATTATAAAGACAACGAACGATTGTAGCGATGTCGGAAATGCTTCCTTTTTTAAGAAGGTCAAGGTTCATCTGATAGCGGAGTTTCCAGTCGGACGTTATAGGTTCAAAATCGTCTGAAAGAAGGTCAAGCGCCTTTTGGGCTTCCTCGGCGGACACGATGGCTCGAATTCCGACACCTTCCGCCTTGTCTACAGGAATCATAACAACCATGTCCGAGGATTCTATGTATATTTTGTAGTACGGGATTACTTCGCCTTTGAATTCTTTTTGGAAGATTTCTGTTACGACTCCTACCCCTTGGGACGGATAGACGATTTTTTGGTTTATTTCAAATTTGGCTTCGCTCATATGGCGTGATTGTATCATAAGTCGGCGTGAAATTCAATTTAAGAGGCGGTCCGGTTTTTCCCGTGGATAGGTTCGACGGAAAAAAAAGCGGCACGATTTATGAAAAAGTCTGCGGATAGGTTTTTGCTTTAAGGAAAAACTTTGAAGTTTAGTTTCCTTGTGAGTTCGGCGAAAAGTCCTTCTTTAAAATTCGCCAACCGCAAGTTTTTTTCAAAAGGCGAGGATTGCCGAATGGCAAACTCGAGGGGTAACGAGGCAGCCTTATTGTGGTGCCGAAGTTATACCTTCCTTTTGGAGATTGCGATTCCGTCTCCTTTTTCGTAGAAATCCGTCTTGAACTCCGTGTTCGCCTTTAAAAAATCGATGTATTTTCTGATTTTTTTTACGAGCCTTATCGTGCTGTAGTTGTGTGTCAGGCTGAGGTCCTGCACCATGCCGTGGAAGGAAAGGTTATCGCTTATGAAGACACCGTTTGGTGAAAGGTTTTTCTTGTACTTTTCGAAAAAGTTTATGTATTGTGCTTTTGCGCCGTCGATAAAAATCATGTCGAATTCGCCTTCGAGGTCGATTTTAAGAGCGTCCGCACATATGGCTTCTATTTGGTTTTCGACCATGCAGTCCCGGAAGTTTTCTTTTGCTTTTTCGTGCCTTTCTGAATCGGATTCTATCGTTGTGATGCGGATGTCGGGCGAAAGGCGAGCGAACAGAATTGCGGAATATCCGATTGCCGTTCCGATTTCGAGGATGCGTTTTATTTTGTGCCGCCTTATGTAGTCGCAGACAAAGTCTTCACCGCCGTCCCGTAAGATAGGAACGGCATTTTTTCGGGCAAAGCGTTCGATGTCGGTGATTTCGTCCATGATGATGTAGATTTTATGCGTTAGAAAGGAAAAACTCAACTTCTTTGCAATCGATGTTTAATCGGTTGTATGTCCGCTCCAAGTTTTTCCGGATAGCAAAACTTGCAAAGTTGTGGTGTTCATCTTTGTGCCGGATATTGCAATGTGTCGTCAAATTGATAATGGGTTGGATGTCAGCTCTACGAATTCGATTGCAGGTGGCGATAAAAGTCTAATTTTTAAGGGAGGGAGAGGAAACCCCATCAGACTGGGGTTTCCTCTCCCTCC
>CAJPOF010000048.1 GCA_905372235.1 uncultured Treponema sp.
TATCTTACAAGGAAAATATGAAATATGTTCATTTTATTTTGTAGGAAACGATGAGGCAGAAACGCCTCCTGGTCCTGGAGTTGTATCGCTGGATAGGAGGAGAAGATATGTATAGTTTGAATTTTATAATTTAAACTTATTCCATATGTTCCATTAGCAATTGCCGCATCTTTGCAGTGTTTGCGTAGGTAAGAGCAATTGAACCGTCTTGGTATTTTAAGTCTACTTTTGCACCCAGAGAAATTAGTAATTTTACAAGGTTTTCACGTCTTTCTTCAATGACATCCTTCTTCTCTCGGTCATTATATCTAAGCGATGCTGTTAGTGCAGCTACCAAAGCGGGATGTGCCGGATCATTTATGTTGCATCCGTTTTTTACTAAGTAAGGAATTACATTAACAGCATTGTAAGTTACTGCATCATACAAACTCTCGGAAGAAAGCTTTAGGCCCTGCTTATGAAGTAATGGAACAATTTTTTCGCTGTCGTATTTAAGAGCTTGTCTGAAAGCCTCTCTTAAATCAAAAGAATCTCTCTCATCCTTATTTAATAAATAGGTTGTGGTATCCGGAGCGTTTCCGATTATGCTGATTTTTAAGGTGGAAGGTGGATCGTAGGAAAATCCTACTACTCTTGCAGTTGCTCCGAATTTTTCAAGATATTTTACCGAGTCTAAACTATTGTTAAAGGCAGCAAAATCTATGGCTGCTCCATTTGATGGGATAAGTTCATTCTCAAAAGGTTTCGGTACATCGTACATAAATTCATGCGGATGAATGTAGCAACGCTTATTTACATCAACTCCGAGAGAAATAAGTTTTTTGTAATAGTATGTGTCATTAGTGAGTGCGGCACATAAAATGAGTGCATTCGATTTTTCCGGATTAAACTTCTTTGTTAATAATATGTCGAATATATCTTTCCGACCTTTATACGCACAGTACGCAAGTACATGGTCATCCGCATCATTCAAATCGGCTAACATTGCCTGCAGTATATTTTCATTTTCGTTTTTTAGCGCATTTATAATCGAATACGGCAGTTGTGAAACATAATCATGATCGAATATGTGATATTTACAATAGGTAAAATCATCCCCGTATTCTTCTTTTAATGCAGCATAACATTTTACAGCATTGTATGTAGCACACCAGCCGTGTACATCATAGTTCGCATATTGTAATTTTCGTTGAAGAAATACGGCAGTTCCTGCACGGTCTTGCATCAATGCGGCGTCAAGTACGCCCCACTCCTCTTCTTCTCCTGTTTTTTCATTCGTATAAAAACATGAAATCCGTCTTTCTTCATCATTGTCTGCAATCTGTTCAATCATATCTATGGCAGCACTTATTTTTTCCGTGTTATCCTCAGAAATATAAGTGAACAAATCCTGTTTTATTTCCTTTATGCTTTTCTTATTTTCTGTGTTGACGGGCTGCTCTTCTGTTTTCTCTTCCTCTTTTGCTCGTTCTGCTTCTGTTGATATTGCATTTTCCAATTCTTTTATAATCTTATTCTTTACTCCAGGAATTTTGGGAACCTTCGGCAATTTCGGTTTTGCATTTAGCGAAAAAGAAATTGCAAGCGCAAATAATAAAAATACTGTTTTTTTCATCTTAATTTATCTCCTATCAAATTCTGTTTTTTTAGTTCTTCAATAAAATCCGCTAATTTTTGGGAATAAGCCCCCCAATCAGTCATATTAAGAGGATTGTTCTTATAGGGGTTTACCCCATGTTCTTCCATCGGCTTCATAAGCTTATTGATTTCATCTACGGCTTTTGTGTCGTTGATTTTAGAAAGAGCGTACCCACAGAGTTCAGATGCTATCTGAAACAATTCAACAGCTTGTTCTTTTAATTTATTTTTATCCATCATTGTGTTTCTCCTGTATTTTTATAGAATATGTTGTAACAATCCCATTTGAACAGACCGTTAAACGGGATTTACCGATTTATCTATAGCCTTTTCCTGCGCAAGCGGAACAGGCTCGTTCGCCTCTTCCTCGGCAAGATTGGCACGTCATTCGATTGTCGGAACCGATATATCCGCTGCCCGAACATGAAGCACAATATCGATTACCTCGTATACCGCTTCCGCTGCAGTTTGCACACGTCCTCCTATTATCCTGACCGAAATAACCGCGTCCTTGACACGAATAGCACATTATTCGTCCCGTTCCCCTACAAGAACTACAGACTGAATTGGTCTAAGAGGCGGTAACGCTCAAAATCGCAAACGAAAAGATCAACACAAAAAGTAATTTTTTCATACTATTTTCTCCATATATTTATCTAGCCAAGGTTTCAAACGAATGCCGTCCTTTTTGTACTGTACGGAATCACTCAAAACTGAATTGACAGCTTTTAAGACTTTATAAATAAGTGCAGCTTTGTCATTTAAAACGTTTCTATCATATGCGACAGCGGCATCAATTAAAGCTTCTGCAGCCTTTAGACCAGGACTCATAAAAACTCCTCAATTAAGAAATATATTTTACCTCAAAGCCGAGCGAAGCAAGGCTTTGAGGTAATGGGATTTGTCAATCCCATTACACACAGTACTGTGTGTAAAAATTCTTGTTAAAACTTTTGTTTTGTAATAAAAAAATCTGGTATTTACTTTTGCATATTTATCATATAGCTTAGCGGAGTTAACATTTTGATTTATGCGATTTTTCTTACTTGCTAAAATATTCAAAAATTTACCGGTCTTTTTGTTTAGATAGAAATATAAAAAATGGCTGTTTTGCAATACTAATTACTTTTTTTGTGATAATTTTTAGCGTAGGGTGCAAATGACTTTGAAATTCTATGAATTTCGGTGAATAATAATCTTGAATGTTTTAGTGGGTATGGTAAAGGTCAGCATTCAATCTTGATAAACAGATTCTATTTGTCTCATAACCGAACTTGATGTATTAAAAACAGTTAAATGGCGAGTTCCTGTAAGATATTTACTTTTTCTTCTGAAAACAATATCAGAACAACTAACAAGTTTTTTTACATATTTTGTAAAATATATATGTCTTTTATTCAATTCTTGCATAATTATACACTCGGCAATCGAATTTTTTGAACGAATACGATACATATTTTTATGGCGCTATGTTGGAGATAAATTATTGCTCCCTATTCCACCGAGAAGTCCATATAATAATTTTCATTGTCAAATTTGTAAAATACCACATTAGTTCTGCCATAACGTTCCAAGTCTGCCCTTGTAATAAATGCACCGTTTGGCAATCCGAGCCTATTCCTAAAGTATTCACCCAGCAGGCTATTGTTATGGGGTGTTTCAATAGCCTGACCTTCAGTGCTTTTTTGTGCACGAACACAAATAAAAGTCTTTGAATCATCTGTTATAACAGTAAAATGTTGAGGTCTTAATGGGAAAAAATCACTTTGATATACAGCTGGAGGCAACTGTAGGTAAGCTTGATTAGGATTCCTGCCTTTTCTTTGCCCCCAATTAAGCCCTCCTGTCTTTTGGACGTCGCCTGTCCTTGCACTTAACAAAGGAATTATTACATGCTCAATATTACTAATATCTGGAGTCAGTTTAGAATCTTTAGGTTTAATGATTTCTTCGTGTAAATGACACTTATAATAGTTTTTATCATTATAAATTTTTATGAGATTTTCAGCATCAATATGACTACAAAAAATTGAATCCTTTTCAATAGATTTGTAATAACTATCAACATCATTATCTTTTATTTCAGCAAGCAGTTCACGTTGGTTTGTAGAAAATGCATTTTGTGTATAATTAGCAGAACCAATGAAAGCTTTATAAAAATCAATACCCTTATACCAAATATAAATCTTACTGTGAACAGGAGAATTATTAAAAATATAGCTGCATGAAAAATTCTCAAAATATTCTGATTCGACGATACTTTTAAAACCACGATGATTACTCACTGATAATCCGTCTATTGGGCACATACCCACCAAAAGAGAAACTTTAAAATCGTTTCTATGAAGTTTTAAATCATGAATATGATGAAAAGCCATTGCTGCAGTTGCATAACCTGAAATTATTCTCAATATATTCGCCCCTTCATCTACGGGGTCAATCAGTGCTTTCTTATATAAATCTGTATAAATCATAATGCAACATACTCCATGGGGTGATCAAATACATATTTACAACCAGTATCGAACTGTTGTCTGTACACATCTATATGTTTGGGTTGTAAAAGAGGAGTATACATATAGTCATCATGTTCATAATCCAAACCGGCAAAACTGTTCAGAATTGATTCAAAAATAATTCTGGCTCCATCAACAGGAACAGCCATTCCGATTTGTTTTCTTACGCTTTCTTTTGAACCGACAAATATAAAATCATCAGGAAAAGTTTGGAGTCTTGCCCGTTCTCTGTTTGTTAGGGCCCTATTTTCTTTCCAGTGATACACATGAGTACCGCCTCCTCCGCTTCCCGTAACTGTATAAGCAGGCTTATTTGGATCCAAGCGGCGGTATATTTGGCTGATTTTAGCACCATTGATTTTTAACTGCAAATGTTCAGGAATATCTGCCGAAAAAGCATTTTCGCCGGGTTTTATATACTTTAAGCGCTCAATAACATCAGGTGTCTGTTTTGTAAATTCATTATTCGGTGCATCTAAAGATATTGGCGGATTTTCAATAGCATCTTTACAGGTTCTCTTTTTTAAACGATAAGGAATTTTTGACGGAATTCTATAAATAACTGGCTGATCTGCCCTTATTCCAACAATAATTAACCTATGGCGAGACTGAGGAACCCCATAATCTTCAAATTTATAAAGATGAGGATATACAGAATAACCTGATTTGAACAGGTCATCCAAAATCATAGAAAATGTTTTTCCATCATTTGAATTTCGTAACCCGCCAACATTTTCTGCCAAAAACCATTTAGGTTGAAATTTTTTTAATGCTTTTACGCCATAAGAGTACAACGGCCCAAAGATACCGTCAATGCCTTTTTGTTCTCCTACAACGCTAAAGTCATTGCACGGAAAGCCAAATGCTAAAGCATCTATATCGGAGATTCGTTCCAATCGCGAATAATCTAATTTTCTTATATCATGACATATAACAGACCCTTTCTTTTTTGCCACATTTTTCTCAAATGTCAGGCAGGTATCCTTATCATAATCATTTGCCCATGCATGTACTATTTTATAATCTGGATTAGAGATTCGAGCAGAAAGAGCTGCGTATCCAATACCGCCCGGACCACAAAATAGCTCTCCTAACTTAAAAATCATATGCATCACTCCTTGATATTGCGATATTATTATAAACAGACTTCATATACTGTATAAGCGTATGGATACATAAAATTCGCAGACTTATATTATATTTTCTCAATTTTATTGCTTGCAGGCAACCGCTCTAAATATATTTATATCTTTTTCAGTATATTATAAAAGACACTAATTTTCAATCTAAAGAATAATCAAAAAGATAAATCGCTCTTCTTTTTATTGAAAAACTTCATCGTTGCTTAAACGCTCACTTCATAATTTGCTTTTTTCATTACAGCTCCAGCCCTTTTGCCCAGTCGGTTATCCGTTTTTCACTTCGAGCCGTTTCGCTCCGGTTCACGATGAGCATATTTTTGCTCACCGTCGCCTTGGGGGCCGCAGTAGCAATTTCGCGTTCGATACCGCCGTTCCGGCTTCCTCCGTGAGTTACGGAAAGATAGATTGTTTTACCGCTCAAATCGTATTCGTCAAGGAATGACTGCACGGCAAGCGGCATTTTATACAACCATACGGGGCAGCAGATGATCACCGTCGTATACTGCGCCATGTTAGCGACGCGCCCGACAAGTTTCGGTTTTACATTATTGCGCTGCTCGGTATTGGTTACATTGAAAATCTTTGCATAGTCGCGCGGATAGTGATTGCCTGTATCGATTTTGAATAGATCGGCGCCGATTGCTTTTGCGATCGTCTGTGCAATGAACTCGGCGTTTCCCGTGCCGCCCGAACCCGGAACAACACTTGCGCCGGAAGTTGCATCCAAGGTATAACTTCGGCAGCCAAATCAGGCTGCCTCGTTAACCTTCGAGCTTGCCGTTCGGCAGACATCGCTTATCAACGTGTGCGCTAATGCGCACGAATGCAACAGTCTTCGAGAATACTCGAAAAATATGTAGGAATTATATAAAATCGTCTAACATTTGCTTAAATCTGACATCGCTATGTAATCAGGTTAAGCGGTGGTTAGGACGACACGCCACAGGCGTGCTGAATATTTGTTATGCGTGTAAAAAAAGAAAAATATAAATTTGTATTAAAGTTGATTACAAGTTATTTCCTCTACGGTTATTTATGTTTATTGGGGATTTTGATACTTGTATTTGCCGGCTATCATACATACAGATTGTTTGCATTTCCTAAAAATCTTTTTTCAATTTTCTTTGTAATATGCTCACTTCCACTGTTGGGACAATTTTTAAGAATCGTTATTTCCACACGTCATAAATATCGCTATTACAAAATCAGTTGCTATCGTTTAAAGACCCGTGGATATAAAGATGAGTATTTTGAGTGCGAGATGCATGAACCATGTTTTCGACTTATCATAAAAGACCTGCTTAAATCGAATGGACACTCAAGAGAGTATTACAGACTTCGTGATAAAACTCGTGGAAAAAATCTGAAGGTTGAGCGTGCCAAGGAAAGGTTGCTTGCAAAAGTAATTAAAGAGCGTGACGAAAAAGCAATTTAGTGCCGTATGGTATTAAAAATATATTTAAAAGGAGTCTGTTATGACTTACAAAGTGGAAGAGGTTGGTGCAGGGCTTTGCACTGGTACACTTCGTGGAAATGCAATTGAAGCTAAAATCAACCAGATGGCTTCACAGGGTTGGAAATTCGAACAGTATGAAACAATTATTGGCCGTTGCTGTTTGTTCTTTCCTCGCTACAAAGCTATAATCTGCTTCTCAAAAGAGAACTAGATAAGCTTTTTCCCTTGCAGACAGGCGGCGGTGAAACTGGGGGTACAACCTTTTATTTTTCTTCCGCCGTTCGTGAGCCTTGCTGTAAGTCAAAACTCGGGCGGATCGCACACCTCCCTTCGGGCGGATCGCATATTCTTCTTCGGGCGGGATAATATCCCTTTTCAGACTTGATAGCATATGATTGTCTTGGGCGTGGATTTGTTTTATCGTGCGATAAAAAGATTCTTCCATTTGTCTTGAACTTTTTCATTATTCGTATTGATTTATATTCTTATTGATTTACAATGTTTTTTATGAACTGGTTGCTAATCTCATCTGACACTGAAAAAAGGGAACTCATGAAAGCGTCCCTGAACGAACTTTTTCCTAAATCCATAATCTACGAATCTTCTACTGAAATGTCTGACTTGCAGAATATGTATGGAATCCTTGGCGAAATCTCATGCTGCGTGGTTATAAGCGATAATATCGTATCCGGATGCGAACTTATTGTGGGATACCTTTGCGGAAAGAACATCCATGTGATTACGGATGCTTGTCTGGACAAAGAGGTTTTCGGCTGCTTTGAATCTCTTGTCATAAAGAAAAATATGGATGAGATATGCAAAAGCATAAAAAGAAACCGAAAGAAACTCGAGGACGAGGTAAAGCGCAAGGAAGCGTTCGACTATCTTTTTGCGCATGGAATCCCTTTCAGTCCCGACCATTTTTCAAAGTATATAGAAAAAGGCGCTCTTGATATCTGTGAGTGCTATCTTACGGCTGGCATGGACATCAATTCAAGGGATAGGGACGGCACTCCCATGCTCAGCATAGCGGTAAGGAACGACAATGCGGAGACTGTCAAGTGGCTTTTGAAAAAGGGCGCTGATGTGAACGCCATAAGCGAGGATAGGGGATATTCCGCCCTTATGGATGCCGTATGGCGAGGTAACAAAGAGATTGTGCTTCAGCTTCTTGAAAAGAACCCCGATGTGAACATAATCAGCAAGGAAGGCCAGACTATGATAATCCTTGCCGTTGGAGCGGAAAACGTCGAGATTTGCCGGCTGCTCTGCCAAAAGGGAGCCGATGTTGACATTGTCGACGAGATGGGAATGTCTGCGTACGGTTATGCAAGGCTTTTCAAAAAGGAGCGTATTCTTTCGATTCTTGAAAAATACCACAAAGAAAGCTAGAATCCTTTTATGAAGAAAAAACATGGCGCAATCAAAGTCGCATTTGCAGGCGGCGGAACAGGGGGACACATATATCCCGGTCTTGGTGTAGCCGATGCGTTGCGCGCTCTTTGCGCCAAAAATGGCGTGGATGTAAAGATATTTTGGATAGGAAACGCTTCCGGAATGGACAGGAACATCGTCGAAAAAAACGTCGATGCATTCGGAAAAAGGAGTGCGGATGCGTTTTATGGGATTCCATCCGGAAAATTAAGACGCTATTTTTCTTTCAGGAATTTCCTTGATGTGTTCAAGATTCTTGCAGGTTTTCTTTCATCATTTTTCATTCTGCTCAGGCTAAAACCGGCGGTTCTTTTTTCTAAAGGCGGTTTTGTGAGCGTTCCGCCGTGCATCGCCGCAAGGCTTCTTGGAATTCCTGTTTTTACGCATGAGTGTGATTTCACGCCGGGGCTTGCCACAAGAATAAACGCCGGATTTGCGAAAAATATTCTTGTGTCGTTCGAGAATACTAAGGATTACCTGGCTTTATCCGCAAGAAAAAAAGTTATAGTAACCGGAAATCCTATCCGTCCTGTTTTCTACAGCGCAGACGCAGAAAGAGGGCGTTCTTTCCTTGGAATTCAAGAAAAAAGGAAGCCGATTCTTCTTGTGGTGGGAGGAAGTCTTGGCTCAAGAGAAATAAATCTTCTTGTAAAGGAAAATCTTTCCTGGATTTGCAGCCGTTTTTTTCTTGTCCATCAGACAGGAGAAAAGAATTTCGATTCTGCGTCGCCTTCCTTGGAAAAAGATTCCTCGCTCCGGGACTATATGCCCTATCCGTTCATATATTCGCAGATGCCGGATGTCATAGCTTGCTCCGATGTCGTTCTTTCGAGGGCGGGGGCAAACTCCATCTGGGAATGCTCTGCGCTTTCAAAGCCGATGATACTTGTTCCTCTTACGGGAAGCGGCACAAGGGGCGACCAAGAGGACAACGCCCGCTTTTTTGAAAAATCCGGGGCGGCTCTGGTTCTTTCGGGAAAGGATGCGACTTCTGAAAATTTAAGGAAAGCCCTTGAGAATCTTCTTTTAGAAGAGAAGCGGAAAAATATGTCTTTTGCTTCCGGAAAACTTAGCGAAGGCGTAAAACCTGCTGAAAAGATAGCTGAAATCCTTTATAATGAGGCAAATAGTTAGAGGTAATGCGGATGTCCTTTTCGACGGTGGATGTATTTTTTTCTTTGATAGTGCTGATTTTCATAATAATCGGGACTTTCAAAGGTCTTGTAGCTGAACTTTTTGGAAAACTTTCTTTCATCCTTGGAATTCTTGCCGCAATACTTCTGAACGGTTTTGTATGCAATCTGTTTTTAGGAAAAATCCATAATATTTATGCCGAAAGAATTTTGGCGTTTCTTCTTGTGTTTATATTGGTCTTTACGCTTTTAAAGATATTGCAGAAACTTTTATCAGGGCTTTTCGGCGGAGAAATCCTAGGCTCGCTTGACAGGGCGTTGGGATTCTTTCTTGGGCTGGTCGAAGGAATCATTGTGGTGGCACTTGTCATATATTTTATGAGCGTCCAGACTTTCGCCGATTTTTCTTCCGTGCTTGAGGAAAGTTTTTTTTACAGAATGCTTTCTCCGCTGATAAAGGTTTCCGTGGATTCGATTCAGAGGATGCCCATAATGGATTCTGTATCCATGCAGAGCGGAAGTGCAGGGTAGAAAATGTACGAGAACCTTTTAAACCAGCCGGTTACTTCTCAGCTAAAATCGGACATAGATAACGATAAATTTCCGGGTGCCGTGCTTTTTTCAGGTCCTGAAGGCTCCGGAAAATTGACAGCCGCCCTTGAGACAAGCCGCATTCTTTCATGCGTAAATGAACCTAAGGCAAGATGGGATTGTCCGTGTCCTTCGTGCGCGAGAAACAGGGCGATGACTTCTACGTCTATCCTTATCGCAGGACCAAGGGATTGCGTTCAGGAGATAAAGGCTTCCGCCGCGACATTCAAAAAATCCCTTAGGGAAAATGCCTCATACCGGACGGCCGCCCGTTATCTTTTTGTGCGGAGCATAAGGAAACTGACTTTGCGTTTCAGCCAGATTCTGTGGGAAAACGACGAGAAACTTTCTAAGATTGCAGGACTTACAGGAGCTATAGACGAGGAACTTGAGACCTTGGATTTTCCTCACGAACTTCCCGATATTTCTGCGGTGGAAAAATCCCTTGAGAGACTTGAGAAACTTTCCATGGAACTTGAGGATTCTTTTCTTTACGATTCCATTCCCGTAAACCAGATAAGGAATGTTTCCTCATGGGCACGGATGAAAAGCGTCGAAGGAAAGAATACCGTGATAATCGAGAACGCCGACAGAATGCTTGAAAACGTGCGGAACGCTCTTCTGAAGATTTTGGAAGAGCCTCCGTCCGGAACTGTGTTCATCCTTACGACATCAAGAAAAAACGCCATTATGCCTACGATTCTTTCAAGGGTAAGGCAATACACTTTTTTAGAACGCAGTTTGCCACAGCAAAAGGACGTGATAAAAAAAGTCTTCCACGATGAAGATTTTCCGGGCGGCATAAAGGAATTCCTTCAAGGCTATCTTCCAGTTTCTCCTTCCGAAATACAAAGAAAGGCTCTTTGCTTCATAGAAGAGATTTCTGCAAGAAAGATTCCAGACGTGTCCGCTCTTGTAAAGCAACTTAATGGGTTTGAACCTAGAATAATGCTGAGACTTTTCCTTGACGGGATTTACGGCTGTGTGCGTTCCCTGATGCTTTCTCCTTCGGGACTTAAAGCTCTTGAAGAGATAAACGCTTCTATCTTGGACTGCTATAGTCATGTAACCGTATATAATCAAAGTGTGCAGGCTTCCCTTGAACTTCTTGTCAGGGAACTTTCCAGAATAAACAAAATCAGCGGAAATATCCTAAAATGCGCGACCATGTAACCCGTGTTTCCCAGATGCTTTCCAAGCTTTCTGATGAACAGATTGAAAAGATTTTGAATTCCATAAACTCCGAAAACGAGATGCTTGATTCCGTGCTTGATTCTCTTGCCACGGGCATAATGGTCGTCGATGAAAACTGGAATCTTCTGAAGGTGAATAAGACGGCGGAACGTTACCTTGCGAGGCCGTTTTTAGGCGACAAGGCGAACAGCGAAAGCGCCTTCGATCTTATAGACGAGGAGATTTCATCATTCATAAAAAATTGCGCCTCGGAAGACAAGACAAATGTGTCCAAGGAATTTTCCATATCCAACTCGGACGGTTCTGTCCGTTTTGTGACCGTCTCGGTGTTCTCGTGGGTGTGCCGATGCCGCATGCGGGGTAGAATTCTGAAATTCAACGACATAACGGAAAAGCGGAATCAGGAAGTTCTGCTTCGCCGCATGGAGAACATGGCGGGTCTTACAAACCTTGCCGCAGGCATGGCGCACGAGATAAAAAATCCGCTTGGGGCAATAGGAATCCACATCCAGCTTATCCAGCGGGCGGTGAAAAAGGAGCGGGAAAAAAAATCCCGTCTTCCCGACAAGAAATTCCTTGAGGATCATCTTGATGTTGTGAACGAAGAGATAGAGAACCTGAACAGGCTGGTGATGGATTTTTTATTCGCCGTCCGTCCCATAAATGCCCGCCTTGTCCTTGTAAATCCTTCAAAACTTATAGAAAACATTGTTAGTTTTTTTTCGCCGGAGTTCGAACGTTCCGGCGTGTCCTTTTCGTTCAAGGACGAAAGCGGCTCGCTGCGTCTTATGATAGACGAGAAACTTTTTAGGGAAGCTATCATAAACATAGTGCAGAACTGTTTTTCCGCCGTCAAGGAACGCTTCGAAAATCTTGTGGAGCGTCCCAAAGAAAAAAAGATGCCTAAAGACGGCGAATGTCTTGGACATATAACTATTTCTTCCTCGGTAAAAGAAGGTCAGTACGAACTTAGGATTTGTGACAACGGCACAGGCATGAGCGAGGAAGTCCTTTCGCACATATTCGAGCCGTACTACACCACAAAGGCTAGCGGAACAGGACTTGGAATGACAATGGTGTACAAAATCATAAAAGAATTTTCGGGTGACATAAATGTAAAGTCAGAGCTGGGAAAAGGAAGCCAATTTACGATAATAATTCCGATTCCGCAGACAGACAGAAAACTCCTACCTGAACCGGGGGAAGCAAGATGAAATTTACAATCCTTGTAATAGACGATGAGGAAAACATAAGGAACGGACTTGCCGCCAACTTCGAGATGGAGGACTACAAGGTAAAGACGGCTTCAAGCGGAAAAGAAGGACTTTCCATTGTTTCAAAGGGGGACATAGACCTTGTTGTAACCGACCTAAGAATGGACGGGATGAGCGGAGAGGAAGTTCTCAGGCGAATAACCACGGAGACTCCGGGAATACCTGTGATAGTGCTTACAGGACACGGAAGCATAGATTCTGCGGTGGAGGCGATGAAAAATGGTGCATACGATTTTCTTACAAAACCGTTGAACCTTGACCAGCTGAACGTAATCGTAAAACGCGCCCTTGAAAACAGGGAACTTTCCCTGCAGCACACAATGCTCAAAAAAGAACTCGGCGAAGCAGTGTCATTCGACAGGATGATAGGGACAAGCGCCGACATGAGGCGTCTTCTTGAACTTATAAAAAAGGTCGCTCCGTCAAGGGCAAGCGTTCTTATAACCGGTGAAAGCGGAGTGGGAAAGGAACTTGTCGCCGATGCTCTGCACAGCCTTTCGGGGCGCAGGGAGAAATCTTTTGTGAAGGTGCATTGCGCCGCCTTGAGCGAAACCCTTCTTGAAAGTGAACTTTTTGGACACGAAAAAGGCGCTTTCACCGGCGCGGACTCGATGAAGAAGGGCAGGTTTGAGCTTGCCCACGGAGGAACTATTTTCCTTGACGAGATTGGAGAGATAAACCAGACCACACAGATAAAACTCCTTCGTGTGCTTCAGGAACGGACATTTGAGCGTGTAGGCGGTGAAGAGACAATCGAAGTTGATGTAAGGGTAGTTGCAGCCACCAACAGGAACATCGAGGAGGAGGTCAAAGCAGGAAGATTCAGGGAAGACCTCTACTACAGGCTGAACGTAGTCCGTCTGCAAGTTCCGCCATTGAGGGAACGGAAAGATGACATCCCGCTTTTGATGGATTCGTTTCTAAAAAGATTTTCCGAGGAGAACTCAAAGTCAATCCTTGGATTTGAAAACAAGGCGAGGCAGGCTTTGTACAGGTACGACTGGCCGGGAAACATTAGGGAACTTCAGAATTGTATAGAAAGCGCGGTTGTAATGTGTTCAGGAAAAGAAATTTCCATTGAGGATCTTCCGCCCACGATAAGCCGCTTTTCAGGCGAGGAAAGCATTTCCATCCCGATGGGACTTAGCCTTGACGATGCGGAAAAAATCATAATCAAGGAAAATCTTGCGTTCAACAACGGAAACAAGACAAAGACAGCCGAGATTCTTGGAATTGAGCGGAAGACTTTGGCAAAAAAGATAGGCGACTAGAGTTTATGTTTCCCGGAAAAATAAAAATACGTAGATAAACTTGGATTCCAAAGGACGGCGGATGGAAAAATTGATACATAACCAAATAACTGTTTTCCCGTCCGCCACAATTTTGCGTTACGCAAAATTGCGAAAAATCAAATCACTGTCCCATCCTTTATTACTGCGCCTTTCCTTATCACGATTATTCCGTCTGCGCAGTAAAAGCCTTCATGCTCGCCGTTTTCGTATACGTTTCCATCAACGTTTATCCGTACGTCGTTTCCTATGTGGGCGTTCTTGTCGATTATGGTTCTTGATATCCTGCAGTTTCTGCCGATTCCCACATCAGGAAGCCCGTGTTTTCTGTTGAACGCCTTAGCTTCCTCGTTTTCGTAGAAATCCGCGCCCATCATGACCACGCCGTCAAGTTCGCAGCCGCTTTCAATCTTTGCCCTCAGCCCTATCACGGATTTTTTTATGGAGCAGTCGTTTATGACGCATCCGTCTGAGGTAAGGACGGCTTCCATGTACGCCTTGTTTATTTTTGACGGCGGAAGATTTCTTGCGTGTGTGTATACGGGTTCGTCCTCGTCGTAGAAGTTGAACTCAGGATGGGTTTCCGTAAGGGCGATGTTCGCCTCGTAGAAACTTCTTACAGTTCCGATGTCCTCCCAGTACCTGTCGAAGATGTAGGCGAAGATTTTCTTTTCTTTTATCGTCTCCGGAATGACCTCTTTACCGAAGTCCCTGAATTCGTTGTCGAGCGCTTTTTCCATCGCCTTGGCGTTAAAAATGTATATTCCCATGGACGCAAGATATTCCTTTCCTTGGGGAAGCTCTTTTCTTTGTGCTTCAGGGATTTTTAGCCCGTCCATGATTTTTTCGTCTTTCGGCTTTTCCACAAAGTCCTTGATGTAGCCGTTTTCGTCTATGCGCATTATTCCGAATCCGCTTGCGTCCTTTCGTGTTACGGCTGTTGTCGCTATGGAAACTTCCGCCCCGCTTTTTATGTGCGCCTCAAAGAAAGCGTTCAGATCCATCTTGTACAGCTGGTCGCCGGAAAGGATTATGTAATGCGTGGGATTTTGCGCCTCGAAGTGTCCGAAACTTTTCCGTACGCTGTCGGCAGTCCCTTCGTACCAGCCTGAATGCTCGAGCGTCTGCTCCGCCGCAAGAATCTCCACGAAACCTTTTGAGAATCTGTCGAAGTTGTACGAGTTCGTGATGTGCAGATGAAGCGAAGTTGAATTGAACTGTGTAAGAAGATATATTTTCTTGAATCCTGAGTTTATACAGTTAGAGATAGGAATGTCCACTATCCTGTATTTCCCGCCGAACGATACTGAAGGTTTTGCCCTTTCTTTGGTTAGAGGATAAAGCCTTGTGCCTTTTCCGCCACCCAAAATCAATGCGACCACACGTGTCTTGTTCTTTTCTCTTTCCATGTGTTCAATTATAAGCGACAAAAGACGAAAACACAAACATTTGTAAATCGTATTCCAAGAAAGATTTTTCTGAAATACGATTTGCGTCAAAGTTTTTAAGGTTTTGTAAAAGTCCCTGAATCAAGTTTTCCAAGCGAGGTTCCATCTTTTTTGTCGTAAAGGAAGGCGGTCCATGTGTATGTGCCGGATGGTGTCGCTATGTTTTTTGTTATATTATCTTGTGAGGACTCTCCCCATTCGGTTATTGTTGAAGGAGATCCGTTTCTTGTCACACGAAGTTGTATCGAATATCCGGGGAATGGATTTTTTATCTTGTAGGTAAAAATGTTTGTTCCGCTGTTGAAGTCTCCTTCAAACTCAACTTCCTTTAGTTGCCCGGTGCTGCTGTTTGCTCTGTGAATGTAGAATGCTTTTGCCGTTGCGGTAGCACCTGAACCTGTTATTTTGGGCGCTACTGAAATTATTTTTGATATGTTGTCAGGAACTGAACCGCTTATTACTTTTGTGCCATCGACAAGTTTATCAACTGTTATTCGTACAAAAGATGGATTTCCAGTGGCTGGAGCGGGAGAGGCTATCTGTATGATTGTGCTGTTTGTTCCGTAGGAGGGTAAATATATGTCGTTATCGTCATTCTTGTTTCCTACCTCTATACCTTTTTCTTCAAGTTCAACAACGCCGGATGTTCCTGTTCCGTAGACAGGGATATATATTCCTTTTCCGTGTTTTATTGAAAAATCTCCTTCCCATTTGTTGCCTTTTATAATTGTATTTCCGGTTAGTTTGGTAGGGCTCTTTAATCCTGAATATATTCCGGCTCCAAAGGCATCTTTCCCAGTTTGTGTTGTGCTTATCGTATTTCCATCTATGATGCAACTGGAAAGTGTTACTGATGTTGCGGTCATTTCCTCTGCAACACATATTCCGCCACCTGTTATTCTAGTGGTACTGTTTCCCACGGCTTTGTTGTTTTTCACGTTGCAGTATTCAAGTTTTATATTATTTGAACCTGCATTGAAGCATAGCCCTCCGCCGTGAGCCCCTGTGTTTCCTATTATCGAGACACGTTTATCTTTTTCTCCAAGAATTTGTAGTGTTTTTGTGTTAAATATTCCGCCGCCGCTTTCCTTCGATGTGTTGTAGCCTATAGTTCCGTTTCCTATTTGCAAAGTACCGGCATTATGTATTCCGCCACCATTGCTGGTTGCATGATTGCAGTACACTCCGCCTGTAAAACTAGCGTCCTTTACTGCAGCTCCCTCCGCATTCTTTTTATATCCTATGTATATTTTACCGTTGCTATCATTGTAGATTCCGCCCCCGTTTTCCGCTTGGTTTGAGGACTCGTTTTCTGTCAGTGGAGCGTCTGTCTTTGTGCTGTCGCCCACTATGGCAGTTCCTGACATGTATATTGTTCCTTCGTTATAAATTCCTCCGCCTTTTTTATCTGATATGTTATTCTGTATGACACCGCTTTCCATTATTAATTCTGTATTTTTATAAAGTCTTATACCTCCGCCTCCCGAATATCCTTTGTTTCCTGAGATGTACATTCCGCTTCCGTTTTCTATCACAAGGCTTCCGTTGTAAACTGTGATTCCTCCGCAGCCTTGAGATGAACGGTTTCCAATTTTGGGAAGTTTTAAAAGTGGATGATGCGGAAAAGATTCATCTTCTTCAAATTTGTTTTTATTACCTATGAGAGTATCTCCTTTAAGAGTGCAAGTAGCTTTCGCTTGGCTCGCTGTTACAGAAGAGCCAACTGTTATTGTTCCGCCGCTTTGAGAAAGACAGCGGTCCACAATCGTGTTCCCTTCCAGGCTGAAATCTGCAAGGGAATATATTGCGCTTCCGCTATTTAAGGCTACACAGTCTGTTATTTGTGTGGAATTTATTACAGAATCTTTGGCATCTCTTGCAAGGTATATTCCGCCACCACTTTTTGAAGCGCTTGGAGTCCATGTCCAGCAGTTTTTTATTGAGCAGTTCTGAAGTTCTATTTTTCCTTCGGCGTAAATTCCTGCACCCCCGACTGTAGGCTCTACGTTCTTTTTATCTCCGTCAAGTTCGATTCCTTCCATGTGAAGTTTGCCTTTGTCTGTGGTGTTGTTTATTACCTCTATCATGCTTTTCGTGTTTAAATCTGCTCTTTTTATCGTTGCGTAGTTGCCAGTGTCATTTTCAAACTTTATGATTTTTATTTTATTGCGTATTTCTATTGGAGCTGATTCGGTTGATTTTCCGCTTAGGATGATTGTGTATTCCTTTTCTTTTAGCGGAGAGTCTTTTATTTTTTCCGCGGCTTTTCCTACGGTTTTAAGCGGAGAATAATAGCCGCCGGTGTTTGAATCGTCTCCTTCCGTTCCGATTTTTCCGCCTTCGCCGTTTACATAGAACACTGTGGGGATAAAATCTTCCACCAAAGCCTTTGTTATTTTCATGATAACCTTATCGCCGTCTTGGCTTAGATGCATGCCGTCTGCGGCGCTAGAAATCCATGTATTTGTTTCGATGTTGTCAAATACATTTACGGCTTCCGAACATGAATAAAGCAGAATGTTGTTGCTGTCGTATAACGCGAAGTCTACCATGTAACTACCGGAAGAAACTGTATCTACTCCAGCCGGTGCGCTGTCATAAATCATGTTGAAAGTTGCTTTTCCGCTTGAAGGAGTTATAGTTTTTGTTTTTTCAGCACCATTTTCTTTCCATTTTGCTACGATTTTTGTTATGTTAGTCGCTGTTTCAATTTCTATCGGAAGATTTACTTTTCCTTTTCCGCTTGCGCTGCTTATATAAGTTACAGAAAGGCTTATGTCTTCTACCACAAGAGTCGTAGAATCGATCGTTATGCTTTTTTTCCCCTCAAAAACTTGCTTGGTTTTGGACGGATCGGAAAATCCCTTTGCCGTAAAATTCCATGTTCCCGGTGTAAGTTTTATGGAAAAATTATTTCCTGTAACGTTGGCATTTACAGTTGTCCCGTCTTTTTTTGCTTCAACCGTGTAGTGAATGGTGGTTGGTTTTGTGGGAATTGCGGTTCTTTCCACAGAAGAAGTCAAAATTCCTTTGACCGTTATGAATGTGTTTTCTTTTTCGAACCCATTTTTGCATCCGATGCCTGCAACAGTCATCATAAAAGATGCAAAAAGAATCAGCGTAAGTTCTTTAAAAAATTTCATAATCCACTTCTCCTACATTCCTGTACGCACTTGTACGTGCGCTTTCAACAAAGCAAGAACATACGTATAACATTTTAATATATTTTTGTGATTTTGAAAGCCCCCGTTCATGGTGTGTCCAAGACTTATTGCCTCATGCTTTTTAGTATGCTAGATTTACGGAATGTTTTTATTCACGGTTATTTTGATTCCTGCAACTCTTGTGTTTTATTGCGTGAGCGTCCGTGACAAAATGATTGTCGCCGTCTCTTTATGCGGAATCTTGTCGGGATTTTTTGTATGCATATGCACATCGCTTTTTACTTTTATGCATAGAGTGCCGCTGTATTCGTTCGGTTCTAATTTCAGCTATTACGCATCCAGAGAATACATTTTGCCGATTGTCCTGATTT
>CAJPOF010000049.1 GCA_905372235.1 uncultured Treponema sp.
GAAAAAAATTATTTGTGAAAAACTATTTGTCCCGGGACCCGGCTGGTTTTTCAAGCGGGAGCATTTCATACAAAAGAAGACTGTCATAAAAAGACTGGATGTCTTCAAGATTGAACTTTTCATCGGAAAAAACTTCAAGGCTTGAAACCAAAAATTCTTTGTCTGTTTTGGCTGTGTGCCGCATGAATTTCTCGATGCAGTTTGGAACAAGGATGTCATCGCCCGCAAGTATTTTTATCCATTTTCCAGAACTGTTTTTAATCGCGATGTCAATGTTTATTGCAACACCACTGTTTTTGGCGTTTTCGATTAATTTTATATTTTCAAAATGCGAACTGTTTTTCTGAATCCAATCTTTTACGACTTTACTGGTATTGTCTTTTGAAAAGTCGTCGGAAATTATGACCTCTATCGGAGAGTACGTTTGCGATTTAAAACTTTCAAGTGTTTCAACTATTGTTTTCTCCGAATTGTATGTCACGGTACAGATTGAAACTAAAGGATTTTCCATAAAGCCCTGCCTAACTAAAAAAAATTATTCATTATGCAAATACAGTATCCGTCATTATGTATACAGCCGTCCTGCCATTATCTTATCGTACACCATCGTACTGCCTGATATTACCGTTACAGATTAAAGACTTTCCACCAGACGCACGAAATTGTTCACAAAAGCGTTCTTCCCAAACCTGTCGATGATTGTGTTTCTTATGTACTCGCTGTCGAAAACGATTTTTCCCTCAAGGTAAGCTTTCAAGCCAAGAGAAAAATTTTCAAAGTCGGTGATGTTGAAGATTCGTCCGATTTTGTCGTCAACATAATCTTCCACTCCGCCGCACCTCGTGCTGAATATCGCAAGACCGGAACAGCCTGCTTCCAATGCGGACACGGGCTGACCTTCTTGTATCGATGTCATCACAAAGCAATCCGCCTTTTCGTACAGCGAAGAAAGCTCATTTCTGGGAACGCTTGGTACAAGGCAAAGATTATCTGAAAAAAGAGATGATTTTAGTTTTTTTTCAAGTTCCTCAGAATCCTTTGAGTATCCTTTGTTTGCGTTGTAGCCTACCACCATCACCTTGAATGGGATGTCCGTGAGTTCTTTAAGCCTGTTGAAGACTTTTATAAACATGTCATAATTTTTGTAGAAAGAGTTTGCGGCGACCGTTATGAATGTCTTTTCTCCTTCATTCTTGTTTTTCATCTTGAACATGGATTCGTCAACCAGGTTGCAAAGGTATTCGATTCTTTTGGGCTTTATGTTCTGCAGAAGTACCTGCCTGATTTTGTCGTTGCTTATCGCAAGAAACAAATCCGATTTTTCGATTGCGGACTTTGCCATGTCGCTGATAGTTCCTCCCGGCCACGGGAAAGGCGCATGTTCTCCCAATATGAGCGGCTTTTTTCTGAGACGAGAGAAAATTTCTGATATTCCTGCCATGTCCTGTGCGGTAAGCCCGTAAACATAGTCAAACAAGAAGAGAGAATTTTTTCTTAAAAGACGCTTTACTTGCTTTTCCTCGAATTTTTGAATGATTTTGGGAATGAAGCGACCAACTCCGTCTATCCTAGGTCTCTTTTTGAGAGAAAAAAGCCTTCCCAAAAGATAGATGAAAACCACCTTGTGGATTACAGCCTTGTACTCGCTGATGTTATGCTCTTTGTTGGTTTCAGTGAATCTTGGTTTTCTAAGCCTTGAAAAAATATATTGAATAAAAAATGACTTTTTATATTCTATGTGCAGGACTTTGAAGTCAAAATGACCGTTCAAAGCAATCGCCTGTTCCCTGAAAAAACTTCCTGCGAACGGGTTTTCCTTTGTGGGATACCAGGAAGGAAGCATTAGAATTGTTTTCATTTTTTACTCCTATAAAAAGTCAATCGAAAGTTTCAACTTTCGATTGACTTTTTATGCACGTTCGCAGCAAGGCAAGAACGTGCGTTCAATATGCAAGTTTGCGATTAAGCAAACTTGAGATACAAAGTGCGGCAACATTTCAGCCGCAGTTTGTATCATACTCCTAAATAAGTGTTACGAATTTTAATTATTTTGATTTGTATCTCAGGATTTTTTTTATCCTGTGCTTTAATCTTGTCTTGAAGTTGTTCCACAAAAAAGCCCTTCTTTCTTTTTTACTGAACCATGAGGCTGAAAAATGATGAATCGAATATGTGTTTTCTGTCAGGCTGTCTAATATTTGACTGTAATTCATCGGGCAAAAATATTCGGCAGGAAAAACGTGGAACCCTTCGATTTCCTGTTCTGTTCTGTTCTGTTCTGTCATTTTTAAGTCCGTGCCTCATTAGAATTTTAGTTTGCACAATGGGACTTGTATTGTTTTTAAGAACATCATCCGTAAACTCCAACGCTCCATAATAATCAAGCATTTCTTTTATTATTTTGTTATTCGGTTCTGCTCCTACGGCAGAACCGAAATTTACATAGTCGCTGCATTCAAAACCGCAGAATGCTTTGTATTTCAGAAGATTGTCAAAAGGCTTTATCATTTCAACATCTGTGTCAAGATAAATCCCTCCAAATCGGTAAAGAACATCAATTCTAATGTAATCCGTAACAAAAGCCCATTTTTCTTTTTCTGCGGCTGTTTTTACAAAAGGAATTTTATCTATGTCGTAATTATTTTCGTTCCAAAGTTTTATCTCATAGTCCGGGCTGAGTTTTTTCCATTTTTTTATGTAACGCCTGAATTTATAAGGCATCTTCTTATTTCCGAACCAACAGTAATGTATGATTTTTGGTATCATGATTTCTCCTGTAAAATTACTTTGCAGTGCAAATTATGTTGTATAGTTTTGCTATAATTTTTTGAAAAATGTTTCGTCTGTATTTTTTAATGAACGATTTTAGTTCATCTTTTGATAAATCCAGTCTTGAACACAGATTTTCAAGTGGAATCTTTTTCTTTTTTGAAACCTTCAGGGCAAAAAAAGCCAATCCGAACGTGTCTGCTGAGATTCCGCGGCATTTTATCTGGATTTTTGCGTAGTCAAGAAAGCCGTAAAAATTATTTGAAAAGCCTACGTATCCGTTTGCTCCGTTTTTTGTAAGTCCGTCATCCATGTATTCGCACATATAGATTACATCAGGATAGAAGGCAATATAATATCCGTCAAATGAAATGCTGTCCCAGCAGACAGCCTCAGTACAAAAAAATTCTTTGTCATATTCCGGGAATGGATGTGAATTTAGAATATGCGTTCTGTAGATTTCAGCCTTATCACATTCAAGTCCGTATTTTTCCCTTTCATGATTATGACATTTCATGCCAGGGTTAAGAGTTAGAATTGACGGGACGGAAAGTGCTTTTTTTTTGTTTGTTTCATATCTAGAACCGCATACTGCTGCAATTTTTTTATCGTTTTCGTTGGCATTTATCCAGCCTTTGATTTTCTTTATTGCATCAGGAACTAAAAAATCGTCGCTATCCACGATAAAGAACCATTCATGCCTAGAAAGTTTTACAGCTTTGTTTATTGCTCTGTGCTTTCCGCCATGGCTCTGCTTTTCGTACCTAATTGGAAAATTTGCCTTACTTATGAAGGATTTTACTAATTTTTCCGTATCGTCTTTTGAATCGTCATCAATTATTATCCATTCAAAGGATTTTAATGACTGGTTCTGCAGAGATTCAAAAAGTCGTGATAATGTATGGGCTCTATTGTATGTGGGGGTAAAAATTGTAATCATAACTTTCTCCTGAATCTTGATAAAACAAGGTTTAAAAAATATCTTGCTTCTTTTTTGTTTACTACGCTTATAAGCCACAAGGCGCAGACTGAAACGAAAAGGAACGCCGCAAATGCCATAAACGAAAACAGGTTTGTCGGTGAAAATTTTATGAATCGGTTTATGAAAAACTTGCAGAGAACAAAGATTACCGCCATCCTTAAAAAATACAGGAAATATGAGGCGAAGTAGGAAAATATATTTTTCTCAAACACTTTCTTATAAACAATCAGCGGCTGTATCCAAAAGGGAACAAGAAGGGTACTTAAAATCGTTCCGATTACAATTCCGATTAGACCGAACATTTTTGCAAGAACTATCGAAAAAGCCAGGTTCAGGACGCTTTCGATTAAAGGAGCGAATTTATCCTGTTCAAAAAGTCCTGCGGCATTCTTTATGCTCCCGATTGCCGCCCTGTTCTTTGAAAGATAAAAACTAATGACAATGGCAAATACAATTGGCTCTGACAATACAGTGTCGTCTCCAAGCCAAAGCCTTATAAACGGCGTAAGAAGAATTATAAGGCATATTGAGCATACGCTTGAAAATGTCTGGTTTATGAAAAACAGCCTGTCGAACAATATTTTTTTGTTTTCCCCTGTTTCCGTTACAAGAAAATTTCCTACGCTGTCCTTTGTGTTGTCAAAGACGATGTTTATGAATGTTGAAATCATTCCGACAATTGCGATGTAACTTGTGTATTTTCCAGCCTCGGTTACTCCGCAGAAATATGAAATCAAAAGATTGTCAGTTCCAAGAACAATCACCGTTCCAAGCGAATGCCAAAAAAGCGCCTTTATTTTCAAGATGATTGTCTGATGAATTTCCCCGGAAAGTTTATTTGCTTTTCCATTCAAATACGGATAAAGCCTGTTGCAGGTTTTGCTTATGATTATGTTGTAAAAAAGTGTGCATACGATTTGGACTATAAGAAAAAGAACGTAGTTTGACGTGAAAAATACAACCAAAAGCTGCGAGATTTTCAGGACATAATTGTAGCCTAACGTGATGCCCGTTATCACATAATTTTTTTGGTCGGCGACTATCAGTGTCCGCTTGTAAACCAAAAGATATGAGGAAACGCTGTTTATAAGAAAAAGTGCATAGACAAGAAAAATATATGGTTTTGGAAAGTCGCTTTGCTTTATGAATGTAGGTATGAAAGGTAAAAGAATCAAACCCAAGGTTAAAATCACCAGGGCTATAATCATGTAAGCCTTTTTGTAAAAAGCCATTATGGATTTTATGAGTTCCTCGTTTTTTTCGGCAAGCGGCTTATAAAGTGCAAAATTTATGGCAGTTCCAATACCCATCTCTGAAAGGGCGAGTATTGAAATCACGTTGCTCAAAACTCCGTTAAGACCCAATACCTGAAGTCCAAGGTTCTCTTTTATCACCTTGCTTGTAAAAAGGGAAAGCACATACATCAATATGTTTGACGCGAACGCAACGAGAATGTTTTTTAGTGATTTTCGTTTTCTTGAGCCTTCTGTCATCGTCTGCCAAATATTTTTTTAATTTTTCTTGCAATCCGAAACAGAATCTTTCTTTGCTTTTTTATCTCGGACTCGTTCTGAACCTGTAGGGTAACAAGCAGGTTTGTGATGACTGTGTTGTTGTCGATTCCTGCATAGTTTGCAAACATATTGAAATAATGGAAGAAGCCTTCCTTTGCGTTCTTGTTGTCAAAGAAAAGATGGGCTATCCAATCTTCATGCCTGCATTCCAAAGTTTTTAAATCAAGTTTGGGCTTCAATCCATGCAAATGAACAATAACCGCATCGTCGTTGATTCCCCAATATGGTTTCCAGTTGAATTTGTTGTCAAGTCTTAGAAAATCATTTTCATATATCAGGTTCAAATAGCCTTGGTCGCAACATTCTATTTTTGCTTTTTGTTTTGCTTCAAGCATCGATATGAAGCTCTTCTTTGCGTTTTTGTATGAGCTTAGATTTATGAGCATTATGCCGGCGTTGAAATAGTCGTAATTGTATGTGTTCACAAATTCCGGGCAAACTCCAACGGTTTTTGGAAGGGTCTTGAACGAGTCAAGGGATATGTCTTTCAGGAAGATTACGTCTGTATCTGCGTAAATGATATATTCGTCATCATGTTCGATGTCCGCCAGCATGAACCTCAAGAATCTTGAATATAGCGAAGATTTTGTTACGGAGATTTTTTTAAGGTAGTCATCCGTATATACGCCAAGAAGTTTTTCCTCAAAATCTATCGAACAAAGGTGAATGTTCACGTCATATTCTTTAAGGAGTTTATATATCCTGTCATCATCGACGGAGGCGCAATTTTTTCCCTTAAAGTCATAAATGCAATGAAGTTCAAGGGATGTGTTTTTTACGGCAGATTCCAGCGTGCATCTGAACATATAAAAATATTCGTCTCTGTTGGAAACATCATCAGAAAGAGCAAAATAACATTTCATCTTTTTCCTCCAATTTTACCTGTATGTCTTCTACCATTCGTTTATTTTTTCGATTACATATCTAATCTGTTCGTCCGTTATTGTAGGTCCAATCGGAAGGCTTAGTTCCTGTGCGGCTATTTTTTCTGTAACAGGAAGGCTAAGGCTGTTCCATTCTGAATAGCATTTTTGCTTGTGAGGCGGGATGGGGTAGTGTATCACCGTTCCTATTCCGTTATCGGAAAGATATTTTTGAAACGAATCCCGCTCATCGGAAAAAACAGGAAAAAGGTGGAATGCGTTCTCCTCTTTTTTCATCGCTAACGGAAGCCTTATCTTTGGATTTTTTATTCCGTCTATGTAACAAGAGGCAACTTTTTTTCGTCTTTCGTTGTCTTTTTCAAGATATTTCAATTTTACGCCAAGCACCGCCGCCTGAATCTCGTCAAGTCGGCTGTTCCGCCCGATGTAGTCGAAAACGTATTTTTTACTTGAACCGTAGTTTGCAAGGCTTCTTATACAATCTGCGACTTCTTTGTCGTTCGTGGTTACAGCACCCGCATCTCCGAATGCCCCAAGGTTTTTTCCCGGATAGAAACTGTGGGCAGCCGCATCTCCAAGGCTTCCAGTCTTTTTTCCGTTGAATCGGCAACCATGCGCCTGCGCATTGTCCTCAAAAAGATAAAGACTGTTTTTTCTGCATATTTCTTCGATTTTTTTTGTGTATGCGCATCTTCCGTAAAGATGGACGAGCATTATTCCCTTGGTTTTTTCCGTGATTTTTGACTCTATAATGTCTTCGTCAAGTTCAAGCGTGTCAAGTTTTGGCTCAACAAGGACAGGAACAAGACCGTTTTCAGTTATCGCAATGATTGTTGCGATGTACGTGTTTGCAGGGACGATAATCTCGTCGCCTTTTTTTAGCCGCCCCAGTTCTATATACGAGCGCAAAATCCAAATTAGAGCGTCAAGCCCGTTCGCAACACCGACGCAGTATTTTGTACCGATATATTTTGCATAATCTTCCTCGAATTTTGCGTTTTCTTCGCCGAGCAAATACCATCCGGAAGATACGACACGGCTTACCGCCTCGTTTATCTCTTTTGAGTGCAGCTCAGTAACTTCCTTCAAACTTAAAAATGGCACAGTCATTTAGTAGTCCTTTGTTTATCCGTTTTTTATATTTCCTATGAAAGTAGAGGCGATAAGCGGAATACAGCCGTTTTTTCGGTTTTATTTAGATAAAAGCCAAGCGATGGAAGCTTTCTATTTCCGCTATCGCATTATCCTTGCAATAATCCATCGATTTGTCAAACATATCATAATGTATAAGCATATCATAATCAATTGTAGGAGCTGCAAACATATCTGTCTTGGAAAAGAACAGTTCCGGGCTTTCCAACGGAATGAAGCGAAAGAATTTTTGAATCAACGGAGGGTCCTCTTCCCCGACGCAAGCGTCGGGGAAATTCAATGTTTTTGCGATATGGAAACAGGCGTTTGTTCCGCAGGTAAGAAGTAACAGACGTATCATCTTCCTTATCTCCTATGCCGCACATGGAGAAAGGTTCTGACTAATTACTATACATCTGTACCTCCCCCATAGAATTTTTGATATTTCGTTTTTGCACGGCGGGATTTCCGTACCATAGCGTATTTGCAGGAACATCTTTTGTTACGACGCTTCCGGCTCCTATAAACGCATTTTCGCCTATTGTTATCCCTGCAAGAATTGTCGCATTCGCTCCGATGGAAGCGCCTTGTTTTATGACCGTTTTAAGCATTTTCCAATCTTTGTTTTTTGAACGTGGAAACAAATCGTTTGTAAAAGTTGCGTTCGGACCGATAAAAACATTGTCTTCAATCGTAAGTCCGTCCCAAAGCTGAACGCCGGACTTTATCGTAACGTTATTCCCGATAACGACTTCATTTTCGATAAGAACTTGGGCGCAAATATTGCAATTATCGCCGATAACTGCATCCGGAAAAATAACGCAGAACTGCCAAACATTTGTGTTTTTCCCTATGTTTTTTGATTTACAATCTGAAAGCGGATGAATCATATCAGTTGTCCTTTACCGTCTTTAAAAAATCATCGTAATTTCTTATGTATTCTTTTTCGTCGTAATGTTCGCTTGCAAGGACTACAAGTTTACAGCCGTATGAAAAATCATGCATTTCCCTCCACATGTTTTTTCCGATGTAAAGACCGACGTCAGGCCGATTGAGGACAATCTTTTCTCTTTTTTTACCGTCATCAAGGGTGAATGTGCATGAACCGTCCATCGCTATTATGATTTGCTCAAGTTTTGTATGGGCATGAAAACCGCGGCTTTCATTGGGAAGGGTATCAAACATATAGTAAACCCGCTTTATTTCAAAGGGAATGTCCTTGAGCGATTCGATTGCCACCAGTTTTCCCCGTTTGTCGCCGTGAACCGGCATTTCTATCAATCTGTAGTTCATCTGTTTTCTCCCATTTTTATTACGTAAAACTATATCACACAAAAAAGACAATTTAAAAATTATACTTTAACGACATCGATGCGTAGAAATTGTAGAACTTGTTATTTCTTTTTATGTTATAGTTGAAGATGTTCATGAAATTCAGTTTTAAATCCACGGAGAATGAGTCCGTGAAAAAATATTTTCCGCCAATACCGTATACAAGATAAGTCTCAAAATTTGAATAATATTTTGCATTGACTTTTCCGGATTCCGGTTTTGACATGTCAAGATTGATTGATTTGTTGTTGATATAGTTGTTGTCGGGACAGAACCTATGGAATAAAAGACTGAAACTTCCTTTTTTATGATAGATTACATATGATAGGTACTGGCTGTTTCCGAAGTATCCGCTTCCTGCGCCTAAAATCTGACCTTTGTTTGTATAACCCTGTTTCACAAAATGATGGGCGTAATATCCCATGTAATTCCATTGCAGCTGAAAATCCTGAGAAATCTCAAAATTGTTCCATTCAAAAAGTATTTCGCTATCAAGTCCTTGAAACGGCCCTTTTATTTTGGGATTTTTTTTTAAATCAAGAGGAATTCTCTGCTTCAGCCCGACTGTGTATATCGCCGTATGGAATGGATTTGATATTTCGTCGATAGAAAAGTCGTCTCGTCCAAACTCTCCGTATATTTCAAGACCTATTTTTGAGAATTTCCAATCAGCGAAAAATGAGATTTTCTGGTCTTCATCGTTACCGCTTGATGCAAGTGTATTATGAAAATCTTGATAGAAAAGTCTGAACACTTGCTTGAAATTTTCAGGTCGCCAATAGGTCAAGAATATCCTGTTCGCTCCAAGGCTTAATCCGGGAATGAACGGGGGCGAATATGAAACCGAAATGGCGTTCACCATCCTTTTGTCGTTTGTTTTGTCGCTGTCAAAATATTTCGATTCCTCTAAAAGTCCTGTCCACACACGAGCTTCCACGCTTCCTATGTTCCAGCCCAGTTTTGGGATTACGATTTTTGTCTTTCTGAGTCCGATGTCGAATTTAGGATACGGGGATGCGTTGTTGCTTCCAAGCATTGGATTAAGGCTTGCAGGTCCGAGCCATGGAGATTGAGTTCCAAATCCGACCGTGAATGTATGCCACGACCAGCGTACCTCCGAATCGCCGAAAGAAAAGTCGAAGAACGGCTTTGAGCCGAACCGTTGTGGAAGGTCTATGCCGTTGCTTGTTCCGTAGCCCCAAAAATATCCGTATTCATTTTCGTATCCCGACTTCAGCATCTCAAAGTTCATGTTTTGGCTGAATGAGACTTCCGGCTTTATCGTAAGTTCAAATCCGTACGCCTCAAGTCTCACGCCGCCTGAAAACTTTGAGTTGTAGCCGCGTCCCTGCCACAGAACTCCGTCGTTCTGGCCGTATGGGGTATGGGTGTTCACGCTGTTGAACCATTCAGGTCCGTAGATTTTTAGCCTGATGTCCTGGTTTATGCCGTTAAAAAAGAAATTTTCGATTTTTCTTCCGGATTCCCATAAAATCCGTTTTTTTCCAAGGTTCAGATTTTCCCAAAGGTGAGATGTTTTTTCTTCCTCGGAAGTTTTTTCGTCAATAATTTTCCATTCGGAATCGCTCAATGTCCTGTAATTTACTGTGGGGCGTTCTGCAATCCCCTGTAGGCTTAGAAAATCAAAATATTCTTCTTCTGCGGATTTCAGAGATTCCTGCGAATATGCAAAAAATAAAGTAAGAAAAATCAGGAGTAAAGGGATTTTTTTCATCTCATTCCTCCAAATATTTTTTTAAGGCTTTCACGCCATGAAGGAATTTTTATCTTAAATTCCTTTTCGGTAAGGGATGAGTCGAGCACAAGATTCTTTGGATATTGAAGATTTGTGCCATTGTCTGTTATGTCCGAGGGAAGAACATTTATTTCGTTTTTCACGATTCCAATTTTTTTTGCGATTTCCGAAACTTCTTTTACAAACTCGAACAAGGATGCCGAGCCGGAATTTGCGAAGTTGTACACTCCGTAGGAAGGCGCGCTTTTTTTCCCGAACAGTTTTTTTGCTCCGTCCGATTTTTCTATCGCAAGAACAATAAAAGACGCGAGGTCTTTTGCGGATGTGAAACTTTCAGAACTGTCTTTTATCGCATGAAGCTCAGGATTTTTTGTCATCGCCCTTATAAGGCTTGGAACGAACGTCCCTTTTTTTTCTCCAAAAATTTTTGACGTTCTTATTATGTAGCATCTACTAAGGGATGAACGGACGTAATCTTCGCCAAGAGCCTTTGTTTTTCCGAATACACCGAAGGGGTCTTTCCTGTCGTTTTCCTTCATGCTTTTTGCGTTGTCTCCGCCAAACACGTAGGAAGTCGACACATGAATCATTTTTGCGCCGTTGTCATGAGAAAGTCGGGCTATGTTCAGCGCCGCCTTTGCGTTAGCCGCTTCGGCTTTTTCGGGGTTTTCTTCACATTCTCTGTAGTCGGAAAGGGAAGCGCAGTTTACAATCCAAGTGATTTTTCCGTCATTTGGATTCTTGAATTTTCTGTGGGAATAATAGTTTTCGTTTTCGGTTTTCTTTAAGAAAGTTTCAAGAAGAGAGAAATTTTCAGCATCTACTTCCTTATCTGTGCCTACACAAGGAATATTTTTTCCCTTCAATGCTTTTATAACCTCTCTGCCAAGAAGTCCTTCCGCTCCTATTACCCAAACCATAAAAAATCCTACCTGTCTTCAAGTTTTGTGAAAATGAAGTTGCAGAATGTCTTTATCCTGTTTATGAAAGATGTCTCTATCCTCTGCGTCAAAAACGGCACTCTTGGGGCTTTTACTCCGCCTGCTCCGTAAAGAACCCAGTTTTCTCCGTCCCTGAACAAAAGTATGCTGCTGTTCATTCCGTAAGGGCGGACGCAGGTTGTCCCGTAGTATGCCAAAGTGTTGGAATTTGTCTGTTTGTAAAAAAGGTAGTCTTCGTTTTGCTCGATTGTTATGGGGCAGAAAATATTTTCGAACGGTTCCATGAAAAGTTTCGCCTCTATTTCCGTTCGCCCGTTCGATTCGTTTTTGCTTAGGATTTCCGCGCTGGCATAAAGATCCCAATATCTTTGGTTTCTTTCGGACCAGTAGGGAATCCCTGCGTAATCGGGAACTTTTTCAAGAATTTCAAATATTTTTTCGGGAAGATTCTCGTTTCCTTCGTAAGGTTTTAGCTGTATGATTTCGGCAAGATAGTTCGGCTTTGTTCCGTTTATCGATTCGTACATCTTTTTCACTCCCGGATTCTCGCCTGCTATGCACATATGTTTTGCGTAGTTTATGCTTCGTATGACAATCTCGCCTTTCAAAAGCCTTTCCCGTTCAGAATCCGTAAGTTTTCCGTTGAACGGAAGTGAGTAAACAGCCGAAAGGGTAAAAAAAATCGCAGCAAAAGAGATTAGAATCTTTTTTTTCATGTTTCCCCCGAAATATTTTCGTGTTATGTCGCCCCATTATACTGAATCGGAAAAAAAAAGTCTTAAACAAACCGCTTCTTGTCCGTAACGTTTTCCGCATTTTAAGAAAAATTATGCTATAATCGTTTTTGTTCCGGAGGAAAAATGATAGCCCAAAACATGAAAGAGATTCTTGAAAGTCCGTCTGCGGGTGCGATTCGAAAAATGTTCGAAGAAGGAGTCGCGCTGAAAAAAAAATACGGCGAAGAAAATGTCTTTGATTTTTCCATCGGAAACCCCGACCTTGAGCCGCCTCTAAAACTTCAGGAAGCGGTGCGTATTGTGGCTTCGGACACCTCTCACATGAGACACGGTTATATGCAGAATTCAGGCTACAAGGAATGCCGCGAGGCTATGGCAAAAAAAACTTCGATTGAGCAGGAAACTGACGTTTCTTGGAACAACATTGTCATGTCTGTGGGGGCTGCCGGAGCGATAAACTGCGTGCTTAAAGCGATATTGAATCCGGAAGACGAAGTTATAGTTCCGTCTCCGTATTTTCCGGAATACGAGCATTATATAAAAAACCACGGCGGAAAAATACGCATTGTGCCTACAAAAGATGATTTTTCCTTGGACATAGATGCCATAAAAAACGCCCTTTCTTTTTCCACTGCCGCTGTCCTTATAAATTCACCCAACAACCCGACGGGAAAAATCTACACCGAGGAGGAAATCTATCTTCTTTCGGCTGCGCTGGACGAGTTCGGGAAAAAAAGCGGGCGTTTTCCATTGTTAATCTGCGATGAGCCTTATCGGGCTATAACTTACGGAAAAGCGAAAGTTTCTCCAGTTTTTAAACGGTATGAAAATTCTGTTGTTGTAACAAGTTTTGCGAAAAACTTTAGCGTTCCCGGGGAACGGATAGGCTACATCGCTGTAAATCCGTCTTGCAGGGAAGGGGAAAGCCTTGTTTCCGCGCTGAACCTTGCCACCAGAATCCTTGGATTTGTAAACGCTCCTGCCTTTTTTCAGAAAGTTATAGAAAAATCATGGGATGCAGAATGTGATTACTCTTTATACGAAAGAAGACGAAACAAAATAACGGCTATAATGGACGAGGCGGGATTTTCCTACGCAAAGCCTGACGGTGCTTTCTATCTTTTTGTGAAAATTCCCGATAAATGGAATGAGGATGATATTCTTTTTACAGAACACCTTAAAAAGTTCAATATTTTGTGCGCTCCGGGAAGCAGTTTCGGAAAAAAAGGCTGGTTCAGGCTTTCCTATTGCGTCCCTGAAAAAACAATCCTTGCTTCAAAAAATGCGTTTTTAAAGGCGGCAACTTTATGAAAATATTCATGCTAAGCGCGGAGGTTTTTCCCTTTGCCAAGACCGGCGGTCTTTCAGATGCTGTCTCATCTCTTTCAAAATCCCTTAGAGATTCAGGCGACGAAGTTAAAATTCTTCTTCCTCGGTATTACGGAATTCCCAGAGAAAAACTCCGCAAGGTTTTTGAAAAAGTTCCCGTTCCGCTTGGAGACGGCGAAGTTTTGGCGGATTTTTATATGACAAGGCTTCCGGGAAGCGATGTGGAAGTTTATTTTGTCGATTTTGAAGTGCTTTTCGGGCGCGATGGACTTTACGGACCTTCCGCTGACTCTGAATACGACGACAACCCTTTGCGTTTTTCTTTTTTGGCAAGAAGCCTTTTTCCGCTGTGCGAAAAACTTAGCTTTTCGCCTGACATAATCCATGCGCACGACTGGTCTTCTTCTCTTGTGGCGGTGTTCTTAAAGTTCTACGAAAGGAAAAAAACTTTTTTCAAAAACACAAAATCCGTGCTTACCGTCCACAATGCAGGCTATCAGGGAAAATTCAACGGAAGCGCATTTTCGCTTACCGGAATAAGCCAGGAAATACGAGGGCTTTCCGGAATCGATGACGGTTTTTCCATAAATTTTTTGAAGGCGGGACTTTCGTCAGCGGATTGGATAACGACAGTCTCTCCGAACTACGCAGAAGAAATCCGGACAAAAGAGCAGGGATTTGGACTTGACGGACTTTACAGGATACGGAAGGACTCGCTTTCGGGAATCGTGAACGGAATCGACGAGAAAATATGGAATCCTTCCACGGACAAAAAGATTCCTGCAAATTTTTCTAAAGAAAATCTTTCGGGGAAAAAGATATGCAAGGCGGAACTTCAAAAATATTTTTCCCTGCCGCTTGAACCCGACATTCCGATTGTTTCGATGATAAGCCGTCTTGTTTCCCAAAAAGGAATCGACGAGGTTTTTGCATCAATGTACGGTTCTGCATGGAGAATATGCACTGAGCTGAAGGTACAGTTCGTCGTCCTTGGAAGCGGAGAGGCGTGGTGCGAAAATGAGATAAGAAGTCTTGAAAGGCTTCCGAACTTTAGGGGATACATAGGCTACGACGACGCTCTAAGCCATCTTATCGAGGCGGGAAGCGATTTTTTCCTTATGCCCTCACGCTACGAGCCTTGCGGATTGAACCAGATATACTCAATGCTTTACGGAACTCTTCCCGTCGTAAGGAACACGGGCGGACTTCACGACACCGTAAAAAACTACAACATGGAAAGCGGCGAGGGGACAGGATTTGTGTTTAACGACCTTACGCCCGATGCAATATTTGGAACAATGAAATGGGCAATCGAGACATATTTTGAAAGAAAATCTCACATGAAAAATCTCATAAAGAACGCGATGAGCCAAGATTTTTCATGGAAAAAAAGTTCAGACGAATACAGAAAAATCTACAGAAATCTTTCCGCCGGATTTTGATTTTTACTGATTTTTCTGTGTGATTTTTTAATATTCGAACCACTGTCCGTCCGACGTAAGATACCAGTCTGCAAGGACTTGGCTTGAGTTAGGCTTGTACCATGAAATGCAGCCGTCCCTGTTCAGCACAACTACCTTCGATGAATTCTCGCAGACTTTTAGCGGAAGGGATGCCGTTCTTTTCAGGTTGAAACTTTTTCCGCCGTTCATGCTTTGGACACGTACCGCCTCTTTTCCGATGTTCGTGTAAAGAAACGGATAATGAATGTAGGAGAATGCGTTTGAGTCTTCGTCCTTGACCCTGAGGATTCCCTGTGTGCTTCTTGAAGAAGGATTGTATCTGAACACGATTGTGCTTTTAGAAGACTCGTCGGACTGAACTCCGATTCCGTAGATGTCGTTTCCGTAGATTTCAAGCGCAAAACTTACGTTTCCGCCAAGATTTGAGGGAACAGTCTCTCCGGTGTCCATGTCAACGCAGAGAAGCGAAGCCTTTGGGTTTGTGGCAAACGATTTTGCGACATACAGTTTTCCATCCCTTGCGACAACCGCATCCTGAAGAGCTGAACCCGTGTATACTTCTTTTAAAACCTTTTTTTCCATGTCAAAGGTGTTTATGACGGAATTGTTTTCAATCTCGACAAGAAGATTTCCGAAAAGCCGCACTGACTGAAGGTTGCTCTTCGGCGTGAAAAGAGTTTCCACCGCAGTTTTATCATCGGTGAAAAGCACAACGGGGTCTCGGGATTCCTTTGACCAAAGGATTATTTTTTCGCCGTAGGTTATAAGCTGGTTATGTCCCGCTTGGTTTTTCCCGATGGGGGTAACATATCCTGTGTCGTAGCTTGACCTGTATATCTGTTTTTTTGTAAGAAAGTAGAAGTCTTCGCCGATTGGGGACATATCGTAAATCTTTTCGAACATATTTTCGGTAATCGCCGAAAACTTTTGTGTTCCGGTGGCTGGAAAAGAATCCGTCTTGTAAAGAAGTCCGTTTTTAGAACCCAAAAGTATTTCGTTCCCCGATTTTGCGCCCGTCACAATTTCGCCGCTTCCTCTAGGACCGCCTGAAAAAGTCTTTAATATCCTTGGAGTCGACACGTTCCTGTTGTCCACGTTTTCAAGCATATTAAGGCTGTAGTTTCCCCTTGAGTTGTTCGTCAGGTAATAAAGGTTTTTGTCCAGCGACGAGACCAAAAGCAGGGGATTTTCTGCGTTCACGGTGGCGACATTTTTTCCGGTGGTCGCCTGATATATGTAGATTTTGTTGTCCCGCACGCCTGCAAGGAACATGTTTTCTGCGAACATTTTAGGCTGTTCAAGTCCCTGCGTTATGCTGAATTTCTGTTTGAGTTTTCCGTTCACAAGACTATAGTAGGAAAGTTTTCCCGCAGGCGAGTAGGTTACAGCCGTCTTTTCCGAAGCGCTTGTGGATATGTACGAGACGATTCCCGTGTTGTCCGTGATTTTATTGACGACGCTTCCGTTTTGAGTCCTTATGAACACGGCTCCGTCCACCGAGGCTGTTCCGCACATTATATAAGTTCCGTTCGCCGAATAGTTCAGCGAGGTTATTGTGTCCGTAAAGCGTTTTGAAAATCTTTTTTGCAGAGTGTTCCAGTTCCAGACGGAAAGTCTGTTTATTCCGCCGCCGTCTGTCTCGTACACGGCTATCTCGCTTCCGTTTGGAGAGACCGCCGCAAGTTTTATCTCAAGATCCGTAACCTGATAGTGTTCGCCTATGCCGTCAGGACTCCAGTTTATAAGAAAACCGTCCTTTCCCGCGCTGAAGAAAGTCTTGTTCCTGTCGTATTCTTTTCCGGAAGGTACAATGACCTGAACGGAATCCTGGTGCGCTTGCGTGGAATTCTGCGACTGCGAAAACATCGGGAAAGAAAGCCCGATGATTGAAAGAATCGAAAAAGCGTTTTTTAGTTTTTTCATGGTAATTTTCAGTCTCCTTTTAGGTTGTCCAAAAAGTATCTTACATCTCCCGTTATTCCTACAAAAAACACAAGGACGATGAAAAGTAGTCCCGCAAACTGAATGTAGTATAGCAGTTTCGGGGAAAGTTTTTTTCTTGAGACGGTTTCTATCAGGGCGAACAGTATAAGCCCTCCGTCGAGTATGGGAACTGGAAGAAGGTTCATAAAGCATAGAGAAAGGCTTATGTACGCCATGAAATTAAGGATATTCACCAAAGCCGCATGAAAGCCTTCCGAGGAACTTTCTGTAACCACGCTTCCAAGCATATCCACCACACGGTACGGACCTGAAAGAGATTTTGAAATGTCTACGCCCTTAAAAAGAGAAAAAATCCCTTTTACGATAAGGTAAAAACCTTGGTTCATGCCGATGAACGCTTTTTTCAGTGCGCTGAAAAAAGGCTTTCCGGATTCTTCGAATTTTTCAAGAGTATTTTGGTCAGCCGCTACACCGATTTTTCCCGTCCCTGTGGATTTGTCGAAATCCGTTCGCACCCTGAATGTGATTTCTTCTCCGCCTCGTTCCACAATAACGTCCACCTCTTCGTCCGGTCTTGAGCTTACCTCAAGCAATATGTCGGAAAATGAGAACGTTTTTTTTCCGTCAATTGAAACAATTCTGTCTCCGCTAAGGATTCCTGCGTCCCTTGCCGCGCTGTGTGTCTCAGGGTAAAGTTCGTCGGAAAGAATTATTTTTGTGGAATAGGAATAGTAGCTGTATCCAAGCGTGGCTATCACAAAAAAGGAAACAAATGAAAAGACCATGTTTGAAAACGGACCTGCAAACGCAATTAGGACACGTTTTAAAGGATGAACTCCGTAGATGGAATCGGAAGAGGCTTCGATATGGTCAAGACCTGCCTTCAGGGATTCCGAGAATTCCTTTTCCCCCTTCATGGCGCAGTAGCCGCCCAACGGAACAAGAGAAATCCTGTAGTCCGTGTCCCTTATTTTTTTGTGAAAAAGCCTAGGTCCGAATCCGATGGAAAAGGATTCCACCTTCACTCCGAAAATCTTTGCCGCTATGAAATGTCCAAGTTCATGAAAAAAAACAAGGAACATAAGGCACAGTAAGCCGTACAGAATTCTCATCCGAGTTCTTCCAGCGCAAAGAGCCGCGCTTTTTTGTCCGCCTCAAAAACTTCTTCAAAAGTCGAAGGGGACAAAGACCAGTCCTTGTCAAGCACGGACCTTACTATCCGTGAGATTGCCGTAAAACCGATTTTTCCGTCTATGAACGCCTTGACGGCAATTTCGTTTGCTGCGTTGTATGCGATTGTGTAGGATTTTGAATTCTTTGCCGCCTCAAAGCCGTATTCAAGCATCGGAAAATCCTTGAGTCTCGGACGGAAGAAAGTCATGGTCTTATCAAAAAGGTCGAATTTTTTAAGATGGTTTTTTTCGACGGAAGGCCAGTTAAGCGCACCCAAAATCGGGAGTTTCATGTCCGGCTCTGAAATTTGGGCGTAAAGAAGTCCGTCATTGGTTCTTACAAGCGAATGTATAAGACTTTCAGGATGCACTACCACCTGAATTTTTCCTACTTCTATATCAAAAAGTCTTGATGCTTCTATGACCTCAAGTCCCTTGTTTGCGAGGGTGGCGGAATCCACGGTTATTTTTTTCCCCATTTTCCATGTAGGATGGTTCAAAGCGTCGTTAAGAGTAACCTTTTCAAGTTCTTCCTTAGCC
>CAJPOF010000050.1 GCA_905372235.1 uncultured Treponema sp.
GCGAAATAAACGCATAAAGTCCGTAGGCGCATCCAGCGACAAGCAGCACATAAAGCGCAACCGACTTAAACCGTACAAACCGCCGAACGCCGACTTTTTGTCCGCTGTCCGCTTGAGTTCCGACTGCTGTCTGCTTCGATTTTGCCGCTATCTTCCGGCTGATCATGCCTGCGTGCAGTCCGATGTGCAGCGACATAAACAAAAAATACCAGTGGCTTGCAAGCATGTGCGCCTTCCGTGCAAAATTGGCGTCGCCGCTGATTCCCAAGAACGCAAAAACGTGCTGCGAAATCATAATGCCGCTTATCATCAAAAAGAGAACGCACGCAAGAATTCCGCAGTTTACGACCTCCTGCATGATTCTGAACGGACGGTATGCGCCTTTTGCAAGCGATGCGTACCAGCGGCGGTTCAGCGCGACATGCACGCCCCACAACACGAAAAGCGCCGCACCCAAAACCTCGTGTACGCCCGTCCACGGGAAAAATAATTTCCGCCCATCAACACGAGCGAAAAAATCGTCATCGAGATGTCTACGGTCATTATGATTGCGCTTTGTTTTGTCATTTTATTTTCCTTCTATCGAGATTTGATTTTGCCGAGTTCTTCTTACAGCACCATGAGCAGTGTGCCTGCCGTAATCAAAAGCGAACCGAATACCGTTCTTGCGTTAAGCTTTTCGTGCAGGAAAACGGCCGCCAAAATCACGGTGATGACGACGCTTAATTTATCGACGGGAACGACTTTTGACGCTTCGCCGAGCTGCAACGCCTTGTAATAGCAGAGCCACGAAGCACCCGTCGCAAGCCCAGAAAGAATCAAAAACAGCCAGCTTTTCCTTTCGATGCCGCCGATTCCGTGCTGTGCGCCGGTCAGAAAAACTATGCCCCACGCCATTCCCAGCACAACGACCGTCCGTAACGCCGTCGCCAGAATTGAAGAGAACGCCGCAAACACCGCCGATAAAAACGCAAAAACCGCCCACATCATTTTTCGTAACTCCGTTTTAAGGTGCAATCCGCAATCCGCCGTTTTTGAAAACGGATTCCCACAAGGATTCGGCATCCGCCCTGAAACGCTCAATATGCAGCATAGTTTTTAATTCCCTGTTCAAGAATTTCTGCTATTCTTGTAAATTTGTTATTACAAATCAATATCGATTTCGTACTCGCCGTCAATGAGAAAATAATTGACATTATGTTTTCTCGCAAGCTCTAAAACCTTTGCGTTCTCTTTTAATACGCTCTCCAAAGTGCACCATTCATCATCCATACGGTTTTCAATAATGCTTGCGTATTTTTTGATATCGGCAAAATGATTTTTTATATAACTTTCACTCATAACAAGACAATAATATTTAATATGAGCAAGATATTCTTTTTCAAAATCCTTTGCCCAGTCAAAAGGAATATAAAATCCTTCTACAATAAGATTTTGCTTATTCTCTATCACAGTCTTAATCATCTCACGTACAATAGGCCACAAATAAGCAGTGAGCTGTGAATCATCACTCATAGGAGTAAGCGCAGTATTCCTGCTCCGAATCAAACCCATTTTCAAATGGTCTATTGAAAAATACGGATATTTGTATTTTTCAAGCAATTTTTGTGAAAGCGCTGTCTTCCCCGTGTGTGATGCGCCGCTAATTAAAATTATCAAAAGCCTTACCTCTGTGTGCGGATAAACGCCGAATCCGTATCGCTTTCTTCCGCAAAGACAAAACGCTCCGCACGCATGTGTAAATCATATTTTTCACGCAGAGCGGCAATCTTTTCCATCATGGGAGAAGCGTGGTGCCTGTCCAGCGACTGCGCATCTTTCCAGCGGTCAATCAAAAGCACCGTCTGCGGATCTTTAAGCGACCGGAAATATTCGTACCGCTCGTTCCCTTCTTCATGGCGAATCTCTTCAACAATGCCGCTCAGATACCCCGGAAGCAATTCCTTACAGAGGAAAAATGACGCGTCAGTTCCTTCCGGCAAGCCGTGATATCTGATGCCGTATGCACTTGCGTAGGTACATCCGCTTTTGCCGTAAAAGTCGATATTGCCTTCAAAGCATACTGCACCACAGCCGAATTCTTTTGCTTTATCAAGAGAATAGTCCAGCAGGATTTTTCCGTACCCCTGCCGTTTCAGTTCCGAAGCAATACAAATCGGCCTCATTGTCATAATCGGAACCGCTCTCCCGTCATCCGCGCTAATTATTGCCCTGACGAAAATATTTTGCCCAATCAGTTTACCGTCCTTTTCCATCACAAAATCAAGCTCGTGAACAAATGCAGGATCATTTCGAAGCTGTTTTAAAATATAGTGCTCCTGACACCCCGGACGGTATACATTCCAAAAGCTTTCACGCACGAGGTTTTCAACGGCGCGGTAATCTTCTTTTCTTTCCAAACGAATGATATAGTTGTTTTTGATCATTGACCTACCCTTGCTAGCTAAAGCACTGTAGTATAACCGTTTTTGCCGCAATCGCCCAATGCCCTTCTAAGGCAAGGTATTCTTTTCGCCATCTGAATGAAAGAGCCTGCTTCCTTTGAGCGAAGGAGTTTGCTTCCTCCGAGCGGAGGGAATGCCTCCCTACTGACATATGGAACTCTTCCCTACGGGCGAGGGGAAGCGTTCCCCTCGAACGAGTGTGTACCCCTGATCCGAGCAGGTCGATGGGGCTGATCCGGGCGAACGGGCAAGTCCGACCCGAACGACACGAGCTGTTCGCATCGCCCTATGCGAATGGTTCGCATGCCCCGATACGAATGGCTCGTATCGGGCGGTACGAGCCGATTTATTTTACCTTTATTTCGCCGAGCCATTTGAGCGTGTCTCGCTTTGCATCATCCGCCATTTTTTGAGCCGTCTGCCCACGCATCGAAAACGCTTTCAGCACCGTCGCTTTGGGACTCGCCGACTGAATCCGCCGTGCCGTACCAGATTCTCCGCTTCCTTCGTGCGTGCAAAACGGAATAATCGTTTTTCCGGAAAAATCGCTAGTCTCTAAAAATGTGCACATCGCCATCGGCAAGTCTCCCCACCAAATCGGGTAGCCCAAAAAGATGATGTCGTATTCGCTCACATTCGGAATCGAGCCGGCAAGTTTCGGGCGCGCATTATTTTTCCGCTCTTCCGAAGCGACATTTGTGCATTCCCTGTAATTTTTCGGGTAGGGCGCAACGGTTTGAATGTGAAATGAATCCGATTTCAGCTCCTGCGCAATGAATTCGGCAAGAATCTGCGTGTTCCCTTTTTTGACAACGCCTACACCGTAGTTTTCGTCCGCACGGGAAAAGTAAGCGACCAGAATCTTGGAATCCTTTTTCGCCCCGGAAAGGGTGGTTTCCGCAAAGAGGTTTACCGAACCGCTTCCCGCAACAATCGGCAGCAGCAACAATAACAACAACGACATACGAATCTTTTTCATAACAATCTCCCATATAATTTTGCAGAATCTCTCAAAATCCGTGCAAACTTAAAATAAAATGACGGCGATATTTCGTTCACCGCTTTTATCTCTCTCCTTGGTTTATAATCAAGTTAAAGCATGATTTATGTCAAGGAGAAGCGTTCCCCCAAAATAACCGTTACCGTAAAAATCGGCTGCGCTCCCGGCAGCCTACCGCACCCACTGAAATGCAAGTCTCTCCGTATCCTGTTCGGGACAATTGGGGCGTGCCTCAATATTGATAATGCCGCAATACTGAAAGCCGTGTTTTTCGATGAGCCGGCGCATGACGAGATTGTCCTTGTAGGTGTCGATACGCACATTACCTCATGAAGTTTTTGCAAATGCCACCGCCGCTTAAAAGATTCCGTGCGCTTTTCCATCGCCTGCGATTCTGTGGAGCGTCGCATAGGGCTGAGAATTAAGCCATGCGCCATCTATCTTTGCGTATGTTGGCTCGATTCCTGCGATTAACGCAAAAACGCCGTGGATCTCATTATCTGCGGTTACCGCATACAGATTTCCGGATGCAATATCGCATTCAATCAGGCTTTGCGACGGGTAACTGTCTTCCCATTGATTCGGATTCCCTGTCGCTTTCATAAATGCCCGTGCGCTCGCAAAAATTGCCATAAGATTCGAAATGTCTTCGGGCTTTGCAGGACGAATTAAAAACTCGCTCATTTCAAACTCCAGTAAACTAAATAATACGAACCGTGCCGTATGGTGCGGTCGAGCAGTTCCTTTGTGCGGATGCGTAGCACATCACCCGACGACATAAGATTGTACAAATCGGAAACGCAACGGTCTACGATAAAGCATAAAAATCTTCGGCATTACCTACAAATCCGATTCACAGTGGCAATGTACTGACATCAAACGAAAATAGCGGCATACTGTATTCATAGCGGAGGCTAGAAAATGGCAACAACAAAAATGAACAAGATTACTTGTATTTGTTTAGGTGTTAAAGATATGGAAAAATCAATCAAGTTTTATAGAGATGGTTTAGGATATAAGACTGATTGCAGAGAAAATAATCCGCCGGTATGCTTTTTTGATACTCCGGGAACAAAGTTCGAACTATTTCCTTTGGAACAATTAGCAAAAGATATTGATGAAAATAATCCACCAAAAGGAAATGGATTTTCAGGAATTACATTAGCTTACAATGTTGAACATAAAGAAGATGTAGATACTGTAATTGAATTAGTAAGAAATGCTGGCGGAAAAATTGTAAAAGAACCACAAGACACCTTTTGGGGCGGATATCATGCATATTTTTCTGATTTAGATGGATATTACTGGGAAGTTGCATGGGCTTCAAATTTTAAGTTTGATGAAAATGGACTATTAAAATTTTAACGGATAAGGGAATGTATTAAAAATGGCTTCCAGCAAAACATATTTAGATTTTATTTTAGACCAGCTTTCCGATTTGGAAGACATAAGCTACCGCGCAATGATGGGAGAATTTATCATCTACTATTGCGATAAAATTGTAGGCGGTATTTACGATGACCGATTACTCGTAAAAGCAGTGCCAGCGGCGATTGCGTACATGCCGGACGCTTCCTACGAATTGCCGTATCAGGGTGCAAAAGAAATGCTATTAGTGGAGGAGGTAGACAACAAAACATTTCTGAGCGGTTTGTTCAATGCAATGTTCGATGAATTACCGACGCCTAAACCGAAAAAGAAGAAATGAACTTCGGTAGTTTTCCTTTATATGATTGGGCATCGGCGGATGCCCCTCGATTAAAAATCGTAGCGCATCCGCCGATGCCCATGCTCGAATATCTATTAGTGAACCTCTAAAAACTTCAGTTTTTAGAGGTGTTTCTTGATTTTAATTTGCGATGTTTGCGTTTACGCAAACTCGCCGTTTAACAAGGCTGCACCATTTCAGCGGCCGCAGTTAAACCTCCCATAAAAAATCCACCGCACGATTTTAAAACCTAGGCGATTTTCAATTCCATTCCGGAAACAGAAAGAAGCCGCCTAAAAAAGCGACTTCTTTATCACACATTGCAGATTGCAGCGAGCATTCTATATCATTTACTCAACAATGAATACGTCTCTTCCTGCGCCACACTCCGGACAAGTATAATCAGCAGGAACATCTTTCCACGCCGTTCCGGCAGGAACACCCTTTTTTGAATCTCCCTTCTCACTGTCATACACATATCCGCAACTATCGCATTGCATTCTTTCCATAAAAAAGACTCCTGTTTTTTGTTGTCTCTTTAATTGTACCTCATAAAACCCTACTTTGCAATCAAGATTATTTATACTTTGAGAAGGACTTGCAAAATATTTTTGAAAGCATGCGAAATAAATAATTGACTTTTTTTTCAGGTTAGCATATGCTAACTTAGCAAAAGGATAAAACCATGGAAGAAAAGTACAATACAATTTTACAGACTTTCAAAGAAAACGGTTGCCGGATAACTGAACAGCGTAAAAATCTTCTTGCGATTATCCTTCAGAATCCCGGCAGTTCATTCAAGGAACTTTACTATTTGGCGAAGGCTTCCGACAAAGAAATTGGGCGAGCGACGGTTTACCGAACGGTTCATTCTCTGGAAGAATTCGGGCTAATGAAAAAGTTAGACCTAAGGGTTTCATAAACAAAAAGGGGGAAGGCTTTATGCCTATCCCCTTTTTTATTCTATTCACATGCATAAAAATTAACTTTTGAAAAAATTATACTGACATTGAATTGAAGATTACATTTTTAAAGTCGATTTTCCTAGGACTTTTCTCGCAAAATCGACTCTTTTATAAAATCTTAAAAAAAATTTAAGAGAAACGCAAAAAATCCGGTGTTCCCAGAGGCAAACACATGGAAAAGCCACAATTTTTCTTATTCAGCAGAGGCGTTTTTATTTATGAGACGCCGTTCTCCGGAATCGAAAGTTTTCACTTCTCTGAAAATCATTCTTCCACAAAAAAGCCGCCTGCTGCACAAAACTGCACCGCAGACGGCTATCCGACATACCCAAGTTTTCCCATAAACACATTATTTCAATTGCGAGCAACTGAACAATGCGTTCACGGTAAAAATCACCTAGATTTAATCCTGGTCATCGTTTTCAAAACTCGGTTCTTCGACTCGGCTTTGCTCAAGTTCTCGCTCAATTTTTCGACGTTCAAGGATTTCTTCCATTTGGACATCAAGGTCTCGATCGCTTCTGTCAAAGAGTTTTACGCTCTTGTAATTTCGGATTCCAGTTCCTGCAGGAATTATGTGACCAATTGCGACATTTTCCTTGATTCCGTGAAGTCCGTCGGTATCGCCTTTGATAGCGGCGTTGGTAAGAACTCTGGTTGTCTCCTGGAACGAAGCCGCAGATATGAACGAATCCACATTCAAAGCGGCTTTCGTGATTCCTTGGAACATCGGACGAGCGACGGCAGGCTGTCCGCCTTCCGCTATCACCCGGCGATTTTCCTCATGGAACTTGTATTTGTCCACCTGCTGACCGTAGATGAACTTAGTGTCTCCCACAGCCATGACCTCGACCTTTCTAAGCATCTGCCGAACGATTACGCCGATATGCTTATCATTAATCGATACGCCCTGGGCGCGATAAACCGCTTGGATTTCGTCCATCAGGTAGTTCTGAAGAGCGTTTTCGCCGAGAATCGCAAGAATGTCGCTCGGATTCGGAGCTCCGTCGCAAAGCTGCTCGCCAGCCTCCACATTGTCACCGTCCCGGACAAGCATATGCTTTGTCGTCGGAACAAGATGTTCCTGAAGTTTTCCAAATTCGTCCTCAACCGTGATTACACGCTTTGCCTTCGAAATTCCCTGAAACTTGACTTTTCCGGAAATCTTTGCAAGAACGCAAGGATTCTTAGGTTTTCGAGCCTCAAACAGTTCCGTTACACGTGGAATACCGCCCGTGATATCGTTTGTTTTTGCAGCTTCCTTGGGCAATTTCACAAGCGTAACGCCTGCCTTGACTGGCTGCTTGTCCTCGACCTGAAGAACGGCACCTGCAGGAAGATAATAACTTCCCTGTTCGTTTCCGGCTTCGTCTGTAATAAGAATTCGAGGCTGCTTCACGTCAAGATGAAGGTCTGTAATCGTGCGTTCCGTTTTTCCGGTCTGCAGGTCTGTTTTTTCGACAAGCGTAGAACCGACTATAACGTCCTCAAAATGGACATATCCGTCGCTCTCCGCAATTATCGGGTCTGAATACTGGTCGAACGTTCCGAGCGCCATTCCAGCCTGAATCACGTCCCCCGCCTTTATATGAATATTGGAACCGTTGGCGATTTTTACCTCGATTTCCTTGCTTGTAAGGTAAAGCGTTCCGTCCTTCAAAAGCACTTTTCCGGAAGCCTTCGCCGTAACATTCTTTCCTTTACGAACAAGAAGAATGGAATCCTTCATAAGGCTTACGCCGTCGCCGATTTTGAGTTCATCGCCGTCTTCAATTTTAATCGAATCAAGAATGCGGATGACTTTCATAGAACCCTTTCGAGTGAAGAGCCAGCTTCCGTCCTTCATTTCTACGTGAGTTCCCCTAACATCATTTATGATGGCAGGAAAATTCAACACGATTCGGTTATCTTCCGTAGCTTTGTCTGCAGTACCACCGGAGTGGAACGTTCGGAGAGTAAGCTGTGTACCCGGCTGACCGATTGACTGAGCTGCTATTATACCGACAGCCTCGCCAATCTCGACGATTTTATTTCGCGCCAAGTTCTGACCGTAACACTTTATACAAACTCCGTGCTGAGCTTCGCAAGTAAGAACCGTCCGGAGTTTTACTTTTTCGACACCAGCAAGTTCTATTTCTTTTGCCAATTTTTCATCGATATACGAGTTCACGTCGCAAATCAAATCGCCCGTAATCGGATGAACAACCCGCTCAATCGTATAATGACCGACAATTCTTTCAGAAAGCGGAACTTTAATTTCGTCCCCTTCCTTGATTGCCGCATAGTCAATGCCGTTGATTGTTCCGCAGTCTTCTTCGTTTACAACAACATCCTGCGCAACGTCAACAAGACGACGGGTCATGTAACCGGCGTCCGCTGTCTTCAAAGCCGTATCGGAAAGACCTTTTCGAGCACCGTTTGTCGAAATGAAGTATTCGATAACCGAAAGACCTTCCTTAAAGTTCGACTTGATTGGAAGTTCAATGATTTCTCCGGAAGGTTTCGCCATAAGACCGCGCATTGCAGCCAACTGGGAAATCTGCTTCTTTGAGCCTCGCGCGCCGGAAGTCGCCATCATGTATATGGTGTTGAATCCGTCTTTGTCGCTCGCAAGATTATCCATCATTATCTTGGTAAGTTCGTCGTTCGTCCTTGACCAAATGTCGCACACGCGGTTGTAACGCTCGTCGGCTGTAATTACACCCTGGGAATATTCGTTTACAATTTTTGCGACTTCCTGATTGGCTTTTTCGACCATGCCCTTCTTTTCGGCAGGAACAAGAATGTCATCCATGGAAATTGTAGCTCCAAAGAAAGTTGCATTCGTGTAGCCGACAGATTTTATCGCATCAAGCATCTGAATTGTAAGCCAAGGACCATGCGCATGATAGACATATTCAATCATAGACTTGAGAGACTTGTCGCCCATCTGCTTGTTAATAAAATCAACCCCGTCCGGCATGGCTTCATTGAAACGCAAAGTTCCCGCCGTCGTTTCAATGAGTTCTCCGGTTTTGAACGCCTTTTTGTTCCAAGCGTACTTGTCCCCGTCAAAACTGTCCTTCGGAGCAGGGACTTTTACAAGTTCCTGCCATTCGATAGCTCCTGATTCGGCGGCGAGCCTTACCTCATCTGCGGAACTGAACATCTTGGGTCTTTCTCTTACGTTCGGCTTTATGGAAGTCATATGGTAGATTCCAAGAACCATATCCTGAGACGGAGCAACGATTGTGTTTCCGTTTGCAGGGTCAAGCAAGTTCCTTGCAGAAAGCATGAGCGTCCAGCATTCCATCTGGGCAGCCTGCGTCAAAGGAACATGAATTGCCATCTGGTCGCCGTCAAAGTCCGCATTGAACGATTTACATGCAAGCGGATGAAGTTTAAGAGCCTTTCCCTCGACGAGCACAGGCTCAAACGCCAAGATTCCCAATCGGTGAAGGGTCGGGGCTCGGTTCAACATCACAGGATGCTCTCGGACAACCTCGTCCAAAATACTGAACACCTCGGGCGCTTCCTGCTCAACAAGAAGTTTTGCCTTTTTGATGTTGAATACCACATCCTTATCGACGAGTTTCTTCATTATAAACGGCTTGAAAAGTTCCAAAGCCATCTTTGTAGGAAGTCCGCACTGCCAAAGTTTCAGTTCAGGTCCGACAACAATTACAGAACGACCCGAATAGTCAACTCGCTTTCCCAAAAGGTTTTGGCGGAAACGTCCCTGCTTTCCTTTGAGCATATCGGAAATCGACTTCAGAGGTCTGTTCGAAGCACCTTTTACGACCCGCTTTCTCTTGGAATTATCGAACAATGCGTCGACAGCTTCCTGAAGCATTCGTTTTTCGTTTCGGATTATGATGTCCGGAGCATAAAGAGCTTGCAGCCTTTTCAAACGATTGTTGCGATTTATTACACGGCGATACAAATCGTTCAGGTCGGAAGTCGCAAAACGTCCGCCGTCAAGCTGAACCATAGGACGAAGTTCTGGAGGAATTACAGGAATCACATCCAAAATCATCCAAGACGCTTTGTTTCCCGAAGAACGGAAATTTTCCACAATTTCAATTCTTTTTAGAAGCCTCTTGTCGCTTTTTGCGCCTTTTTCAATCATTTTGGCACGGAGTTCCGAAGCCAAAGCATCCAAATCCGTCTGGTCAAGAAGCGTTTTTATAGCCTCCGCACCCATGTCAGCGGAGAAGGTCTCGCCGTAGCGTTCCCTCATCTCGATGAATTCGTCCTCTGTCAAAAGCTGCTTGGGCTTGAGTTCCGTGTCGCCCGGATCAATTACGATATATTTTTCATAATAAAGCACGGAGCGGAGAGCCGCAACCTGAAGGTCAAGCAGAAGCCCCATTCGACTTGGAACGGAACGATAATACCAAATGTGGCTTACCGGCGCGGCAAGTTCGATATGTCCCGTTCTTTCTCGGCGAACCTTGAAATGCGTAACCTGAACGCCGCAGCGATCGCAGACAACACCCTTATAACGGATGGACTTGAATTTTCCGCAGCAACATTCCCATTCTTTTGTTGTACCGAAAATTTTCTCGCAAAAAAGACCGTCTTTCTCCGGGCGGAGGGTGCGGTAATTTATTGTCTCAGGCTTTTTTACTTCGCCATATGACCACGCACGAATCCTTTCCGGGGACGCAAGTTTTATTTTAAGACTGGAAAAATCCTGAATATCACGCATTAGAGTTCTCCTTATCGAAGCCTGAAGATTCCTTATCTATCAAATCCTGATCACGTTCCGTCAAGGCAATTTGTTTACCCATGTCGTCATAAATCGTGAAATCAAGACCCAATCCTCTAAGTTCCTGCACCATTACATTGAAGGCCTCAGGAACCCCCACCGGTGAAGTCGGATCACCTTTTACAATCGATTCGTAAATCTTTGAACGGCCGTTCATGTCGTCGGATTTGATTGTCATCATTTCCTGCAAGGTGTTTGCGGCTCCGTACGCCTCCAACGCCCAAACTTCCATTTCTCCAAGACGCTGACCGCCAAATTGAGCCTTACCTCCGAGCGGCTGCTGCGTCACAAGCGAATAAGGACCTGTAGAGCGAGCGTGCATTTTGTCATCGACCAAATGGTGAAGCTTCATAAAGTAAATCACGCCGACAAAAATCGGATTCACGAAAGGCTCGCCCGTCTGTCCGGAGCGAACAATCTGCTTTGCGTCGCTTGCAAGTCCTGCTTCAGCAAGTTTTGCGGCTATCTGCTCCTGGCTTGGGGACTGGAACACAGGCGCTTCAAAGAACTGATTCAGATAACGACCGGCAACTCCAAGTTCGCTTTCCATAATCTGTCCGATGTTCATTCGGGAAGGAACGCCAAGCGGATTCAAACACACATCAAGTGGAGTTCCATCCTCAAGATACGGCATGTCCTCCGGCGGAAGAATTCTAGCAACGACACCCTTGTTTCCGTGACGACCTGCCATTTTGTCGCCCTCGCGAAGTTTTCGCTTGTTTGCGATGATTACCTTTACGACTTCGGTAACACCCGGACTAAGCTGTTCGTCGCCTTCCATTCGGCTCATCCGCTGAACGTCGATTACAACGCCTTCAACTCCGTGCGGAACATGAAGCGAAGAATCGCGCACTTCTTTTGCCTTTTCTCCGAAAATCGAGTTCAAAAGTTTGAACTCAGGCGTGGTTTCAGTGTCGCTTTTAGGCGTAACTTTTCCAACAAGAATATCACCTGAACGAACTTTCGCTCCGATTCGGATAATTCCTTCCGAATCAAGATTGTCCAAAGCCTTTTCGCTGGTATTCGGAATTTCGCGGGTGATTTTTTCGTAGCCGAGTTTTGTTTCCCGAACTTCAGTCTGGAATTCCTTGATATGGATTGTGGTGTACATATCCTCGCGGACAACCCGCTGAGAAATCAGAACCGCATCCTCATAGTTGTAGCCGTTCCATGGAACAAACCCGACCAAAATATTTCTTCCAAGTGCGAGTTCGCCGTTGAACGTGGCTGGTCCGTCGGCAATGATTTCGCCGACTTTTACGTGCTGTCCCACCTCAACCGTAGGTCTGTTATGACTCCACGTATCGTTGTTTGTTCGCTGGTACTTCAAAAGTTTGTATTCCGTGACCTTTCCGTTCTGTTCAGGCTCGGTGCTCTTCACCTTTATCAACTCACTGGAAACATAAACAACATCGCCTTCGTGCCTAGCCTTGACGATTACGCCTGAATCGTAGGCGGTCTTTTTCTCCATTCCTGTACCGACATACGGAGGCTCAGGGAACAATAGCGGAACCGCCTGCCTCTGCATGTTGCAGCCCATGAGCGCGCGGTTTGCGTCGTCATGCTCAAGGAACGGAATCAACGAAGCGGAAACAGAAATAACCTGACGAGGAGAAACATCAATATATTGAATATCTTTGACGCTTCTTGTTGTGTAATCACCACGGTGACGGCATGAAATCATTTCCGACGGGAACGAACCGTCTTCTTTGATTCCTTCCACAAGCTGTCCGACAGAATATCTGTCTTCGTCCATAGCCAAAAGATATTCGACTTCTCCTGTAGCTTTTCCGTCCACAACTTTTCTGTAAGGAGCTTCAAGGAATCCGTACTCGTTTATTTTTGTGTACATTGCAAGAGAAACAATCAAACCAATGTTCGGACCTTCAGGAGTCTCGATAGGACACATTCGTCCGTAATGGGTGTAGTGAACATCTCGAACCTCGAATCCAGCCCTATCCCTTGAAAGTCCGCCGGGTCCCAATGCGTTAAGACGTCGTTTGTGCGTAAGTTCGGAAAGAGGATTTACCTGATCCATGAACTGCGACAGTTGGGAAGAACCGTAAAATTCTCTGATTGCGGCAACAATCGGCTTTATAGAAACAAGATCCTGAGGCTTCATGGTCTCGGTTTCTTTAAGTCCCATGCGCTCCTTAACAATTCTTTCCATGCGGCTGAACGCAGTTTTCAACTGATTTGTAAGAAGCTCGCCCACGCAACGGATTCGGCGGTTTCCAAGATGGTCGATATCATCGATTTGGTCTTCACCGATGTAAACTTTTATGAGGATTTTCATCGTATTGATGATATCTTCCGGTATAAGAACAAAACTGTTCACATCGTCCTTATACTCAAATTTTTTGTTCAGTTTGTAGCGTCCCACTCGCCCAAGATCGTATCGCCGTTCGCTAAAGAACATCGATTTCAAATCTTTTTCAGCGGCATCGACTGTAATCGGCTCGCCCGGAAGCAGAATCGTATAAACAGCGGCAAGCGCATCTTCCTTGGTAGGCTCCATATCCACAGAGCCTTCCTTTACAAAACGCACTTCCTCGCGGTCAAAACAATTGATGATAATCTGAGAATCCAAGGAATCGTTTTTTTCGTCCTTGTCGTTAGGATTCTTTTTTGTGGAAAACTTTATGAGGTCAATTTCGCCTATATTGTTAGCAACCAAATCGTCGATGTCATGCGGATGCAAACGCACGCCCGCATTGAAAAGACGTTTTTCCTCCCCGTCATCGCTTTTTACGATTACGGCACTGGCAAGAACCCTGTCAACCAAAGCTTCGCGTGCCTCGATAGAATCAACCACTTCAACTTTTTCGGTCTTGTAGAAGCACCTGATAATCTCTTCTCTGGTAGAAAAGCCCAAAGCTCTAAGGAATATCGTTCCAAGAATTTTCTTTTTGCGGTCGATTTTTGCAAAAATCAACTCTTTTTTCTGGTCAATTTCAAATTCAAGCCAAGAACCTCGATATGGAATTATTCGGCTTGAATAAATTCCCTTGTCATGCTGAAAAATGACTCCGGGAGAACGATGGATTTGGGAAACCACGACACGCTCTGCACCGTTGATTATGAATGTTCCACGTTCTGTCATAAGCGGAATGTCGCCCATATAAATATCTTTCTGAAGGATTTGCCCCATGTTAAGCGAGGTCAGATTTATGAGTGCTTTCAAAGGAACTGCATAAGTGAGTCCTTTTTGCTTGCATTCCAATTCGGAATATTTTATGTTTCCGTAATCAAGTTCATAGTGCTCGAACTCAAGCGACATATCGCCGTTAGGGCTTTCAATCGGAAACGTAGAAGTAAAAACTTCCTGCAAACCTTGGTTTAGAACCGGTTCTCCTTTTTTTATTCTTTCTGCCTGCAAGAAACTTTCAAACGAAGAAGTCTGGATTCCAATTAAATCCGGTACTTCCATGAAATTAGGAATGTTTTTTCCAATGTACTGACGGTTGATTGTTCGGGTTTTTGCGAACATCAGATTCCCCCTGCCTATTGTGTTCAGTGGAAAACGCTACGTGAGAAACTCTGCACAGCACGATTTTCTTCTGACAATAATTTGTTAAAGAACTGAAAGTTTTTAAATCACAAAACTTCAGGGTGAAAAAAATCACCCTGAAGTCATTAATTTTAATCGGCTTTTCCTTAATTTACCTGAAAAAGCAATTATTTCTTTGATGCCTTTCCGCCGGCAGCGGTAATCTTAGCGATGATTGCGTCAGCGTCTGCCTTGCTAATGCCTTCCTTGAGAGGCTTCGGAGCTCCCTCAACAAGTGCCTTTGACTCACCAAGTCCAAGACCTGTTACTTCACGAACCGCCTTGATTACGTTTATCTTGCTTGCCGCATCAAAACTGTCGAGAGTTACAGTGAACTCTGTCTGCTCTTCAGCAGCCGCACCTGCACCGGCAGCCGGAGCCGCTGCTACCGCAACAGCCGCAGTTACGCCGAATTTTTCTTCCATTGCCTTAACGAGTTCCGAACACTCAAGAACCGTCATTCCGGAGATTGCATCAAGAATCTGATCTGTAGTTAATGCTGCCATATTGTCTTCCTCACAAATATGTAAATGTTTTGCCGTTCTTTTTCAGAACGTTGCGGTAAAAGCTCATACGAGCCGCATCCGCAAATCTTTCACGGACAGTCGACAGCTCTGAAGCCTGACCGTGAGTTTTATAGAAAAGCACCAAAAATCGCACTCGCAATTTTCAGGCTTTCAATAAACTTAAATTAGTTGGCTGCAGGAGCTTCAGCTGCGGGCGTTTCCGTTGCAGGGGTTTCCGCCGGTGCTGCATTTGCTTCCGCAGTTGCCGCCTCTGCTTTCGCCGGAGAAGCTCCGCCTTCCGCCTCTTTCTTTTCCGCATATGCTTTGATTGTGGCAGCAAGTTTTCTTGCAGGACCATTCATCGCAGACATAAGCATAGCGATAAGTTCCTTCTTTCCCGGAACCTTAGAGAACGCCTCGATTTTTGCCGCATCGAAAAGCTCGTTTCCGACGTATGCGCCTTTTACAGTAAGAACAGGATTGTCCTTTGCAAAATCAAAAAGCGTTTTTGCTATTACGTTAGAATCTTCCTTTCCCATGGCGACAACCGTAGGACCTTTCAGAAGTTCCGCCACGCTGTCAATATTTCTTTCCTTGAAAGCGATTCGGGCAAAATTGTTCTTCACAACCTTGAGGACAGACTCCTTTTCACGAAGCTTTTTTCGAAGAGAAGAAATCTGTTCGACGGTCATTCCGCGATAATCGGCAAAAATAAATTCATCGTATCCCGCAAAAGTCTTTTTCGCCTCTTCTATAGCGGCAGTTTTTGCAGGCTGAACCTTTTTTGTAAGCATTGCCATAATTATTCGCCCTCCTTCATGGCTACCCAGACACCGGGACCCATCGTGGAACTAAGCGACACAGATCGTATAAAGGAAGCCGCAAGACCGTTAGGTGCTTTCTTGCTTACTTCAGCGATAAGAGTGCTTACGTTTTCCGCAACTTTCGCAGTGTCCATTGAACTTTTTCCGACAGCGATGTGAACTACGCCGCCTTTGTCGGCACGATATTCCGTCCTACCTTTTTTTAGTTCGTTGATTGCAGAAACTATATCGGTAGTTACAGTGCCGGTCTTGGGGTTCGGCATAAGCCCCTTTCGTCCCAAAACCATACCAAGACGACCTACGTCTTTCATCATGTCCGGAGTTGCAACGGCGACATCAAAATCGAGCCAACCGCCCTTTACCTTCTCGATATACTCATCCGAGCCAGCAAAAGATGCGCCTGCATCAAGAGCTTCCTGAACTCTGCCCGGCTGACAGAATACCAACACCTTTTTCTCACCTCGAAACTGGTTAGGAAATACAAGCGTATCTCGTATAGATGTGGATTTGTCTACTTTAAGAGAAATATGGGCTTCGATAGTTTCATCGAAATTCGCCAATTTCATATCCTTGACCATGTTGCAAGCAGATGCGACATCGTATTTTTTTGTCAAATCATATTTTGCGGCAGCCGCTCGATATTTTTTTCCGTGTTTCATACTACTGCTCCACCTCTACGCCCATACTTCGTGCAGTACCGGCGATGATTTTCTTTGCGGCTTCAAGATCGTTTGCATTTACGTCCGGCATCTTTGTTTTCGCAATTTCCTCAAGAGTTTTCTGCGAAAGAGTTCCAACCTTATCACGCAAAGGATTCCCCGAACCTTTTTCAAGTTTCAGCGCCTTCTTGATAAGAACTGCCGCAGGCGGAGTCTTAAGAATGAATGTGTACGATTTGTCCGCATAGACAGTAAGCACCACAGGGATTATAAGTCCCTTTTCCATGGACTTTGTTCTGTCGTTGAATTCCTGGACAAACTTCGGCGCAGAAACGCCATGAGGTCCTAGAGCAGGACCAATCGGAGGAGCCGGAGTCGCAGCACCTGCCGGACACTGCAATTTGATTACGGCTGTTACCTTCTTTGTTGCCATTTTTATTCTCCTAAATTGGTATGAACCGGAAAACCGATTCTAGCGAGATGCCTTTGTCCAACGGACCTGCATCTCTCCCAAAAACAGGTAATGCTTGTACTGGCATACAAGCACCTGAAATTTTGCTACGCTTTAAGCTTTTTCCACCTGCCCAAGACTTACATCCACAGGCGTGGCTCGTCCAAAAATTTGGACATTTACTATCAACTTATCTTTCTCCGCATTGATTTCTTCGATGTTGCCGCTGAATGTCTTGAACGGACCGTCCGTGATTTTTACGAGATCTCCAACATTGTAGTTGACCTTTACCTTTACAGGAACTTCTCCCTTGATTTCGCCGGCTCTCATCAGAAGATTTTTTGCTTCCAAAGTAGAAATAGGGCGAGGTCGTTCATTCGGATTCGTTCCTACAAAACCACCAACTCCCTGAATTCTTCTAAGTTTTGAACACGTGTCTTTCCAGCCGATTTCAGGAAGATCAAGTTCAACCATTATATAACCGGGTAAAAATTTATCTTTGCGTGACTTTTTTTTGCCGTCCTTGATTTCGACAACTTCTTCCATGGGAACTTTCACATCTGTTACGACAGCCGGATCAAGATCTCCTTTGTCAAGAAGCGTTTTGATTGTCCGCTCTATCTTCCCCTCGAAACCGGTGAAAGACATCAAAATGTACCAACTCTTTGCCATGCGTTTTCAGTTCCTTGATTATTTCATTATCGCACGGAATGCTTCCGTAAAACCGAAGTCCAAAAGTCCAAGAATAACAGCGATTACAAGAGTAGATATAAGAACAACCTTCACAGAAGAAATAACATCCGCCCTAGAAGGCCACACAACCTTCTTGAGTTCAGCTTTGCTTTCTCGTAAAAATTGACCAAATTTTGTTGCCATAAAGTCCTCCGGAAAAATAAACCGACGATTTTTATCGCCGATTTAGAAAAAAACAGGGCAGGCAGGATTTGAACCCACGACAGGCGGTTTTGGAGACCGCTGCTCTACCACTGAACTACTGCCCTATATATCTACCCGACTGCGCTCAATCGGGAAATATACAAAATAAAAACTATTTAACTTTTGTTTCTTTGTGGTTGATATGCTTCCTGCAGAACGGACAATATTTACTCAATTCCAACTTACCGGTTATGTTCTTTCGATTCTTGTAAGTTGTATAATTCTTTCTTTTGCATTCCGTACACTGAAGGGCAATGATTTCAACCGCTCCCTTTTTCTTGCTTCCCATATTGTTCTCCTAAAAGCCCCCGTGCAGAATCGAACTGCAGACCTCAACCTTACCATGGTTGCGCTCTAC
>CAJPOF010000051.1 GCA_905372235.1 uncultured Treponema sp.
ATTTATTAACTCTTTGTTTTGCTCACCCCACCAATGCAGCATGTTGCTCGCAGTCATTGCCCAACACATGTTAGAATCAGAGCTATTATAACAATAAGGTGCCATTGTATCACGCATTACAAAATGCAATTTTCGCACATTGAAGAATTTTGTATTTTCATTTTCTTTCCACACAGAGACATAATCAGAATTGTAGTAGAGCGTCTGTCCACCTTCTTGTAATGGATGTCCATCCTCGCCCAGAACAGGAACCTTTTCTCCATTATTCGGCTTTTCGACTCCAGAAACCCATTTTGTTGTCACAGTAGGATTCTCGTTTGCTTTTTGCTCAAGTTTCACTGTTAAGTCTTTTTTATCGTCGCCCTTGACGTATTGATTTGTGCTTTTGTCTATGAACTTTATATCCGCAGTTCTAGCCCACACTGTTTTGTTTTGAGAAACGTTTAGTTTTATCGTATCTTCAGCAGAATTTAAGGTGTCTTTACTGACAAAGCTTATCCATTTTGAGCCGCCTTTCACAACATCTAGCTCATAGTTCAATTTTCCGTTGAGCGTTTCTAGTTTAAACGTAACTTCACCGCCGTTGCTTTCGCACAAAGCAGGAATCGTTTTTATTTTTATCGAAGGTTTTTGTGTTATCTTAAATTTTATAACTTTTTTGACTTCAGGATTCGACACAGATTCAACAGTCACCTCTGCATCGCCTTCTTTTGAGCCTTCTACAGTTTCACCACTTACAGAAATATAGTCCGGAGCATTGTTAGTAATGCGGACATCTTTATTTGTAGCGTTGTCAGGTTTTACTTTTGCATTGATTTTATATTCTTGACCAATACCCAACTCAATCGGCTGCGCAGGAAGCGGCGGGTCAAATTCAATGTCAGTAACGGCAACTTCGGCTTCTGTTACGGTTACGTTTACAGTTTTTGAGATGCCATCTGCGGCAGTTATCGTCAGTGCCGCAGAACCGACTTTCTTTGCGGTAATCAAACCGTTTGTATCAACAGATGCAATATCTTTATGGTCGGAAGAATATGTCAGAGTTTTATCGGTTGCGTTATCAGGCTTGACTGTGGCGTTAAGCCGATGAGTTCTGCCTTTTACAATAGAAATATTTTCGTCGGTAGAAGGAACGGAAATTTCCGTTACGTTTATGCGTGCCGCAGTTACGGTTACGCTTATCGTTTTAGAAACGCCATCTGCCGCTTTTAGTGTGATAGTTGCAACTCCGACAGAGTTCGCGGATATGAGCCCTTTTTCATTGACTGCGGCAATATTTTTGTCGCTTGAAGAATACAAGATTTTCTTATCGGTCGCATTTTCAGGTAATACTGTCGCCTCAATCTGAAATGTCGTTCCTTTTACCAAAGAAACAGGATTTATCGGATTCTTTATAGAAATATCCTGTACATGAACGGTTTTGGGTGCAGGCGGATTTTCCGATTCCGGATCATTTTTGCACGCGGCAAAAAGAAGAGCTGCAAACACAGCGTAAATAAAAATTTTGTTTTTCATACGTTTATCCTCCGCATCTGCATAACTATCCGTTATTTTTTTCGTTTAGTCAACATTATGAAAGATATACGCTGTTTATAAGGTCGAATATTGAATTTTGAGAATAGCAGATGAATCAAGCCGGCTTTTGACAATCAACAACCTCGCCGCAGAGTATCGAAATTATCGCCCTTGAAGCCTTGCTTACGCTTTTGAACGGCTTAAAATATTCGCCGTTTCCGTCTATGTCGTCACCCGATGCGCCGTCAACATAAAAATCCTTGCGAATATTGGATTTTACAAGTTCTTCGTCGATTTTTAAGACGGTTTTTCCCAACGAATCGGTTTTCATATAACTAGAGCCGCTGTTAATCCATGTATCGGTCGTAAGATTGTCAAAGACATTTACTTGTTCGGCGCAAAAATAAAGCAGATTTCCCGTGCAATCATTGGAATTATAGAACGAAAGCGCAAGCGTATACGAACCCGAAGGAGTTCCCGTATATCCGCTTCCGGTGTTCATAGTGATATTTTTTGTTTTTACCGTCCCGGACGCAACGGTAGCGCTCGTCTTGTTTTGAAAATCGATTTTTTCGACGTATTGTGTTCCACCGATTTCCCAGGCGACTTTTACGCTTCCTACGGCAAGACTTCCCATGTTGCTTGAAGTTTCATATTCCTGTACGGAAACGGAAAGAGCCGCCGTTCCTTTTCCGCCGGAAGTGGACTTAGGCTTTATGACAATCGAAATGCCCGGTTCTGAAAAAACGCCCGGAGAAAGAGTAACTTCGGAACTTCCCTCAAGAACTTTTTTTCCGTTTGAGATGCCTTTTGCGGTCAATGTCCAAGTTCCGCTTGTAAGACGAATCGAAAAACTTCTTCCCGTTACGACAGCCTGTACGTTTTTAGTTCCGTTTTTTGCATTCACCGAGTATGTAAGGTCCATCGGAATGGAAGGAACTGTAGTCCTTGAAGTTCCTGCGTTATTTGAAAGCACGAAAGGAACGCCGCCAGTCATGTTCAAAGAACCTTTTAGCGTAAAAACTTCTTCCGAAGAAAAATCCGTAGAACCCTTAAAAAAATTATCGCAACCTGAAAAAAACTGCAAAAACAAAATTCCTAAGACAAAAATTATGGCAAAAGAAAAAGTTTTTCTGCTTTTCATGGCGATTCTTCCTGTAAAAATGGATTCAACTCTAAAAAAGTGAAAATGCTATAACACATTTTCTTGCCTTAGAGAATGATTTTGCATTGTTCTAACACACGGAATGTTTTTCATTATGCAAGAGATTTTTTTTCGCTCGCATAAAAAGCGGGGAACACCCCAAAAATCGCTATGCCAAACGGAGACGAATATTCCAGTTAGGAAGACGACCTTAAAATGCATAAAAAATCGACTTAGGTTTATCGTTCAAGTTCGTCGAATTTCTTTTTCATCGTCGGATTATTTCTTGTCAGTTTTTTTACGCTAAGGTCCTCGAGTTTGCTGTTTGCAAGGCGATAGTTGTTCTCAGAACCCAAAAGGTCTTCTTTCATTTTCTGAAGGTTCGCTATCGCTTTATCTATGTCGTCTATGGCACTCATGAACTTGCGGCTTGCAAGGCTGTAGTTGCGCCCAAATCCTTCCTTGAATTTATTAAGGTCTTCCTCAAAGTGAGTTATGTCCATGTTTTGCACCTGCATGGCTTTGAGTTCCCGTTTTGCATCCAGCGTGTTCAATGCTGCGTTCCGCAAAAATGTTATCACCGGAATGAAAAATTGAGGGCGAATAACATACATTTTTGGATATTTATACGAAACGTCAACGATTCCCGTGTTGTAAAAATCGTTCTGACTTTCGAGCATGGACACAAGAACGGCGTACTCGCATTTTTTTTCGTTTCTGTCCTTATCAAGTTCCTTGAAAAAATCCTCGTTCCTGCTTTTAGTGGCGGTTCTGTCAGCCTCGTTTTTCATCTCGAACATTATCGAGATAAATTCCACGCCGTCCGCACTTGATTCCCGGAAAATGAAATCGCCCTTGCTTCCGCTTGAAGAAACTTTGTTATCTTTCTCAAAATATGCGTTCTGAAATCCTATCGCCCTGTTTTTGTTGAACTCGGTAAGGCAGAACTGCTCAAGGTCTTCGCCGATCTGTTTTGTTGATTCCTTTGCCTTAAAATCTTTGTAAAATGCGATTTCTTCATCTTTCGCCTTGATTATTCCGGCAAACTGTTCTTTCAGAATCGCTTCGTTGTTTTTGGATTTTGCCTCTGCGATTTCAAGATCGCTTTTAAGTCGGATTATTTCGCCCACTTTTTCTTGAAGCGCAGATTTTACGGCGAGTTCAGAATCTTTTTGACTTGAAAGAAGTTTTCCTTCAAGTTCCGTGATTTTGTTTTCTTTTTGAGCAAGGGCAAGTTTTAACTCGGACTTTGCCTGTTCTTCTTTTGAAGCCAAAGCGGAATTCGCAGCGAAAAGTTTTGCTTTTAGTTCAGCAATTTCCTTTTCCTTTAGATTTTCCGCCTTTGTTACAGCCAAAGCCACTTCCGATTCTTTCTGATGGAGCAGCGAGGCGGCACGTTTTTCAAGTTCAATGTCAAACTGCTCGTTACGAACTTCGTTCGCAATCGAATCGTAAACGTTGGATTCAAGCACTATGGATTTTCCGCAATTAGGGCAATCTATCCGCATAATTTTTCTCCTCTTTCATTGTCGCTTTCCAAAGACAAGGCAAAACCGCTTCTCATTCAAATTTTGCTATTTCTTTTTGACAAAGATTGTCGCATACTTCGTTGTATTCGATTCCTGCGTGTCCTTTGACCCATATCCAGTCCAATTTGCAGCCGTCCGAAAAAAGTTTTTGGCACAATGAATCTAAGATTTCCCAAAGTTCCCGATTTTTTACAGGTTTTCCGTCCGCAGTTTTCCATCCTTTTTTCTTCCAGTTTGTTATCCATGAAGTTATTCCATTTTTGACGTACTGGCTGTCGATATTCACTTCGATTTTTTTCCCTGCGTGAAAAGGATTTTTCGTAACGCAGTCCAAAGCGTTTATTGCCGCCGTAAGTTCCATGCGGTTGTTCGTGGTAAGTTTTTCTCCGCCTGAAAGCGATTTTACATCATCGCCTTGAATCACAACGAGTCCCCAACCTCCGGGTCCCGGATTTCCGTGGCATCCGCCGTCCGTATAAATAATTATGTCGCTCATTTTTTATTCCTTTAATCAAAATATTTTCATGCAAAAGAAAAATTAGGATTCCACAGAAACGGACTCAACTTCCTTTGCCGAAACACGAACGCCCAAGGCTTTAAGCCCCTTTTCCTGAAAAGAATCCGCCCTGAAAGTTTCCTTCAAGATTTTTAGCCTTGGTTTTGGAACGTAGTTCAACTCAAACTTGAAGTTTTTTCTTGTATCGACATGAAGGACTTCCATTCCTTCCGGGGCGAAAAAATAATCTTTGTTCATTATGTAGCCGCCCACTTTGCATCTTTTTATATATACGAATTGACTTTCTCCGTCCCTGTAAAGAACTGTAAAAAGCACTTTTGCGATGGAATCTTTGTCGGCAAGCCCGCAGAACCTGAGTTCCGGTCCGACAAAGACTTTGGAAGGGGCTTCGGTAATGGAATAGATTCCGCTTTTCCGGACAAAAATCACCCTGTCATATGGAGTTATCTTTAAAAGTTCCGTTCCGCCCGAAACGCCCGTTCCAAGATAACCAGTCCGCTCGTCATATCTTAGAGGAATGTCCCGCTTAACGACGGTTTTTACATCCACGGTCTTGATTTTTGAAATTTTCGTGCGGCGTTTTTTTATTTCCGGATCAAGTTTCTGTTCGATGCCGTCAAGATAACTTACGGCGTATTCCACAAGATGGCGCAAAAGCCTTCCGATTTCCTTTAGCCTTGCGTTTATCGCCTGAACTTCCTTTCGGTTTTTGTTTATGTCATAAAGGGAAATGCGCCTTATAGGGATTTTTAGAAGATGCTCGACATCTTCGTCAGTGATGCTTCGGATAAGTTCAGCGGAAAACGGCTTGAATCCGACTTTGACCGCATTAACCACAGCTTCCTCGCTTTTCATCTCTTCGATTTTTTTGTAGATGCGTTCTTCCACAAAAATGCGTTCCAAAGTCCTAAGATGAAGTTTTTCCGTAAGTTCCTGCCTCTCAAGTTCCAGTTCCGCCTTCAGAATTCCTGTAAGCTGCTTTGCGTGATATTGAATCACCTGAGTGCAAGTCATCTGAACAGGCATATTGTCTTTTATCACAAGGAGATTGCAGTAGATTGTCTTTTCGCAATCGGTGAATGCGTACAAGGCATCGACCACATCCTTTGAATATACGCCGCGGGCAAGTTTTATCTCGATATTTACGTTTTTTGCAGTGTAATCGTTTATCGAGGCAATCTTCACTTTTCCGCTTTTTGCTGCCTTTTCGATGGAATCAATCAGGCTTTCCGACGTAGAACCATATGGAAGTTCCGTTATGATAATTTTTTTTTCGTCGGAAGTGTCCATCTTTGCCCGGACAACGAGTTTTCCAAGTCCGTCTTTGTATTCGGTTGCGTCCATAAGACCGCCGGTACGAAAATCAGGATAAAGCTGGAATTTTTCGCCTTTGAGGCAGGCTTTTTCCGCTTCAATCACCTCGTGAGCGTTGTGGCTCATTATCTGGGTCGACATTCCGACTGCGATTCCTTCAGCACCCATCATCAGGACGAGCGGAAGTTTCGCCTGAAAAGCGACGGGTTCCATGTCCCTTCCGTCATAGGTTTCGACATATCGAGTAATTTTTGGATTCGTGTTAAGGATTTCCTGAGTAACGGAACGAAGACGACATTCGATGTACCTTGGAGCGGAAGCACCATCGCCTGTATAAAGGTTTCCGAAATTCCCCTGCTTGTCGATGAAAAGTTCTTTGTTTGCAAGATTCACAAGTGCGGTATATATGGAAGCATCGCCGTGCGGATGATAAGCCATGACCTTACCGACTACATTGGCGACCTTTACAAAACGCCCGTCGTCCGTCTTTATGAGGGTATGGATTATACGCCGCTGTACGGGTTTAAAACCGTCTATGATGTCGGGAATCGCCCTGTCCCGAATGACGTAACTTGCGTATTGAATAAAATTATGGTCAAAAAGATTTTTTACGTAAGCCATCTACCCGCCCCAGTCTATTTTTAACGGCTCTCATTCTAGCCGTAAAATTCCATAATCTCAAGTAGAGGGTTGGGGCTTGATACATCTCCTTCATCTGTTTATTTCTTGTAGCCCCAACCCAAGATTTGCTTTCGCAAATCTTGTAAACGGAGATTGCCCATTCAAAAAACAAAAGACGACTTTACAATCCTCGGCAATTCGTAGAAAATATGCACGGAGAAAAAATGATTGACATAATCCTGATTACCTACATCGCTTTTCAGTGTTTGTTTTACGGTCCGTTTTTTATAAGCCGGGCAAAGAAAAATCCCGCTTTGTCGCCGGAAGCAAAAACTGCGTCCATAAAAGTCGGGAAAATTTCACTCATATACAATCTGAGTTTCCTGCTCATAACGATAATGATAAAAATTTTCATGCCGAAATACGTTCTTGCGACTTTCGAAATCCTTGGCGGAATATTTTTTCTGATTTTCGGGCTGCTTTTCACGGAATTGCTTAAAAAGAAGAAAAGCATAAAAATAATCCTATCGATTTCAGGAATAATTTTAATAATCGGCGGCTTCATTTCCCTGATAGCGATTTATCTTTGATTAAAAAACGCAGAACATTTTTCGAGTTCATTTTTAGTTTTGATGTGCGAAAAATCAAAGCTCTTTCAAAAAAATGCGGCGGAGATAAAATAATTTTTCGTCTCCGCCGCATATAATTCCAAATCGAAAAATGGACCGCTCTTTCCGGCTTAAAAGCCTACGCAAGAACAGCCCCGAATATATTTTTATTTTTCCAAAATAAATTCAACCCGTCGGTTTTTCCAGTTGTTGTTTTTATCCTTATAATCAACAACGAGTTCCGTTCCGCCTTTTCCTTCCGTCGCAAGCCTGCTTCCGCTCACGCCGTTTTTAGTAAGGTAATTTTTCACGAATTCCGCGCGTTTTGCCGAAAGCGGAATCAACGCGGGCCCCCAACTCTTCGGGTTGTCCTCGGTTTCTTCGGCTTCGTTGTCGGTAACACGATTTGCGTGTCCCACAATCGTAACTTTGTATTCCTTGAATTTATTCAGGATTTCCGCAATTCGTTTTAGAACACGTTCGTTGTTCGCCGCCTGCTCAGGAGCAAGTCCGTTATTAGCTTCAGATTTTGTCTTGAAGTCGGCATTGTCCGAACGGAATATGATAGAAGGAACCGCCATTTTCAGCACATTTCCGTCACGGATTACAAGAACATCAACGGGAATCACCCCGTTCACTACGCTGGTCATTCCAAGATTGTCGGAAACCGTAAACTCATACGAATAATCCATGGCTGACTGAACACGCTCAGCCATTCCACCGGAATTTTTCTGAACATTGGAAAGTCCGTCCCAAATTATCCGTTCGGTTATGGAAGACGTGCCTTTTGTCTGCCAGAAAGGACTTCCCTTAGGATCTCTTATGATAAACGACCAGTTTTTGATTGCGGCTTTTGTAACACCTGCAAGTCTTATGAAAAGGTCGTCGTCCACGCCATCGTTGTCCGGGCTGAAATATTCGGGCATCGTGTTTACCGAAAGTTTCGGCGGAATCGCCGTGCATACAAACGGAGATGACATCGACGTAACCTTGTTTCCTTTTTTGTAGACGACGTTAAGCGTCCCCATGAAATTTCCTTCCGCAACTTTTCCGTCTTTTCCAAGACCGTCCCAAGTTATCGCAGAAGGAAGATTTGCGCTGTCTTTTTCCGACCACGAACGGACGGAAGTGCCGTTTTCGCTTCGTATGTCAAAGTTCCATGAAAGGATTCCGTCCGCAACCGTCGCACGAATGTCAAACTTTTGGGTGTCAAGAATCTTGTCGCCGTTCGGAGAGATTCCGTCGTTTTCCGCAGTCACGTAGATTTTTGTGTCGCGGCTGTCAAGCGTGATTCCGGGAAGTTTTGTCGAAAACGCATTTCCCGCTTCGTCTTCAGCGGAAATCTCGATTGAATAATTTCCGTCCGCAGCCCTGTTTCCCGAACCGTCCGAACCGTCCCAATCGAACATATCTTTTCCATCGGTCCTTATGTTATTTTTCCATGTAAGAGTTTTTATGACCTTGTTCGACGAATTCAAAATCTCCGCTTTCCACAGACTTTCCTTCGTGCTGTTTTTTATCATCACAGGAATCGTGTCTTGGTTTCCGTCGCCGTCTGGCGAAAATGCCATCCATGGGGTAGTCGCCTCGAGGCTCGGGAAAACCGTATCCACGCCGAACGAAGAAGTCGAAACCTTTGCCGAAGAGCCGTTTGTCGAAACAATCTCAAGGCTGGCAGAATAAAGTCCGTCCTGAACTACAAGTCCGCCTTCGTCCTTTCCGTCCCATACAAAACTTGCAGGAAGGCTTGAAGTTCCCTTGAACGTCTTTACTTTTTTTCCGGCGGAATCAAGAATCGAAAGTGAATAGTTTGCGATTCCATCCGCATCTTTTAGCACAGGCGAAAACGAAATCGTGTCTTTAATCCTGTCAGCGTTGGGGCTGAATGCGGCAAGGCTCGGCGAAAGAAGAATCTTCACGTCCTTTGTACTGAGCTCGAATGTGTCTTGGCTTGTCATAACGCCGGTATTTCCCGCAAGGTCGGTCGCCCTGAGTTCGAACATATATTTTGCATCGGGCGCAAGTTTTCCGTTCGAGGCAAATCCGTTCCATTCAATGGATTCGGGCGGAAACTCGCCGAAATCGTATTCTTTTACGACAAAAGAAGGCGTTTTTGCATCGTAGATTTTTCCTTTCCACGTCGGAACTGAAGCAAATTTTCCCGTGGAATCAATCAGCATGGAAATCTTCACCTGGGTTTTTGCGCCAGCTCCGAAAATCTTATCAGAAACGGCAATCTGAGCAGAAGGTTTTGTCGTGTCAAGAACGATTTCGGGGGAGCGGACAGCAAGCGGCTCGTAACCGTTGAGGTAGCCCGCCGTTACAACGGCAGAATACACGCCCTGCGGAATCAATTTTCCGTCGTCGCCGATTCCGTCAAAATCGATTGAGTCGGGCGGAATCTCCCCATTTTTTTTCAGATTGTAAGACCTGTAAACTTTTCCGTTCTTGTCGGTTATTTTGACTTCCCATGAAGTAAGTTTGTTTCCGCTGGATTTTTCGGGAACGGGAATCACCACGTCGAACTTTACGCTTTGGTTCTTTGAATCTGTTTTCGGAGAAAAATATTTTGAGCTTTTAAGAACGATGTTAGTGGCAGGTTTTTCAGCCGAATAAATTATGTTCGAAACTGAAGCCGGTTCTGAGACGTTCCCCGCCCTGTCCGTGGCTGAAACATCGTAAGAATAAACTCCGTCGGGGACGGTGCGTCCTTCGTCGTCCGTACCGTTCCATTTAAATGCGGAAGGCTCTGCGTTCTTCCATTCGATTGTTCTTACAACATCGCCGGTGGCATTTCTGAACCTTCCTATCCAGCTGTCCTCTACAGAACCCGTCTGCCTTATGTTGAGTTCCGACTTTGCACCCTCGCCGAAAATCTTGTCCGCAGGCTGAGAGAGCGAAATCACGGGCGAAACGGTGTCGATTACTACAGGGTATTTTTCCGTAGTTCCTACATTTCCGTTGTCATCCGATGCCGAAAAATAATAGAAATATTTTCCGTCGGGTGCGGTTTCGCCGTTGTCCATCGCGCCGTTCCATGCGACGCTTTCGGGAATCGAAACGCCTTTTTTGACGGCGACAAGCTGCCTGAAAAAGCGCCTGAACGTAAGCGTCTTTGGAAGCGCAACCTTGTTTCCGATTGTCCTTACGACCTTTCCGTTTTCGTCCTCAACCGTCAACGACCATGAAGTTATGTATCGTTTGTCGGAAATCTTCAAAGGAATCACGAATTCGTCCCGAACGCCGTCATTGTTCGGAGAAAAATATCTTTCCTTTTTTTGAGCCGAAATTACCGTCGGAACAAAAAGCAACGCCAATGCGACGGATTTTACTAGAATTGATTTTCTCATCTTTGTCTCCCATAAAAAGTCAAGAAGAAAGTTTCAAATTTCTTCTTGACTTTTTAAACACGTTCGTAGCGAAACAAGAACGTGTCTAAAATATACAAGTTTGCAACCTAGCAAACTTGAAAAAACACAAAGCAGTGCCATTTACACAGATTTGTGTCCTCTCCCATAAAATCAAGGAAACTGTCCAAAAATCGAAGTTTTGGAAAGCCTTGTTCTCATTTTTCAAAAATTCTCTGTCCGCAAAGTTCCGGATTTATTCTTCCTCATCAGCCCACATCTTAATCTCAGGTGGAGTCGTGTCCTTCTGACCAAGATAAAGCCTAAGCCCTGCCGAAGCCGCATGAACGGTGTCGTAACGCTCCTGCCATGCCACGCTTGTAAGCATTTGGCTGGAATCCCAGCTGCGGCTCTTCAGATATTCATTGTTCTTGGCATTGAAATTAAATTTCACGCCAAGGCTTATGGATGGAAGAAAATTATTGTATCCGTTCAAAACTTCCACAAGATCCATGCTTTCGGCAACGCTTACAAAAACCGTATCGAAGAAACTCATTTGGAATCCGGCGTCCAAAACAAGATCCATAAAACAAGGAGTCGCTATATCAAACGAAAATCCGGCACTGAACGGCTTTGTCTTTACAAGCAGGGTCGCGATTCCCACACGAGTTGTCGCAAGAGTCGGAAAATTCACCGTGATGGCGTTGTTCTTTACGCCCTTCAGCGAAACATCGTTGTAATATTTTCCGAGATTCAGAACCGAAACGCCAAGCCTGAAATCCCTCAAAAATCCCAGTTCTCCGAAATTGTACAAGATTCCGACATCGGCTCCCAAAGCCCAGTCGGTTTTCGCTCCCCAAAAAACTCCTCCGCTCAGGCTAAGCCCCAAACTGAGCCGCTCCGTGATTTCCTTTGAAAGCCCCGCCTTTGCGTTCAGCGAGTTTCCCAAAGCGAGCGCGGTTTCGTCAACAGGAGTGAGAAGACCGTTCACAACGGAACTGAACACAAGGAATTTTGTAGGAATCATGATTCCCGTCTGAAATGAAAATCCGCTGTTCCTGTTCGCCAAAGTCTGAACCAAAGCAGAAAATCCTACGTCAAGCTGAATACGTTGCTCCGTGGCTGTAAGCGCAGGATTGAACGCAATAGCATCAGGACCCGGCATGAAAATTCCACCGCCGGCTGCAGAAGAAGCCGAGGCAAGCTGCGTAGGACTTGAAAGATTGTAAATATTGTGCGCCCCGACAGGAGGGTTGAATGTATCCGCAAAAGCAAAAGCCGCAAGAACAAAAACGACGATTTTCAAAATAATCTTTTTCATAAGCAAACTCCATAATAAACTTGATTTGCTTTAATTATATTGAATAACTATACAATTATCTATCGAAAAATTTTATAATGCCCGTAATGTCCTCAGAAGTTTGACATAAAATCCGTTATTATTTATATTTAACATATGAAAAAGGGGAACTCAAACAATTTTTTCCAAAGAATAATGGACACAATCTTCGGCTCGAACGATCCCGAAGCGGCAAAGCGAAAGCAATTGCGGCTCATCTCAAAAAGCCTGGGAAAGACAAAGTACAGCAAATTCTACAAATTCCAGGGAAACGAAGCCCTTCCGCCGATGGGAAAATTCTTCTTCGAACTCTACAAGACCATCTACCCTGCCCAGACAATGTTCCAGAATCTCCCAAGCCCGAATTTATTGAAGACTTTGGCGATAAACTACTACACCACAGACGAAATCCGAGAAATCGAAGAAAGCCTTTCCGAAGAAAACTTGATGAAGCTCGCAAAGCAGATTCCGATAAGCCATATCGAAGAGGAAACCGAAAAACGCCTCGCAAAATATTCGGAATTCTTTACGCTTGAAAAAATCAATCAAATAGAAAATCTTTACAGGCAGCTTTCCACGCTCAAAGATTTCTGCGTGTTCGACTTCTATTTTCTTGTAAAAAAATTCAACAAAGGGATGAAAGAAGCGGATTTTGCTTCCATGCCGAATTTCGAGAAAATAAATGCGGAATACATCTCAGGCGAAATACGGGACTTCATCAGCGTGGCATGGAACATCTCTACGGAGTCAGACTGGTCGGACTGCATAAAACTTTTGCGAGCCCACAAAGGCGTCGAACCGATAACGCTACAGAACTGGAAAAGGATTTTGGCTCGTCTTTCAAGCCTAAAATCATCCGGTGCGTTGGAACTGATCGTAAAACTTTCCGAAGGAAACCCCAATCTTATCTGCGAAGTAAACGAAGGCGGACAAAGCATAGTAGAGCCGTTTCTTGAGAAAATAAAATCTTCCGCCGAAGCGGTTTTGCACAAACTCGCCGCCGATGAAAAGGCGAACAAAGCCGGAAACATATGCGCACAGCTTTTCCCGGACATAGACGTAGTTCCGCTAAGAAACTACAGCGAAAACTGGAACACCACGTTCAGGAACAAAAAGCTTGCCACATTCAACAACGCCGAGGCGATGAAATACCTGAAGACATTCCTTTTAGAGATTTTCAAAAAAGACATAAGAGAATACTACGACCTTTTCCTTGTTCGGGGACAATGGAACACGCAGGCGCTTTCAGGACCGTTTTCGGAGTCGTACAACTGGATTCTTTCATGCACCGACAAGATTCTTTCGTTCGACGCAGAATTGGCGGAAGACGCTCCAATCGGAATAAGGATAAAAACATTGCTTCCAAAAACCGACAGGGACTCAAGCTCGAAAAACATCGCAAACAGGTTGATAAACGATGCGAACAAGACCGCATACAAATTTTTGGTGGGTTGCACAAGGAATCTCATTTCCATGGGAAAGATAATAAAATCCCTTGTGGACGACTACGCAAAAAACCAGCCGGAAATAATCGCAAACTGGAAAGAGTTGGAAAAATTCGCAGACAAGCCTATAAAAGAATTCAGCGTAGAGCTTTACAAGAAAATATATCTTTTTACAACACTGATTCAGACCAGCATAACGAACATGGAAGAAGAGGAAGAATAAAGGCGACTTGTTTTTTGTCTGTCTGACCTCCAATCATATCGCATTTAATGGAAACACTGCATTGTATGCGAAATTTTCTATCAATTGCTTGATATTTCTTCCATATTTCTATATATTCTTCTGCGTTGCGCCAAGCGTGCGACGCATTTATTTTTGCTACACGAAATGTAAATCTGAACAAACCTGTATTTTAGTTCACATGATTTATAAAGCGTGCAGAACTAGGATAACAGGTATTTATGGACAATTTAGAAAACGAAGAAATCGTTCCTATCGAGGAACAGATTGTTGAGTCGTCGGAAGATTCCGGAATCTCTTTTGAGGATCTTGGGCTGGACGAAATAACCCTAAAAGCGGTCGAAAAGAAAGGATTCAAAACCCCTTCTCCAATACAAGCACTTGCGATTCCCCGCCTGCTTTCAGGCGAAGCCAACATGATAGCACGAGCAAGAACGGGTACGGGAAAAACAGCCGCATTCGGACTTCCGATAATGCAGGAACTCAGAGGCACAAGGGGTCAGGTAAAAGCCTTGATTCTTGAACCGACAAGAGAACTTGCGATTCAGACATGCAACGAGATGCAGTCGTTTGCCGACGGAAAAGGGCCTTATTCATGCGTGCTTTACGGCGGTGCATCCTATTCCACACAGATAAAGGACTTGCGGCGCGGCTGTGAAATAGTCGTAGGAACTCCGGGACGTGTACAGGACCATCTTGAAAGAGGAACTTTGGACATAAGCAAAATCGACTATTTCATCCTTGACGAAGGCGATGAAATGCTCGACATGGGATTCATCGACGACATCGAAGCAATATTCCAGCAGGCAAACCCCGACGCAAGAATCCTTCTTTTCAGCGCGACCATGCCCGCTCCCATTCTTAAAATTGCCGGTGAATTCATGGGCGACTACGAAATAGTCGAAGAAGAAGGCGTAATCGACGAACCGCTTTTGATAGACCAGAAATTCTGGATACTCAGCCAGAACGAAAAGATTGATGCGCTTGTCCGCCTTATCGACATCGCAGACGATTTCTACGGACTCGTGTTCACACAGACAAAAAGCGATGCCGACTACGTATCAAAGGCATTGGACGAAAAGGGCTATGAGGTCGCCGCCCTCCACGGGGACATTCCTCAAAGCCAGCGTGAAAAAATACTTGCAAGATTCAGAATCAAGAAGACTCGCGTCCTTGTGGCGACTGACGTAGCCGCCCGCGGAATAGACATAACCGGTCTAAGCCACGTTGTAAACTTTTCGCTTCCGTTCGATGCGGCGACATACGTTCACAGAATCGGAAGGACAGGGCGCGCAGGTTCAACAGGAATCGCAGTAACTTTTGTCTGCGCAAACGAGACAAGAAAACTCTCTTTCCTTCAGAAATCCGTAAAACGGGCAAGCAAAGGCGAAATGAAGGAAGAGCAGATTCCGTCCATCGATGAAGTTCTTGAAAAGAAACGCAGCCGAATCTTCCAGGAACTCAAAGCAAAACTCGGACTGAACGAAATTCCTGTTCCGGAAAAAAAGACCAAATCCGAAGAAAAACACGAGAAACTCGATTCCGAAAAAGAGGCGGAGAACACCGAAGCCACAGACAACCCCACATCCGAGGCGCAAAACCTGACGGAAGGTCAGAATGAGACCTCGGAGACTGAACAGGAATCAAAACCGCTCGGCGAAAGCGACGAGGAAATTCAGACAGTCACGAACGTAACGGACACAGAGACCGAGGAACATTTCTTCAAGGAAATGGAACGGGTAGACACGATAAACTCAAATTCAACCCTGATAAAGGTCTCCCCCGACTTTGAAAAAATGGCTGGCGAACTCTGCAAAAACAACGACTCGCAGGATGTGCTTGCCGCCGTCCTTTCAGTGATGTATGCATCAAAACTGAACAGAGACCGTTACGGAAGAATACGCAGCGGCGGCTCAAAATCCGACCAGACAAGGCTTTACGTCCAGCTCGGCAAAAAAGACGGATACAATGCAAAGGCTTTGGCGGATTACTTTTCCAAACTCCTGCATATTTCAGGGCAGCAAGTAGACAGGATTGACGTTTCCTCAACATTCTCGCTTGTAAGCCTTCCTAAAGAAGCTGCAAAAAGGGCCCTTGACATGTCACGTGACGACGGACGAGTTCCGCACATGCATGTTGACACAAAAGACGGCGACTTCTCGAAGAGCCGTTCAAGGCGGGACGACAGAGACGACTTCGGCGGAAGACGCAGAGGCGGTTTCGGTCGGGGAGAAAGAGGCTTTGGAGAAAGAAGCCGAGGCGGACGGGATTTCGGCGGAAGAAAACGATTCGAAGACAGCGACAGAGGATTCCGCTCAAAAGGAAGACCGAATGTCCACACCCCGACGGAAAGAACCGGCTCAAGTTCAGGTCTTTCCAGGAAAAAGTCAAGAAAAGCAGAGCGATTCTAAAGCTTGAGACAATCCGGTTCTTAGAGCCGGATTGTTTAAGTGTCTTCAAGTTTAAGAGATTCCAGACGCTCAAGACGGCTCTTGTCAGGATTTATGCATAGGTTCTTTTCATGAGTTGGAATTACAAGTCCCTTTGGTCCGTTCTTTGCCCTGCGCAAATACTTCACATTCGTATAATAAAGATCCGTCTTTCCCGAATTCCTTGCCTTGGAGTAATAGACGGCAAGATTTCCTGCATCAAGCAAGACCTCTAACGGCACGGTTTTATCTTTCCTGCTTTTTATGAACACATATCCGCCCGGAAAATCCCTGACATGCAGCCACACATCCGAGCCTCTCACATGGTGGCGCAGAAGCTCGTCATTTTCATTCGCATCACGCCCAACAAGGATTGACCAGCCGTTCACGACATAATCCAATCCCGGGTGGGTCTTTTTCTGCTTCTGCTTGGGGCAGGTATTCTTACGCAAAAGCTGCTCTATTTTCACGGGATTTTGTTCGTTCAGCATCTCGGAACGCTGCCTTTCAAGCTTTTCAAGGCGGATATTCAAAAGTTCTATGTCGTGAACGATTCCCTTTGAACCGCTTTGGGCCTTCTTGTAGTTCTCATAATACAGCATCGCATTCTCATATGCGTTTTTTGTGCCGTCCATCAAAAGGCGAACGGTCTTTCCATCCTCGAAATCCTTGCACTCAAGAAATCCGGATTTCCCGTCCCAAAGAGAAGCGTTCGAAAGAATAAGGTCGCCTTGATGCTTCAGATTCCCTGAATTCTCAAATTCCTCTTTCTTGCATTCAAGTTTCTCAAGAGCCGAAAGCATTTTCGCCTTGGTCTGGCTATACCATTTTTCCGCCTGAGCGATAAGAGCCTTGCGAGAAAGACTTGCCGCATTCTCCGAGTACCACAAATCTATCTTTTCATTGAAAGTAAGAGACGAAAAGTCATTCCGGCCGTTCGGATTAGCACCCATGGATTCAAAATCAGAAGCCGAAAAATCCCTTATGTGCCATTCCTTACCACCAGATGTATCATCAAATTCAGGCAATTCAAAGATTTTTCCGGAAATCTCCCCCTTTAGCGGACGGCGGAACATGGTGTCAAGGATACGGTTTTCCTCGTCGCATAAAATAACATTCGCAGCGCCACTCCAAAGCCGTATGTACAACCTGAACCGCTCCTCTCCATGGCGCAGTTCAAGAAGGATTATCCGCATAAGTCCTAATTGCTTTGCGCTCTCGATTCTAGAACCCTTTATCCTTGATTTCAGTATCTCCATAAAGCGCAAGGGCTTTTCATTCTTGACTATTTTTCTTCGGGTCTCGTTTATCCTGCACGAACTGGGAGCCGTACACACAATAACAGTACGTGCGCCGTGTTCCCCAAAAGTATAAAAGGCGACAGTGTCAAAACCCGGCTGAACTATGTCCTGAATGAACGAACCTGCAAGGTCGAGTTCCGAAAGAATCAGATTTATTTCGTTGCAATTGAGTGACATGGAAGTAAATTTAAACACAAAGAAAGGGTTTTGCAAGTAGGAGGGCGGACATAGGTAGGCTTCGTTCATTGGATAATGCTTTGTATGTCCGCCCCACAAAACGGATGGGAACATCCGTTTTGTGCGAAGGGGAGTGTTCATTGTGGCGGACGGGCGGACATGTTTAGGCTCCGTTCATTGTGTAACGCTTCTCATGTCCGCCCCAAGAATCGAGCGACTTCGTTCGATTCTTGCTAGATGTTTTTTTATCACAGGAAGAAAAATCTTCTGATTAGAACCTATATACGGGTTCTTAGGGCAGAGCCCTAAGCAGTCGGGAAAGAGTGGGTGGGTCTAAGGGAGGGAGAGGAAACCCCAGTCTGATGGG
>CAJPOF010000052.1 GCA_905372235.1 uncultured Treponema sp.
ATTGCGTATTTCAAGCTCCCCTTTCGAATAAATAGCGCCGCCTTTTCCCTTGGGGGTAGAAGAACCGCCGGAAGCTGTTTCGTTATTTTTGCCGTTTTTCAGCGTCAGGTTTTCAAGGGTGAGCTTTTTGCCGGGTTCTACCTTGAATATGCGGAACGGAACAGTTCCAAAATCATCTTTATTTGCGTTCAGCGTATCTGTCCTATCCGTCTTTTTACCCTGTATCGTGATGTTTTTCTTGACTTCAATTTCGCCTGAGTTATCGGTATCGTTCGTTGCCTTAATTTCACCGTCTATGATAAAAACATCGCCGTCATTCGCCGCAGCAACCGCATCTTTTAGCTTTTTCCATGCAAGCGTATCCGCGCTGCTGACTGTTATCGGTGCCTTTTGTAAATGTCCGTCATTTTTTATTATCCATTCCTGCGGAGGTGTACCTGATTCCGTTGTTACAGTGAACTTTGCGTGTTCACTGCCGACTGCGCCGCCTGTAAGCACTTGTGTGGTGGAAGCATAGGTGGCAGGCGTAATGCGTGCGACGGGTAAAGTTCCCGTTAATTCGGCGGGAACGGTTATCATCTTGCCGTTCTTCAAAAATACTTCGTTTTTGCCGATTGCGTTTTCGTCCGCTCCGCTTGACGGGGTAATGCGTGAGGAGCCTTTCATTGTGAATGTGCCGTCTGCGACATACACGCCGCCTCCGCCGTTGTAGTTTGTTACATTGTCGGTAAGAGTGCAGTCTGTCATGGTGAATGCGTTGCCGCTGGCATACACGCCGCCTCCGCCATTCAAGTTTGCTACATTGTTGCTAAGAGTGCAGGTTTCCATAGTAAGAGAGCTTGTACCGCTTGTTAAAATGCCGCCGCCGCCGCCACCTGCATTGTTGTCGGTAAGGGTACAGCCGGTCATGGTGAGAGTGATGTTGTCTGCCTTAATACCACCGCCGGTACCGCTGCTTGAATCATTGTTTTTAAGGGTACACCCTTTTATGGTGAAAGTGCCGTTATTTGCATTAATGCCGCCGCCACCGCCAGTACTACCGCTGGTTGACTTATTGAAGGAAAGAGTGCTGTCCTTAATGCTGAGAGTACCGCTTGCTACATAGATACCGCCGCCGTCTTTCGCTTTGTTGCCTTTTGTTTTACCGAGGTCTGTATCGTCGTAGTATTGATCTCCGCCGATTGTTGCGTTTATGAGCGTTACAGAGCCGGAGCCGCTTGACGCCATATAAATACCGCCGCCTGATACGTCTGCCTTATTGTGATATATTGTACTTCCGCCTTTTATTTCGGCAGTACCGGAGACATACACGCCGCCGCCCGAGTCGCCCGTCGTCTCATTGTCGCTAACGGTACAGCCTGTCATGGTGAGCTTGCCTATTGCGTGGATGCCGCCGCCGCTGGAGTATGCCGAGTTGCCGCTCACAGTACAATGCTCCATGGAAAGCGTACTTTTCGTGTCTGCAAAAATGCCGCCGCCGGATAGATCGCTCTTGTTCCCGATAACTTTGGTATTCTTCATCGTCAAGGAGCAGCCGTAGCCTATACAGATGCCGCCGCCTGAATCATTGCTGCCCGATTCGTTTTTATCCGCTCCCGTGCCGCCAATGGTGCTGTCTGAAATGGTTACGGAAGATACCGTGCTTACGTCGTCTGTTGCATAAATACCGCCGCCTCCGCCGTTGTCTGCTTTATTTCCTTTAACTTCGCAGTTCGTCATATTTAGCGTGCCGCCTTTTGCGAAGATTGCCCCGCCGTTGCTGCCTTCGTCAGAGGTGTCAGGCTTTCCCTTTGTGAGCGTAAGGTTTTTGAGAGTAAGCGTTTTGCCGCCTGTTACTTTGAAGATGCGGTGGTTTTGACCGTTTGCGTTGAGTTTGTCTGAAGCCGCTCCTGTCTTTCCCTGTATCGTAAGATTTCTTCCAATCGTAATTTCACCGCTGTTGCCGCTGTCTGTCGTCGCTTTTATTTCACCTTCTATAACGATGACGCTTACTCCGCTTGTTTTTGCGGCTTCTTCTTTAAGTTTCTTCCATGCCCCGTCTTCGTCCGACTTGATTTCTACCGCTTTGTCGGACCACTTTGCGTAAATTATGGTATTGCTTCTAACCGTGTCGTCCGTAAAATTCCATTCGTTTGTACCGTCTTCTTCTTTGTACCATCCGACGAATACGTTTCCGACCCGTGTCGGCGATGCCGAAGGAGCTGTAACCGTGCGTCCGTGCAGGACGGTTTCGGTTTTTGCAGTTGAATCGTCGGCAAATTTTCCGCCGTTCGCATTGAACGTTACTGTGTGCAGTTTTAAGATTTTGTAATACTTGGTTTTGAGCGTTGTGGGATTATAGCCGTAGCCTTTTGTGTTGTATTTTACTTCGTAGAGTTTTTCGTTTTCACCGTTTAAGCCGAGCGGAACGTTCGCAGGGTTTCCGTTGTATTCGCTTGAAATTCCCGTGCTTACGTCCGTTACAGTGCAGTGAACGGTTGTGCCGCTTGAAGTACATGATATTATAAGCTGCGCTTCGGGCTTTGTGCCGGCTGCCTGTATGATGAATGGAAGAGCGTTAGTGCCGCTTCCCGATTCTTGAGTGCCTGCGTTTAGCGTAACGGTTTCTTCCGCAGGTTTATTTATAGTAGTTCCTGTTTCAAGTTTTTCGGAAGAAAGTCCCCTTTGGTCTTTTAGTGTAACTGTGTACTCTTTATATGCACTGCCGACTTGTCTGTCGGTCTTGTAGAACAAAGTCCAATTTCCTGTAGGTACGGCTTCCGCACCGTGAGTTGTAAGTTGTGTCACTTCTGTCCGTGTTATAAAACTTTCGTCCATCGGTTTTACAAAGTCCAAACCTGAATCGTTTATTTTAAGCTCGTATGAAGATTCGTTGATTACGATTTGCGCAATATCCTTGTGGAGTTTTTTGCCGTTGACTTGTGTGTCCATATCGGGAACAGTCAAACATAAAACATAATGGGGAGTGCTTTCATTTGTTTGGGCAAGAATAACGGACGGCTGCGGCGGTTTTGTATTCGACTTGATTTTGAAAGTGTAGGGCTTTTTGAATTTTCTGCTGTCGTCCGCAACCAGCGTAAGTGTCGCCCCCAAGTCCTTTTGCCCCCATTCATGCTTTTTAAGAAATTGTGCGGTGTAGGTGAGTTTTAATTCCTTAGAGGAAAGTTTCTCAATCATATAATCCACACCGAAAACCGGCTGCGGGTCAAAGTCATTGAATTGAATCATCTCTGTGTTGCCGACGGACGGCATAACAAGGTTGAAATCCTTGGGATTAGCAACATTCAGTATGACTTCGGCATTTTTATCGGAAGCAACACTTATAATGCCTTCGCCGTCGTTTTGATTCGGAACTTTCACAATGGAAGTAGTTACAAATGCCTCCGAACCCCCAATAGCTGAAATATTCTCCTACAGGTTGATTCAAAAACGAACAGGATGCAAGCAATAATGCCGGAATGACGGAAATCAATGCTTTTTTCATAAAACGCAACGCTCCTCTTAAAAAGATATCAGATTGAAAACGCCCAACAAAAGTTTCTGTGCTTAACAGTATGCCTAACCTTGTGTGCATTTTTCTGCACGGCAAAATATGCACAGTATGAGAGCATTTTACAGGCAAAAGAATAAAATGTCGATATTTGGATATATTGATGGCAAGGCGGGCGCATTGCAGGTAGGCTATGGATTTTTGATTTATAATTGTGTCGGAAACTGTTCATTCGGGCGAGAGGAATTTTCCGACACATGGCGGAGCGTAAAGCCTTACTTTGGTTTTTGTAGAAAAACGGGATTTTGAAGCGGTGAACGGGGTTTTAATTATGCAACCGCTTTTCCACATGGGCGTTGCACCAAGACCGCAAAAAAACTATAATTCCACTAGGATTTTTGCACACGAAAGGACGATTTTTCGTCTTCTTCGATAAGTTTAGTGCATTTAAAAAGCTAAAATCCTGAAATCCCTTTTAAGGAATCGCCATGTCTTTAGATTGCGGTATAGTCGGATTACCGAACGTAGGTAAATCGACAATTTTTTCAGCGCTGACTTCAGCCCCTGCGGCGGCGGAGAATTTTCCGTTCTGTACGATTGACCCTAACGTCGGAATAGTGCCTCTTCCCGACGAAAGGCTTGATTTTCTTGCGAAAGTGAATGAACCTAAAAAAATCACTCCGGCGACCGTAAAATTCGTGGACATCGCAGGGCTTATAAAAGGCGCAAGCAAAGGCGAAGGACTTGGAAATCAGTTTCTTGCAAATATACGGGAAACTGCCTGCATAGCTCACGTGGTACGTTGTTTTGAAAATCCTGACATAATGCACGTCCGTGAAGATGCGAACACTGAGGCGGCGATTGATCCGGAAAGCGACATTCTTACAATCAATTACGAACTTGCGCAGGCGGATTTGCAGACAATTTCAAAACGGGAAGAAAAAAACATAAAGACAGTCCGGGCGTTGGGAAAAGAGGCAGAAAAACAGCTTGCTCCATGGAACAGCGCAGTTGCAAAGATAAAGCCTCTTTTGCAGGACGGAAAATGTGCGCGCACGGCAAATCTTACAGATGACGAAAAACTTGCCGTAAAAGATATGTTTCTTCTTACGATGAAACCCACGCTGTATGTCGCAAATATCGACGAAGATTCCATACAAAAAGGCACGAACGATTACGTGGAAGTCGTAAAAAAAATCGCCGAAGCGGAAAATGCCGAGGTTGTTGTAATTTCCGGAAAATTCGAAGCGGACCTTTCTGAAATCACAGACCCGTCGGACCGAAAAGATTTCATGGATGCCGTAGGTCTTAGCGAAAGCGGACTTACAACGCTTGCTCGAAAGGCATATCACCTAATGGGGTTGCGCACATTTTTCACCGCAGGAAAGGATGAATGCCGAGCGTGGACAATCAAAAAAGGCTACAAAGCACCCGAAGCCGCCGGCGTAATCCACACGGATTTTGAAAAAGGCTTCATCAAAGCGGAAGCGTATTCTATCGACGAACTGAGGCAATACGGCTCCGAGGCGAAAATCAAAGAAGCCGGAAAATACCGTCAGGAAGGAAAAGAATACATTGTCCAAGACGGCGATGTGCTTTTCTTCAAATTCAACGTTTAGAAATTCGGAATAACAAATAATCTCTTAAAAAACGCATTTCCCCGTTTGATTTTTTTTCCGGGCGGCTTTTTGCGATAAAATCGCAAAGAACAGGCTTTTCAGGGTTCCGCTATCGCTCCATTCCTTCGCTTACGCTTCGGAACTCAAGTGCGGCTGTCCAAAAGGTTTCTTAAAATTCGACAACTGAACAAAGTGTCAACTTTGGAAGTTGTTCAATTAATGTGCGAAGAACGCACACGTAAATCTGCAAGTTTGCATTGCAAAATCGTCAGTTTATTTCAAGCGGCAACATCTTTGCCGCTTGAAACAACCGTTCTCACGGAAACTTAATTTTTTAAGTTTCCTAAGTTGTCTTAATAATAGGGGGAAATAACCACAACCGGATTTTAAAATATTGACATAAAAGAATGAATCCGTTATATTTACCAAACTATTTTCTGTAAATTATTTTAGGTAGGTATAATATGTCTAGATCTTGTGATATTTGCGGTAAAGGCGTAATGCACGGAAACAAGGTGAGCAAGTCCCTCAATCATACGCATCGCACTTGGAGACCGAATCTGATTTCGGTCAGAGCCGACCTTGGAAACGGAACTGTAAGAAGGATAAAGATTTGCACACGTTGCTACAGAAGCGACTGGATCACAAAGAAAGTCCGAGTTCCTAAGGAAAATCAGGAAACCAATTAGTTTTAGTTTTTGAATTAGAAATTGAGCGACCGCTTCAAAAATGAAGCGGTCATTTTTATTGCGTTCACAGAGTTTTTATGGTAAGTCCGTCAAATCCGGGCGCGACAGAACCGCCGTCTTTCACGATTTTTTCCAAAACGGGAAATTCCTTCAAATGAGTTTCGATGTATTCCTGAATCTGTACGTGAGAGTTTAAATGGCATATATGTATGAACCATGTATGTGTCGGAGAAAGTTTTTCAGCAACCGCCATAGCCTGCAGGAACGAAAAATGTGTTTCGTGCGGGTCTTTTCTAAGCCCGTCAATCACAAGATGGTCGAGAGTCCCGCAATTTCTGAGGATTTTTTTTATGCTCTGCCCCTTTATCCTGCTGCAATCCGTAAGATATGCAATTGAATGAATCGTTTTGTCTTTTCCGGTTACAGAAAAAAGCCAGCCCGTGGTCTTTACCGTTCCGTGAAGCATGGGAATCGGGGTAACTTTCATGTCGCCGAATTCTGGCGGCGAAAAAACATCCAAAATCTTTGAGCGTTCCAGATGAAGTTTCGGTTTTCCGCCACCGATTTGGGTTTCCTTGAACACGTAGGAAAATCGGCTCCTCACATCTTTAAACGTGGAAGAATTTCCGTATATCGCCATTCCACTGCCTTCCGTTTCCGCACCGGCATCGCTTTCCGTCCGATGGTCCGAAGAAACTGTATGGCTGAACACCCTGATGTCGTCCAAACCGTGAAGATGATCCGCATGGCTATGCGTAAGAAGCAGCGCATCGACTTTCTTTATCCTGCGCTTTATCGCCTGAACTCTGAACTCCGGTCCGCAATCCACAAGGATGTGGCTTTCAGAACCGTCGGCATTTTTGTTCACGACAAAAGCACTGCACCTGGTCCGTTTATCCCGTCTGTCCTTGGAACGGCATACGGGACAGTCGCACGCAATGCACGGAATGCCATGGCTGGTTCCCGTCCCCAAGAGAGTCATCTTCATAGTTGACTTACCTAGATGATTCCTTCGTAGATTACGCCTTGCTCTCCGTCGATTGTAACTGAAAGGTCATTTTCAAGGATTTTTCGGGCATTCTGAACGTTTTGAACCCACACAAGAGAATCGTTCACAAGTTTGAGTTCTTCACTTGAAATATCGCTTCCCGATTCCGATACAACCCCATCAACCACACGCAAAGCAGGTATCAACTCTTCGGTAATCCGCCAGCACACAAGAATCATGTTCCTGTGAATATGGATTTTATTGCTGAGTTCAAGCATGTCCTCCTCGTGGATTACACGACCTGCAGCCCGAATCTTTTCTTCGGAGAAAGTTCCGAAAACGGTTCCCCTTGCGATAACATTTCCGACAAGAATGACTTTTATCGCATTCACCATCAGAGGACTTGAGATTGGAATTCCTGCGCACATTACAACTTTGTCCGAAAGCTGAACGGCTCCATTGTCCAAGGCAAGTTTTACGGCGTTTTGAATCATGGTTTCAGAATCGTCGGCAAGTTTGCAAAGTACAGGGGATATTCCCCACTGAAGCATAAGCTGGCGGCAGACTTTCTGCTCAGGAGTTACAGCTATGACTATCTGCTCCGGACGGAATGCGCCTATCATCCTTGCGGTATTTCCTCGCAAAGTAGGAACGATTATCGCCTTTGCTCCAAGATTTCTTGAAAGAATATACGCACTATGCGCAACCATATGACCAATTTCAGTTGCAGGTCCATGCGAAAAATCCTCAAGTTTCATCCTGTTTTGATATTCCTCGGAATTTTCCGTGGTGCTTGTGATAAGAGCCATTGTTTTTACCGATTCCACGGGATATTTTCCGCCCGCAGTCTCGCCGCTTAGCATAACGGCATCCGTTCCGTCAAAAACGGCGTTCGAAACATCGGTAAGTTCCGCCCTGGTAGGTCGTGGGTTCACAATCATGGAGTCAAGCATTTGCGTGGCGGTTATGACCGGTTTTCCTGCCTCTCTGCAAGCCTTAATCATGGTCTTTTGGGCAAGCGGAATTCTTTCAGTCGGAAGCTGAACGCCAAGGTCTCCCCTTGCGACCATCACACCGTCCGCCTCTTTTACGATTTGTTTTATGTTGTTGAATCCTTCTTCGTTTTCAATTTTTGCGATAACCCTTGCGTTAAGTCCAATTTCTTTCAAGAAAGTTTTTATCTCGACGATTTCTTCAGGGAAACTCACAAAACTTGCGGCAATAAAATCCACATCCATTTCCGCACCGAACTTCAAGTCTTCCTTGTCTTTGTCGGACATTATCGGAAGCCCCGCATGGACTCCTATGAGATTCACATTTTTCCGGCTTCCTATAGAACCCTTGTTCAATGCAGTACATAAAATCTTGTCGCCAAGAACTTCATCGACTATAAGTTCGATAAGACCGTCGGCGATAAGAACCTTAACTCCGGGGAAAAGCTTTGTAGTGGCTTCTTTCCACGAAAGCGAAAGATGACAGATTGATTTTTCTGTTTTCTGGGTGCAGAAAGAATCATCAGTGACAAGTTCAACCTTATCACCTGTCTCAATCATTATCTTTCCGTCGTTTTCCACAAGTCCTGTGCGTATTTCAGGACCTTTTGTGTCAAGAAGAATTCCTACATTGGCGTTCATCTGATCCGAGATTCGCCGAACCCGGTTCATTCCGTCCCTGTGGGATTCATAAGTCCCATGTGAAAAGTTGAAGCGGGCGATGTTCATGCCCTCCTCAATCATCCTTTTAATTGTCTCATCATTGTTACACGCCGGTCCTATAGAACAGACGATTTTAGTTTTTCTGGTAATCATATCTATAGATTATAATACGGAATGCAAAAAAACGGTATCAATTAAAAATATATTTAACGCCAAAAGTAAGGGTATTGTACATATCGCCTCCGGAATAAAGATACATAAGGTATCCGCCGGTAAGATAAAGGGATGTATAAGGCACCATCATCGAAAGCGTAACGCCGGTCTCAAATCCACGAAACGGCGAATTTTCTTTTCCAATAAGACTATGGATGGCAGCCCATGCGTTTAGCGAAAGATTTCCTATCGGGCTTGCAGAAAGCGCAAGCGCATTCTTCCAGATAATTTCATCCGCAAAAGCGCCTCCTTCCCGTCCGTCCAAAAAAATCTGAGTCGTGAATCCCGAAAATATTTTTGAAAAATCAAGTCCAAGCAAAAAAGCGCTGTTCAAGCCTCGCCCGTACGCAATTCCATATGGAGAAAACGACGACAAGTTTGAATATCCGTAGCCCAATGAAAGCCCCATGTTAAAATCCATTGAAGAAGTTTTTGCGACAGTACCTGCGTATTTCATTGAAAAATCGACCATGGCATAAGTTCCTTGCCTTTTTCTGCCGTCGCCGCCTTCGTAAAAGTATGTTCCTTTGTCCAAATAAAACTTCGTACCAATATCAAAAGACAATCCTTTTATCGGAGCATAATCCAAATAGAATCCCAACGGAAAAGATTCAAGGCTTCCGTCTTTCTTAATTGAAGGATCAATGGACATTCCGATATATACAGATGACGCAGGAACGGAAAGAGCGGCGGGAACGCTTCCGAAGCCCAGTCCGCCGGGCGTAAAATCGTAAAGCGGATATTTTACCGAATAATCCAAGCGAATCCTTGTCGAAAGAGATTTTTCTTCCGCATTGAAAGTTACGACATACGAGCCTTCGGGAAGTTTTTGCCCATACTCGTCGGAGCCGTCCCATAAAAACGCCTGTTTCCAAGTCCGGAACAACGGAAATTTCTTTTTGAAGACAACTTTGTTCTCCGGATCAAAAATCAAGACTTCGCCCGAACCTTTGCTTGTAACGTAAGCGGAAATCTCACATTCGCCAAGATTACCGGAATACGAAGGATTGAACGCTCCACGGCTCGCGCTTAGGCTTACCAATTCAAACGGCGCTTCTTCAAGATTCACATATATTCTTTTTATGCGGAATGACGGAACAAAAACCCTTGCCGAAAAATCCCTGTAGCCGAATTTTCTGATTTTCACGACATGAAAACCTTCCTCGACTATGTTCATGTTTGAGGAAAGAAGAACCCCGTCGCAATAGTATTGACAATCCGCCTGGTCTGACTGAATTATAAGGATTCCTTTCATGCGTTCCATGGTCAAATAGCATGAATTCGATTTTCCGGACAATACATGAAAAACCTGGGATTCAGGCTCATACCCCGGCGCATATGCAGAAATTTTGTGAGGTCCTACCTCAATCCATTTTACGAACACGGGAGAAAAGCCCGCATAAACTCCATCGATAAAAACTCGTGCGTTCGGAACATTCGTCTTTACGGCAAGGCTTGCGATTTCCACGGATTCGGGCGCTTCGTGAATCTCAGGTTCGTAGGGCAACAAAAAATCCCTTTCCGGCGGTTCTGCTTCTATAAAAATCGGGGCGATGCTTTTTAAAAGATTTTCTTCGCCCGCAGAAAGAGAAGAAACTTCCTCTTCCGATTCGGTAAAAAAGTCCGATTCAGAATTTACAGATTTTGATTCGGAGAAAACATTTCTTGAAGTCCGTTTTTTTTGCGGCAAAGAATAGGAAAACGCCGAAAAAACAAAAGCAAAGAGCAAAAACAAAAAAATGTCTCTAAATCTTTTCATGCCGGCGATTATAGCATTTTGAGCGGCAAATAAAAATCTATTTCCCGGTGAAAAAAAGCCCATGCTCCATAAAACTGTAATAGGAATTTTTGTCAAAAATCACGTGATCCAAAAGTTCAACGCCTAAAAGTCTTGAGCATTTTAGAAGAATCTCCGTTGTCTCGATGTCCTCTCTGGAAGGCTCGCAATTCCCGGACGGATGGTTGTGGGCGACTATGACAGCCGCCGCATTGTTTTTTAATGCCTCGCAGAAAACTTCCCTCGGATGAACCAACGCCTTGTTCACAGTGCCGACGGAAACCACCCTTATTTCAAGAATCTCGTGGCCACCGTTCAAACTTATACACAAGAAATGCTCCTGCGGATAAATCGAATAACTGCGCACGAAGGGAACTATGTCCGATGGAGTCCGAATCAGCGCATTGTTATGAAGATTTCTTCGCCTGCCGAATTCGTAGGCGGCTGCAACGGTCAAAGCCTTGCCTTCACCCATGCCCTTTACGGAAAGGAGCTTGTCGACAAGGTTTTCCCGATTCGCCTCTCCGATTTTATTCATCACCACGGACGCAAGCCTGTCAACGGGAACATTTTTAGTTCCCGTTCCAAGCATGAGCATTAAAAGCTCAACGTCGGAGGCGTAGCCTATGCCGCGTTTTAGAGTCAGCTCTCGTATGTCAGGTTTCATCATTTTTCCTAAAATAGATTTTCTTACGTATCTTATTTAGGAAAAATGTATTAAAAACTGACAATCATCGGCGTTTTTTTTCAGAAAATCTTGAAAATCAGCGAATCAATACACAACTGCAATCTTTCTTTTAGGAAGTTTTCCCGAAAGGACTCCATTTTTTACGCTGAATTTCAACTTGTTCGCTTTGTCCTTGTATTGTCCGTCCTGCAGATTTATCGGGAAACTTACAGCCGTCGGTTTGTAACCTACATTCACGATGACAGCACCTCTGTTTCCTCGCTTTACGATAAGAACGGAACTGTCCGCACCGTTGAAAAGTTCCTCGTCCTCGCCTATCATTTCTTTTCTGAAAAGATTCACGGCTTTTACCTCAGGATGCTTGAATTCGTCATTTCCGGCATCTCCAATCTGACTTTCGCCGGGGAACTGCACCCCTTCCGCACCTTTTGGTCTAGAGAAGAAAAGCGGAGTTCCATTTTTTCTTGAACAGATAATCGCCCAGCCCGAACGTAAGTCAAAGTTCAAAAGCCCAGCGGACTCGCCCTTGTTTGCGTAAGTATCGTGGGACTCCACCCAAGTTACAAGTCTTTCCGGACCTGCGTCGTTCTTGAAATCCTTTAAGCCAGCAGCAAGATATTTCTGTTTTTTTGCGCCGGCGCGAAGCATCGCACCGTACTTGCTTGCCACAACGGCCATTAATTTTCCGTATTCGTCTTCCCTTGAATAACCGTCCTGAAGGACTTCGCCGTACATGAAAAGGTTCTCGGCATCGTGGAGCATGACTCCGTTTATCGCTTTTTTTCCGGTGAAAATCAGCCAAAAATCGTTCTGCACGGATTTAGGATCTTTAGGGTCGTCGGGAAGTCCGATATGCTTTGCGGTGTCGAACCTGAATCCGTTTGCCCCACAGTCTATAACGTCGTTCATAAAATTCATGAAATAAGCCTGAAACTTGGGATTTTCAGTGTTCACGTCGGGAAGTCCGCCCATGGAATAGGTCGTGCATTGAAGCCTGTCGCCGAAATTCGAGATTCCCCGTTTTTCGCCCTCGTGATACATATTTTCCATTCCGCCCACAGCGTCGACAAAATCTTTGCTTATCTTGTCTTTTCTTGGAGTGGTATGATTCGGAAGGACATCGACTATAACGCCGATTCCAAGTTCCTTTGCCTTTTTGCACATGCTGATAAAATCGTCGCGAGTTCCAAGTTGGTAATTCCCGATTTTCCAGTCGACAGGCTGATAATGGTAGTACCATTTTCCTGTGGCATCCATGCCCATAAGGTCAAGACCGCCGTAATCACCCTCAAGACACGTGTTTATCGGAGAGGGCTGAACGGCGGTAAAACCGGCATCCGCGATTTCGGGAAGTTTTTCTTCGATTGTCTTGAACGACCAGCAGAAAGCGTGAAGGATAGCTCCGTTTTTTATGCTTTCCTTAGTTTGAGAGACAATGTTCGAGCAGAGAAAAACCGCTACAACAAAAATCAAAATGTTCTTTTTCATAAAAACACCTACCCTATAATTTTTAGACCGCAACCGATCTTTATCTGCTTAAATATGAGCATACGAGCTGCCCCATTTTTTTAGTTCCGGCAAGTTTTCCGGCTTTCTTACACTCTTCAAGAGCGTCGCCGGCAATGTCCTTGCATCTCCAGCCGTCGCCAAGAACAGAAGAAACCGCCGCCTCGATTGCGGACGCTTCTTTTTCAAGTCCGAAATCGTATCGCAAAAGCATGGCTGCGCTAAGAATCGTGGCAAGCGGATTTGCGATATCAAGACCCGCAATGTCCGGCGCAGAACCGTGTATAGGTTCGTAAAGCCCCGGACCTGAACCGTCGCCTATACTTGCCGAAGCCAGCATTCCTATGCTTCCGGTAATCTGGCTTGCCTCGTCGGATATTATGTCGCCGAACATATTGCTTGTTACGATTACATCGAACTGATTGGGATTTTTTACAAGCTGCATGGAAGCGTTGTCAACGTAAAGCGAATTGAACTCGACATCGGGATATTCGGTTTTTATTTCGTCGGCAATTTTTCTCCAAAGCTGGCTTGACACAAGGATATTAGCCTTGTCAACAAGCGTAAGTTTTTTTCGCCGCTTTCTTGCGTAATCAAATCCGATGCGGATAATCCGTTCGATTTCCATGCGGCTATATTTTTCCGTGTCCCAAGCGACATTTCCGTCGTCGCTTGTGCCTTTTTCGCCGAAATAAATTCCGCCTGTAAGTTCCCGGACGATAAGAATGTCAATTCCGTCGCCTACAATTCCGTCTTTTAGCGGACAAGCGGATTTCAGTTCTTTCCACATGACGGCAGGACGAAGGTTTGCGAACACTTTAAGCCCTCCCCTCAGTCCCAAAAGAGCTTTTTCGGGTCGAAGTTCCGACGGAAGAACATCCCACTTTGGACCTCCGACAGCACCGAGAAGGCAGGCATCGGAAGACTTGCACAATTCAAGCTGCTCTTCAGGAAGAGGTTTTCCGAATTTTTCTATCGCACTGCCGCCTGCGACGACATTCCTGTAGTTGAACTTGTGGTTAAATTTTTTTGCGACCACATCAAGGACATTTACGGCTTCCGAGACGACATCAGGACCTATTCCGTCTCCGGGAATCAACGCTATCGTTTTTTCCATACAATCACCTACAAATATTTTGTTTCGGATATTATGAAAAAATCCGCCTGAAAAAGCAAGGCTATTTTTTCACAGCTTCAATTATACGCACGGATTGCCGATTGAACAATTTTTATGCACAAAAGTTTCGGCTTATTTAAGATAGACCATCAAAAGCATTATGTCGGAATTTCTGATTCCGCTGATTCGTTCCGCCTGCCCCAGCGTAAGAGGTCTGATTTTTTCGAGCTTGTTTCTGCTTTCGGCACTTAACGAAGGAATTGCCCCGTAATCAAAGTCCATGGGAATATGGAGATTTTCAAGCCTGCGAAGTTTTTCCACTCGTCTGTCTTGCTTTTCGATGTAATATTTGTACTTGAAATCTATTTTTGCACCTTCCCACAAAGCGTTCTCGTAGCCCGGATTTTCTAGGTCAGGTTCTTTTAGCAATCGGGAAAGGATTTCGTCCTGCACAGCATATTTTTCCTGTATTTTTTCAAACTCGGCTTTTGTCTTTAGCCCAAAACGAAAAGCATATTCGGAAAGCCTTCTGTCCGCAGTGTCGTGCCTTAGTTTAAGTCTGTATTCTGCACGCGCGGTGAACATTCTGTAAGGCTCTTTTGTTCCAAGCGTTACCAAATCGTCTATAAGAACGCCGATGTACGCCTCGTCTCTGGCTAAAATCAACGGATTGTAGGTTGGGATTTTTTCAAAATTGTCAAAACCGTTCTTTTTTTGGAAATCCTTTTCAAAATCGTTCAAAAATTTTGAAATCTTAAAATCGGATTTTAAATTTTCAGTTTGATTTTTGTTTTTTGCATCGAATGAAAAATCGCTTGCGCAAAGTTCCGAAAGAGGACCTGAAATCTTTTTGTGCTCCTTTGAATAAAGAGCTGCGTTTATTCCTGCCACAAGCCCCTGTCCCGCCGCCTCTTCGTAGCCCGACGTTCCATTTATCTGCCCTGCGTTGAAAAGTCCCGCGACACGCTTTGTCTCAAGACTTGCAAAAAGCTGGGTAGGCTCAACGTAGTCATATTCCACGGCATAGCCCGGTCTTGACTGAACGGCGTTCTCGAATCCTTTCATCGTGCGCATGAACGAATCCTGAACGCTTTCTGGAAGACTTGACGAAAGCCCGTTCAGATACATTTCGTCGGTATCCAAACCTTCCGGCTCGACAAAAATCTGGTGGCGTTCCCGCTCCGAAAACCTCATTACCTTGTCTTCTATCGATGGGCAATAGCGTGGACCGATTCCGCTTATTTTTCCGCTGAACAAGGGAGAACGATTTATGTTCTCCCTAATTATTCTGTGGGTGTCGGAGTTTGTGTAGACCATGTGGCACGAAACCATAGGTCGCTCTATTCTGCAATTTGAAAAACTGAACGGAAGCGCTTCCGCATCTCCTGAATTTTCTTCCAGTTTTGAAAAATCAATCGATTTACGTAGAACCCTAGGCGGAGTTCCGGTTTTTAGCCTTCCTGTTGTAAAGCCCAGCCGATTAAGGCTTTGCGTAAGACCGAAAGCCACCGCCTCTCCAAGCCGACCAGAAGGCGCATCGTAGTCGCCAATGAATATTCTTCCTCCAAGAAAAGTTCCGGTCGTAAGCACAACAGCCCTGCAAGGAATAAGCCTCCCTCGTTCGGTGGCAACCCCCGTAACTTTTTGCCGCATTTTTGAAAACATCGCATCGGATTTTTCAGTTCCTCGAGATTCGCCGGGAATCGTTCCTTTTTCGGCGGAACTGTCTGCGTTCGGCGGAAGAGGCGTGTCGGAAATCACCGTAAGGATTTCCGTAACCGTATCCATGAGCGTGTAAAGATTTTCCTGATTTTCTACAGTTTTTCTTGCAAGCCGGGAATATTCGATTTTATCCGCCTGGCTTCTTGGAGCCTGAACGGCAGGGCCGCGGCTTTTGTTCAACATTCTAAACTGGATCATAGAACCGTCGATAAGCTTTGCCATCTCGCCGCCAAGCGCGTCAATCTCTCGAACAATGTTCCCTTTGGCGATTCCGCCTATCGAAGGATTGCAGCTCATTCTGCCTATCGTATCGGGACTTTGAGTAACCGCAAGCGTTTTTAGCCCCATTCTCGCAGACGAAAGAGCCGCCTCGATTCCGGCATGCCCCAGCCCGACGACAACGACATCATAAAAATCATAAAATCCCGACATGAAAAAAATTATAGTGATTTTAGAACGCTTGTACAAACAGAAGACTTTTATATGAATGGAAATTGATTTTGATTGATTTTCGAAAAGTCTTAATTTTTTGCAGGAATTTTAAAAAATCTAAATTTTTCAACGTTTTTTAAAAAGCATTTTTAGCGTCAGTTTTAAGCGGAAATACAGCGGCTGAACAAAATCATTTTCCTTTCATGTAGCGTCTGATTCCTTCAACTATGTCGCCGTCTATGACGTGTTCCACTCGGCAAGCGTTTCTTTCCGCCTGCGCCGCTCCTACTCCCGTTATTTCCATGAAAAAATTCGTCAAAAGTCTATGGCGATCGTAGATTTTTTCGGCGCACGCTTTTCCGCTTTCAGTGAATTTTATAATCTGGTTTTCGTCAAAAAAAATAAAGCCGTCGTCCCGCAATATTCCCATGGCGCGGCTTACGCTCGGCTTTGTAACGCCAAGTTTTCTTGCCACATCCACAGAATGGCAGTCGCCCTTTTCGTTCTGAATCATAAGGATTGCTTCAAGATAATCCTCTCCGGATTCGTGCATTCTTGGTTCAGGTCTGCTTTCCATGGGAAGCATTTTAACACATATTCTAACGCTTGTCAGAAAATTACCTGCGGATTTTAGAATATGCTTTTGAAAATCGATTCGAGCGAATTCCGATTATTTCTTTTTCAACTTTCCTTCGAAATCAATTTCCCACTGTTGGGACCCGTTGGGATATACCGGAAATTTCATACAACTTTGAGCAAGAACTCCTGCCTCCCCGTATAGCACGGCGGTTCCCACGGTATATTCTTCAGGCACAATTCTTGCGACCACGGATTCGGAAGGAATTTCATTAAGATTTATCATCGCTCCCTTTCCTTTATTGTTGAGTTTTCCAAGATACACATCGTTATTGTCAGTGCCATTTCCGATTCTTGTAGTTGACGACAAAGAAAGAAATTTATCGTCTCCGGCATCATGAATCTTGGAAACATACACGCCTATTCCGTTTTTAGCTGAAAAGTTTCCGTTTATTTTGTTTTCTTCCATCATTTTTGATTATTTACTGTGTTTGATTATGCTTGAATGCGCTTTTCATCATCGTAAGTTTTTGTTCACTGCCACTATAAAAAATGATAACTTTTATATCAAAGAATACCACACATCAGCCGGAAATCTTGTAAGAAAAAGCCGAAGTTTTTGCAACATACAAGAAGTTTGCAGATGACACACTGAGCATAAGCGGCAAGAAAAACGCTCCATAGAGAGCGTTTTTCTTGATAGTTAAGATTTTAATTTAGGAGTTTGAGTTACTCCATGCCTGCCACTGCGATTCGCCTTTGTCGAGCGTGGTGATTCTATCTATCCATTTATCTATATTGATAATAGACTTTTTTACTGCATAGTTTATGAGGTACGGATAATTGTTTTCTTCTTCGTTTTCTTCATAGATATCTTTTTGATAACGAATTCCATAGGTAATCATTTCATTGTTCGGATTGTTGTTATCTGCAATATAAATTGCAATAATATTTTCATCCCCATCAAATGCAGCACCCCAAAGTGTTATAGCGTGCAAATTCCCACCTCCATCGTGCGTATCTAATCCTATCGCTTTTTTAGAATTGAATGCTTCTTTTAGAATTCTTTCAAACTCTTTCTTTGAGTGAGGTGTCTCTACATTCACGATATTATTATCTTTACTGAAAACTTTATCAAAATATTTTGGACTTGCGATTCCTTTAAATGGGCTGTTAGCGGATGAAAATAAAAAACCTTCAAGACCGTTTCTAATCTCGTTTCCACTATTTACACAATTACTTCTGAATAAAGCCGCTATTTTACTTTTCTCGTATTCTTTGTTATCTTCTAATCCTTTCGTATATGAAAAATCGTAGGTAGAGCTGTATTTATTTTTATATC